>VAXP01000111.1:5738-34735 GCA_005884125.1 Actinomycetota bacterium | reverse complement strand
GTGGGCCCGGCCGCCCCTCCGATCAGGACCGGGGGCCACGGGCGCTGGATGGGCTTGGGCCATGACCAGCTGGGAGTGAAGCGGACGTGGTCGCCGGAGAAGGCGGCCTCGTCCTCGGCCCAGAGGCGCTGCATGGCCAGCACGTGCTCTCGGGCCACGTGGCGGCGCCGGGCGAAGTCGACCCCGTGGTTCTCGATCTCGTCCCGGTTCCAGCCGAAGCCGACGCCGAAGGTGAAGCGGCCGGCGGACACCGTGTCCAGGCTGGCCACGGCCTTGGCCGTCGCCAGCGGCTCGTGCTGGGCCACCAGGCAGATGCCCGTGCCCACCCGCAGGCGCTCGGTCACCGAGGCGGCCGCGGCCAGGGCCACGAAGGGGTCCAGGCACCGGCGGTACTGCTCGGGCAGCTCGGCGTCGCCGGTGGGCGGCGGGGTGAGCCGGCTGGTGGGGATGTGGGTGTGCTCGGGGACCCACAGGGAGTCGAAGCCCCGTTCCTCGGCCGCCCGGGCCAGCTCGGCCACGGCGATGGAGCGGTCGGTGGCGAAGATGGTCACGCCGTAGCGCACCGAGACCTCATCAGCCAAAGGAGCCCGAGGCGCGCAGGGCGTCGATGCGGTCGTCGTCGTAGCCCAGGGTCTGGCGCAGGATCTCCTCGGTGTGCTGGCCGGCGGTGGGCGCCCGCGTCAGGACCGGTAGCTCCTCGTCGACCAGCTTGATCGGCGTGGGGAGGAGGTCCGCTCCGAAGCGGTCGGCGCCGAGCCAGGGCAGGCGGTCCCGGAACTGGGGGTCGTCGGCGATTGTCTGTGGCGTGTTGACGGGGGCGATGGGTGTGTTGACCCGCTTGCCCAGCTCGACCCACTGGGCCGTGGTCCGCCCCGAGAAGATCCGGGCCAGCTCGGAGCGCAGCTCGGTGTTGCCCCGGGCGTGGTCCCCGTAGCGGGCGCCGGGCCAGCGCTCGAAGAGGTCGGCCCGGTCGACACCCGTGCAGAAGTTGCGCCACAGCTCCTGCTCCGAGGCCATGAACAATATGTGGCCGTCCTTGGAGGCGTAGAACTGGTAGCGCACCCCGCCCCGCATGCCCGCAGTCCCCGGCGCCCGGCGCTCGTAGTTGTCGGCCGGGTTGCCCGTGACCTCGGACTCGGGGCGCTCGTAGGCCCGGTAGGTCTCGCTGCGCAGCCAGTCCATGGCCGCGGCCGCGTCGGACTGGGCCACCTCCAGCCGGCACCCCTGGCCTGTGGCCCGGGCCCTCACCAGCCCGGCCAGCAGTCCCAGCGCCGCGAACAGGGGGCCGGCGTGGATGCCCACGGACGGGTGCTCGGGCATGGAGCAGAAGCCGTCCTCGTCGACCTCGGGGCGCACCAGCCCGGCCCAGACGTCGTAGGCGATCCCGTGGCTGGGCAGGTCGCGGTAGGGGCCAGTCACGCCGTAGCCCGAGAGGGTGCAGAACACGATGCGGGGGTTGACCTCCAGCAGCCGCTCGTAGCCCAGCCCCCGTCGCTCCAGGCCTCCCGGGCGCATGGCCTCGACCACGGCGTCGGCGCCCCGGACCAAATCGAGGTAGGTGCTCACGCCCTCGGTCGTGCGCAGGTCGAGCACGATGCTGCGCTTGCCCCGGCTGATGTGGAGGTGCATGAGGGACACGCCCTCCACCAGGGGCCAGGTCATCTGGCGTATGTAGTCGCCCCCAGGCGGCTCCACCTTGATGACCTCGGCCCCCATGTCGGCCAGGTGCGTCGTGACCGCGCCGGGGCCGAGCATGGACGACTCGATGATGCGGGTGCCGGCGAGCAGGGGCGGTGGCGGCACGGAGGAGGGACGGTAGCAGCGTCGGCTACGATCTGACGGATCGTCACCTTTCCTCGGCCCGGAGCGGGCGCCCGTCCGAGGGCTTCGATGGAGGCACCATGCTCGACTACCTGATCAGGGGGGCGACCGTCGTGGACGGCACCGGTGCCCCCGGTGTGCGGGCCGACGTCGGGGTGACCGCCGGCCGCATCGCCGGGGTGGGCGACCTGGACGACAGCGCGACCGCGACCCTGGACGGCGACGGTCTGGTCGTGGCGCCAGGCTTCGTCGATCCCCACACCCACTACGACGCCCAGCTCTTCTGGGACCCGTGGGCCTCACCATCCAACGTCCACGGGGTGACCACCGTGATCGGCGGCAACTGCGGGTTCACCCTGGCCCCCCTGAGGGCGGAGGACGGCGACTACATCAGGCGCATGATGGCCAAGGTGGAGGGCATGCCCCTGCCCGCCCTGGAGCAGGGCGTGAGCTGGAAGTGGGAGACCTTCGGCCAGTACCTCGAAGCCCTGGAGGGCTCCATCGCCGTCAACGCCGGGTTCATGGTGGGCCACTGCGCCCTGCGCCGCTACGTCATGGGTCCCGGCGCGGTGGGGGACAAGCCCACCGACGAGCAGCTGGCGGCCATGGTGCGGGTGCTGCACGAGAGCATCGCCAGCGGTGGCCTGGGCCTCTCCACGACCATGTCCTCCTCCCACTCCGACGGAGACGGCCAGCCCGTGGCGTCTCGCTGGGCCGGAAAGGACGAGCTCCTGGCCCTGTGCGCGGCGGTGGGCGAGCACGAGGGCACCACCCTGGAGGGCATAGTCGAGGGCTGCCTGAACACCTTCAGCGACGAGGAGATCGACCTGCTCGTCGCCATGTCGGCCGCGGCCCGCCGCCCCCTGAACTGGAACGTCCTCACCGTGGACAGCCGGGCCCCCGAACGGGTCACCCGACAGCTGGAGGCCTCCACCCGGGCCCTGGCTGCAGGAGCGCGCATCGTGGCCCTCACCATGCCCGTGCTCGTGCCCATGAACATGAGCTTCCGCACCTACTGCGCCCTCAACCTCATCCCCGGGTGGGGCGAGATCCTCTCGCTCCCCGTTCCCGACCGCATCCGCCGCCTCCAGGAGCCGGCCACCCGCGCCAACATGCTGGAGCGGGCCACGAGCAAGGAGGCGGGTGTGTTCCGCCGGCTGGCCGACTTCGGCCGCTACGTCATCGGCGACACCTACTCGGATGCCAACGAGGGTCTGAAGGGCAGGGTCGTGGCCGACATCGCCTCGGAGCGGGGATTGGCGCCCTTCGACGCCCTGGTCGAGGTGGTGGTCAACGACGAATTGCGCACCGTCCTGTGGCCCATGGCCCCGGACAACGACCCCGAGAGCTGGGAGCTGCGCCGTCAGGTGTGGGACGACGGGCGGGCCATGATCGGGGGCTCGGACGCGGGCGCCCACCTGGACCGCATGTGCGGAGCGCCCTACACGACGCGCTTCATAGGCGACGCCATCCGGGGCCGGCGCCTGGTCCCGCTCGAGCGGGCCGTGCAGCTTGTCACCGACGCTCCCGCCCGGCTGTTCGGCCTGAGGGACCGGGGCAGGGTGACGCCCGGATACCACGCCGACCTGGTCGTCTTCGACCCTGACACGGTGGACAGCGAGCAGGCGGCGCTGGTGCGCGACCTGCCTGGGGACGCGCCCAGGCTGACGGCGGGGTCGATCGGGGTGGTGAGGGTGCTCGTCAACGGGGTGGAGGCCGTGGTCGACGGCAAGCCCGTGGGTTCGACCCCGGGGACGGTCCTACGGGCCGGGCGGGACACGACCACGGTGTCCACCGCCTGAGCAGCTTCATGACCGGAGCGAGCCTCGTGCCCAGGGGCGAATCGTGAGCGTGGTCGGGACGTCCGGACCGTCGATCGTGCCCAGGGGCGCATCGTGAGCGTGGTCGGGACGTCCGGACCGTCGATCGTGCCCAAGGGCGAGCTGGCCTACGGCATCCAGCTGCCCATCCAGGCCCAGAGCTCGATGTTCGTCGCCGACTGGGAGCGGACCGCGGGCCCCTCCGAGCTGGTGCGCATGGCCCGGGCGGCCGAGGACGCGGGCTTCCTGTACGTGGCCGTGTGCGACCACGTGGCCATACCCAGGCGGCTGGCCGGGGCCATGGGGACCCACTGGTCCGACACCATCGCCACCCTGGGCTTCCTGGCCGCGGCGACGAGCCGGATCAGGCTCCTGTCCCACGTGTACGTCCTCGCCTACCGTCATCCCCTGGTCGCGGCAAAGGCCTTCGCCACCCTCGACCACCTCTCGGCGGGGAGAGTGGTCGTGGGTGTGGGCGCGGGCCACGTGGCCGAGGAGTTCGAGGCTGAGCGAGGAGTTCCCCGACGTCGACACGCCCACGTGGAGGGTGCACGACGTGGGCGTGCGTCCCCGACCCACGCAGAGCCCCCGTCCCCCCATCTGGGTCGGTGGCTCCTCGCCCCCCGCTCTGCGTCGGGCCGCGGTGAGAGGGGACGGGTGGCTTCCGCAGGGCACGCCCCGCAAGCACATGCCCGAGCAGATCGCCTACATCCTCGAGCACCGTCGCCGGGTGCGAGGCGAGGCCCCCATCGAGCTGGGTGCCATCAGCGAGTTCCTCTACGTGGGCGATCCGGCCTGGGACGTCGGGCCCCACGTGGTGTCGGGTACGGCGGAGCGCATCGCCGAGTCCCTGCTGGAGTTCAAGGCCATGGGGGTGGGTCACGTGCAGGTGAGGTTCAAGGCCCGCTCCTGCGACGAGCAGGTCGACCAGCTCACCGCCTTCGGAGCCGAGGTCGCCCCCCGTCTTGTGGGTTCGCCTTGAGCGCGAGCCGTAGCCTGAGAGCGATGAGCGGCGAGGCGAGCCTGGTCCGCGCCACCGACGGGCGGGTGCCGGGCCGGCGGGGCATCGCCACCCGGGGCCGGCTGCTGGCCTGCACGGCCGAGCTGCTGTCGTCGACCTCCTACCGCGACATCAAGGTGATCGACATCGCCCGGGAGGCGGGCACCTCCCCCGCGACCTTCTACCAGTACTTCGCCGACGTGGAGCAGGCGGTGCTGGCTCTGGCCGAGGAGCTGGCCGCCGACGGCGCGGCCCTGGCCGAGCTGGTGCGGGGTGACTGGCGGGGCGACCGGGCCATGGAGACCTCCCGGGGCATCGTGAAGGGATTCCTGGACTTCTACGAGGAGCACAGGGCCGTGTTCCGCGTCGTCGACCTGGCCACCGAGGAGGGAGACCTTCGCTTCCAGCGCCTGCGCACCCGGGCCCTGTCGGGCATCACCCAGGCCTTCGTCGAGGTGGTCGGCGACCTCCAGCACGAGGGCAAGCTCGGGCCCGAGGTCGACCCCACGGCCTCGGCCTACGTGCTCGTGTCGATGCTGGCCCACACCGCGGCCCATCGCTACGGCTTCGAGTTCTGGGGTGTGCGCACGGCCACCCTGTCCGAGCACGTGGCCCGCTTCATCCACTGGGGGGTGACGGGGCGCAAGCCCCCGGAGCAGAAGCGGCCGGCCGCACCGCGCTCGCGGGCGGGCAGGTGACGGCGAGGGCGGCGAGCACGGCCGCGGGCCCCTACCGGCTCCTGGTCGGGGGCGCCTGGGTGGAGGGGGGCGCCGGTTCCTACCCGGTGGTCAACCCGGCGACGGAGGAGACCGTGGCCCGGGCGCCCGAGGCCTCGGTGTCGGACGCCGAGCAGGCCGCGGCCGCGGCCCGGGAAGCCTTCCCGGCGTGGTCGGCCACCGCCCCCGAGCACCGAGGGCGCCTGCTCCAGGCCGCGGCCGACGAGCTGCGCAAGCGGGGCGAGGACCTGCTGGGCCTGGTCATGGCCGAGACCGGAGCCACCGTGGCCGTGGGCTCCCAGCTCCAGGTGCCCCAAGCCGTGAGCCGCTTCGAGTACTACGCCCGGAGGGCGACGCGGAACCTCGACATCGCTCTTCCGCCCTCGGCCATGCCGGCCACGCCCCTCGCGCCCGGCGGGCTCATCGGCGCCCTGGCCGCCCGCCAGCCCGTCGGCGTGGTCGCCTGCATCTCGCCCTACAACTTCCCCCTGGTGAACATGGCGGGCAAGGTTGCCCCGGCCCTGGCCACGGGCAACGCCGTCATCATGAAACCGGCGCCCCAGGACCCGCTGGCCGTGATCGAGCTGGCCGGGATCATGGACGACGTGGGGTTCCCCCCGGGCGTCGTCAACGTCGTCACGGGCGCGGGGCCCGACGTGGGCGCGGCCCTGGTCGGCTCCCGGGACGTGGACATGATCAGCTTCACGGGCAGCACCGCGGTGGGCGTGCGCATCTACGAGGCCGGGGCCCGGACCATGAAGCGCCTCCTCCTGGAGCTGGGAGGCAAGGGGGCGTGCCTGGTCTTCGACGACGCCGACCTCGACGCGGCCGTGACCGCCCTGGTGAGCGTCTGGGCCTTTCACTCCGGGCAGATCTGCACCGCGCCCACGCGGGCCATCCTCCACCGGCCCGTCTACGACCAGCTGGTGGAGCGCCTGGCTGCCACCGCCCCCAAGCTCAAGGTGGGCCCACCCACCGATCCCGCCACCGTGATCGGCCCCGTCATCTCCGCTGCTCAACGGGAGCGGGTCGAGCGCTACGTCGAGCTCGGACGGGAGGAGGGGGCCGAGGTGGTCGCGGGGGGGACGAGGCCGCATGGCCCCGGCCTGGAGAAGGGGTTCTACGTGGCGCCTTCCCTGCTGGCGGGGTGCACCAGCTCCATGACCCCGGTGAAGGAGGAGATCTTCGGGCCCGTCATCGCCGCCCTGCCCTTCGACACCGAGGAGGAGGCGGTGCAGATCGCCAACGGATCCGATTTCGGCCTGTACGACTACGTGTTCTCCCGGGACACGGCCCGGGCCTACCGGGTGGCGCGCCAGCTGCGCTCGGGCAACGTGGGCATCAACACCGCCCAGCGCAACCACGAGGCTCCCTTCGGAGGCTTCAAGCTGAGCGGGGTGGGGCGAGACGGCGGTGAGTTCGGCCTGCACGCCTACACCGAGCTGCAGAGCATCGTCTGGCCGGGGTGAGCTCCCGACCCGCCGTCTAGCCCGTGGCGCCCGGCACCACCGTCGCCCAGCTGCTCCTGGCCCGGGCCGGCGACGAGCGTCCCGGGCTCCTATTCGAGAACGAGCGCTACAGCTGGCGCAGGGTGGTGGTCGAGTCCCGGCGCCGGGCGGCCGTGGCCCGCGCCCTGCGCCATCCCGGCCCTTTCCACGTGGGCGTCCTGCTCGACAACGTGCCCGAGTACCTGTTCTGGATCGGGGGGGCGGCCCTGGCCGGCGCCGTCGTGGTGGGCATCAACCCCACCCGCCAGGGCGAGGAGCTGGCGGGCGACATCCGCCACACCGACTGCCAGCTCCTGGTCACGGAGAGGCGCCACCTCCCCCTCATCGCGGGTCTCGACCTGGGCCTGCCCGCGGAGCGGACCGTGGTGGTGGACGGGCCCGTGGACGGCAGGTACCGCAGGTTGCTGCGCCGGGCCCGGCGGTCCGGGGGTGGGGCGGAGGAGGCGAGCGGAGCGGACCCGGATGACACGCTCCTGCTCCTGTTCACCTCGGGTTCCTCCGGCGCGCCCAAGGCCGTCGTGTGCAGCCAGGGCAGGCTGGCGACCATCGCATCCACCGCGGCCGAGCGTTTCGGGATCACGGCCCAGGACGTGCTCTACGAGGCCATGCCCCTCTTCCACGGCAACGCCATCATGGCCAACTGGGCCCCGGCCCTGGCCAGCGGGGCCACCGTCGCCCTGCGCCGGCGCTTCTCGGCCTCGGGCTTCCTGCCCGACGTCCGCCGCTTCCGGGCGACCTACTTCAACTACGTGGGCCGGGCCCTGACCTACGTGCTGACCACGTCCGCCAGCCCCCAGGACAGGGACAACCGCCTGCGCCTGGGCTTCGGCACCGAGGCGTCGGCTCGCGACCGCGAGGACTTCGAGCGCAGGTTCGGCTGCCCCCTGGTGGAGAACTACGGCTCGAGCGAGGGCGTGGTGACCATCCTGCGTCAACCCGGTACGCCCCCCGACGCCCTGGGCCTGCCCCCGCCCGGGCCGGGTGTGGACGTGGCCGTGGTCGAGCCCCGGACGGGCGAGGAGTGCCCCCGGGCCCGCTTCGACGGGCACGGTCGCCTGGTGAACGGCGACGGGGCCATCGGCGAGATCGTCAACCGGGGCGGGGCGGGGGCGTTCGAGGGCTACTACAAGAACGAGGAGGCGAACCGGGCCCGGCTGCGGGACGGCTGGTACTGGACGGGCGACCTGGCCTACCGGGACGAGGACGGGTGGTTCTACTTCGCCGGGCGCTCGTCGGACTGGCTCAGGGTCGACGGCGAGAACTTCGCCTCCGCTCCCATCGAACGCATCCTCTCCCGTCTCCCAGGCGTGGTGAACGCCGCCGTCTTTCCCGTGCCCGACGTCCGTACTGGTGACCAGGTCATGGCCGCACTGGAGCTCGACGGCCGCTGGGAGCGCGGCCGCGACCTGTTCCCCACCGACCTCGAGGCCTTCCTCGCCTCCCAGCCCGACCTGGGCACGAAGTGGGCGCCCCGTTTCGTCCGCGTCGTGGGTGCCATGCCCCTCACCGGGACCAACAAGGTCGACAGGCAGCTCCTGCGCCGGTCGGCCTGGGGCGGCAGGGACCCCGTGTACTGGCGCCGGGACGAGGGGAGCGCCTACGAGAGGATGACGCCGGCGGACATCGAGCAGTTGGGCAGGGAGTTCGATGCCCACGGGAGACGGGCCTTCAACCCCGACTTCTCCCGGCGCGGCCCGCACACCTGACACTTCGTCAGGTGCAGGGCTACCATCCGCCCATGGAGCAGTTCCCCAGGATCATCTCGGTGGACGACCACGTGGTCGAGCCGCCCGACGTATGGACCGATCGCCTGCCGTCCAGGTACCGCGAGGTTGGGCCCAGGGTCGTGCGGGCCCCGGTGGGGGAGATCAGCTTCGTGGGCGGCAAGTTCTCGCCCCGGGTCGGCAACCCCGGCGACGGCCCCGATGCCGACTGGTGGTTCTACGAGGACCTGAGGCGGCCCCTGCTGCGCCTGGACGCGGCCGTGGGCTATGACCGCGACGAGGTCGATCTGCGAGCGGTGACCTACGAGCAGATGCGCCCCGGCGCCTTCCAGGTCGGGCCCAGGCTGGAGGACATGGAGGCCAACTGGATCGACGCCTCGCTGTGCTTCCCCACCTTTCCCCGCTTCTGCGGCCAGACCTTCACCGAGGCCAAGGACAGGGACCTGGGCCTGCTGTGCGTCAAGGCCTACAACGACTGGATGGTGGAGGAGTGGTGTGGCCCCTCCGGCGGCCGCCTCATCCCCCTGACCCTCATCCCCCTATGGGACGCGGACCTGGCCGCCTCCGAGGTGCGCCGCAACGCGGGCCGGGCTGTGCGGGCCGTCTGCTTCAGCGAGATCCCCCCCTTCCTGGGCCTGCCCTCGGTCCACGACCCGGGCGGGTTCTGGGATCCCTTCTTCCGCGCTTGCGAGGAGACGGGGACGGTCATCTGCATGCACATCGGCTCCAGCTCGAAGATGCCCTCCACCTCGGCCGACGCCCCGCCCGCGGTGGGCTCGACCCTGACCTTCGCCAACGCCGCCTACTCCCTGGTGGACTGGCTCATGTCGGGTGTGTTCACCCGCTTCCCCCGGCTCGTCATCGCCTACTCGGAAGGCCAGATCGGCTGGATCCCCTATGTGCTGGAGCGGGCCGACGTGGTGTGGGAGGAGAACCGGGCCTGGGGCGGCGTGGCCAACAAGGTCCTCGAGCCTCCCAGCGAGCTGTTCCGGCGCCACGTGTACGGGTGCTTCTTCAGCGACCCCCACGGGCTGCGGTCTCTGGAGGACATCGGTGTCGAACGGGTGACCTACGAGAGCGACTACCCCCACTCCGACAGCACCTGGCCCAACACCCGCCAGATCGCCGAGGAGCAGATGAAGGGGCTCGACGACCACAGCGTCGAGCTCATCGTGCGGGGCAACGCCATCCGCATGCTCGGGCTCGACTCCCCCTGACAGGCCCGCCCCGGCTACCGAACCCCGGGTCGGCCGCCGCGGCGACACCTCCGTCGCGACCAGGATGGGGCCGTGGAAGGTGTGGCGTGGGTGGGGGGCCGGGTCTTCACCGACCTGGTCGACACCACCGATGACGTTGCCGCCCTCGACTCTCCCGGGTCGTGGGTGGTGGTGCTGCCCTTCTCGGCCCCGCCCGTGTGCGCCCACTTCGCCCGCGCCGGGGCTGCGTCGTCCCCCGCTCGGCTGTCGCCATGGGGCTGGTCGGGCCCGGCGCGAGCGTCGTGGGTCTCGAGCATGAGCAGGGAGGAGCATGCCAAGGCGGTGCTCGCCGTCCGGGAGCTCATCGCCGCCGGCGACGTCTACGAGGTGAACGTGTGCCGCCGCCTGAGCGCGCCCCTCCGGGGAGGGTGCGACCTCGTCGAGCTCGGTGCCGTGCTGGCCCATGGCCATCCCGCACCCCACGCCGCGACCGTCGTGCTCCCCGGCGCGGGCGTGTTCGTCGCGTCGGCGTCACCCGAGCTCTTCCTCCGTCGCCACGGGCGCGTGGTCGAGTCCAGGCCCGTCAAGGGGACCGCGGCCCGGCCCGGCGGGTTCACGGCCAAGGACAGGGCCGAGAACGTGATGATCGTCGACCTGGTGCGCAACGACCTGGGCCGGGTGTGCGAGTACGGCTCGGTGGAGGTCCCCGCCCTGTGGGCGGTGGAGGCCCACCCCGGGCTCTTCCACCTGGTCAGCACCGTCCGGGGCCGCTTGCGCCCTCAGGTGGGTTGGGCCGAGCTCGTCCGGGCCGGCTTCCCTCCGGGCTCGGTGACGGGCGCCCCCAAGCTGGCGGCGCTGGATGCCATCGCCGAGCTCGAGCCCGTACCCCGGGGCGTCTACTGCGGCGCCGTGGGCTGGGTCGACGGAGACAGCCAGCGGGGCGAGCTCAACGTGGCCATCCGCACCTTCTGGTGGGAGGAGGGAAGGCTCTGCTACGGGACCGGAGGTGCGGTCACGTGGGACTCCACCCCCGAAGGGGAGTGGGCCGAGACCGAGCTCAAGGCCGCCCGGGCCCTGGCCGTGGCCTGCCCCACCTGAACCGGGCGAGCGACGGCCGGGCCCTACACGGCGCCGGCCGTCTCGGCTTGGCGCTCGCTCAGCAGCCCCAGGGCCAGGCAGGCCGGGCAGCAGGCCTCGGCCCAGGCCTGCCCGCCCCGCCTGCCACCCCGGCGCACGACCCAGAACACCACCCCGCCCACGACCAGGGCCGCCAGCACGGCCAAGGCCGGCCCCCGGGCCTGGTTCATGGCCCGGCGGGCCGGGCCCCCCAGGACGTAGCCGAGGAAGAGGTGGAGCTGGAGGAAGGCGCTGGAGCCCAGGGCCAGGGCCGGGAGCGCCTTCCTCAAGGTCAGCCCCGAGCCCCCTGCCGCCACCACGGTGATGGTGCGCAGGCCCGGGGTGCCCCGGCCCACGGCCAGGGCCGGGCGCCCCCGGCGCTCGAGCAGGGCGTTGACCCGGCCCAGGCGCTCCTCGGTCAGCCCGACGCGGGGGCCGAGCCGTTGCACCAGGGCGTGTCCCGGCCCCCGGCAGGCGAGGAACAGCGCCGCGGTGCCCAGCACGGCGACGGCCTCCAGGGCCAGGACCGCGGCCCACAAAGGGAAGGCGCCCGCCGCGGCCCGCTCGCCCACCAGCAGCATCACCAAGTCGGAGGGGACGGGGATGGGGACCCCCGCCTCCATGGGCAGGAGGAGGACCAGGGCGGCGGGCGCGCCCAGCCCGTGGAGGGTGGCGTGGCCGGCGGCGAGGAGGTGGGCGCGCGTCACCGTGGCCGGGAGTGTCTCATGCGCCCGGAGGCCGCTCCGGGCGTCTGGTGTAGCTTCGGCCTCCTGTTGGGGAAAGGAGCGCCATGTCCGACAAGCCCAGCTACCTGGGGCTGCTGAACGCCATCGCCGTCGGTGAGTCCGGGGCCCACGCCTACCTCACCGCCTGGATCGAGGTGACACCCGATCCCGACGTGCGGGCCGTGCTGCGCACGGTGGCCGGCCGCGAGGGCGAGCACGGCATGAGCTTCGCCAAGCGCATCAACGAGCTCGGCTACTCCGTGCGTGACAAGGAGGACCCGGGCTTCGCCAAGCGCATGCGCGTCGCCGGCTCCGACCGCACCGACCTCGAGAAGATGGAGAAGCTGGGTCTCAACCGGCTCGACACCGGCGAGGGCCCCGACGTCTTCGACGACGTCTTCAAGAACCACTCCATCGACATCCGCACCGGAGAGCTGCTGGGTCGCTACATCGCCGAGGAACGCGACAGCGCCCGCATGCTGCGCTGCTGCTACGAGCAGCTCAAGGCTCGAGCGGGGCAGCGGGGCGCTACATCCAGGTCCGACCAGCTCGAGTCCCTCGAGGCCAAGGTGGACGCCCTCTGCCGGGCCGTGGAGGATCTCCGCCAGATCGTGTGCGCCCAGGCCGTACCGGCCAGCGCCTCCTGATACTGGCAGCGCCGCTCCGCCGCCGTCCGTAGGGCGCGCTCCTCAGTACCCCGCGACCTCCACCTTGGCGGTGGCGGTCATCGGGGTCAGAGCTGGCGCCCGAGGAAGGCGGCCAGCCTGTCGTGGACGGCGGCGTCGGCCGAGCAGGAGACCTCGGGGCCGAAGACGCCGGCCCGGCGGGCCTGGTCGGGAGGCATCATGCGGGCGTTGGCCAGCGCGGCCTCGGCCAGCTCGGGGTCGAAGTCGACGAGCTGGGCCGTGGCCTTGGCCACGTCCCAGCCGTGCTGCTCGGCCTCGACGGTTGCGATGGCGACGGCGATGGCGCCGGGCACGGTTCCGAAGGGCATGGTCCACATCTGCTCGAGGACCCCGGGATTCCCCACCGCCCCTCGCAACTGGCCGGCGCCCTGGTCGTAGGCCGCGGCGGAGTCGTCGCCGACGAGGTCGGTGGCGAAGCGGGCGCCCTCGAAGGGCTTGCCCTGCGCCGCGTCGCTGAACATCTGGGCCGCGCCGATGGTGTGGTTGAGCAGGGCTCGCACGTCCCACTCGGCGCAGGGCGTGGGCAGGCCGAGCTGGTCGGGTTTGACGCCGGCCACGATCCGTCCCGTCTGGTCGATGGCCCGCAGGAAGAGGTTGATGGGTTCCATGGGGAAGTTCTACACCCCTTCCACGCGGACGAGCGGGGCCGTCCTTGCCGGCGCGGGCGGGCCTTCAGGCTCGGGGGAGGAAGCCTTCGCCCCGGTTCTGATCGGGCGTGGGGGCGGCGCTGTCCCGGGCGGCGGGGTGGACCTCGAAGCGGACGGGGTATCCGGTGGCGACCTCGTTCCAGGGATCGGCGGTGACGACCCCCCGCTCGCGCAGATGATCGGAGCGGAGCATCCCCTGACGGTCGAGGACGGGTGCCCCGGGCACGTCGGCGGCGAGGAGGTCGGCGACGAGCTCGTCACGGCCCCGGCCGGCGATGGCCACGGCTATGCGACCCTGGAGCTCGACCACGTGCTTCATGCGCTCGGTGAAGCCCAGGTCGCGGTCCCGGGCGAGCCCGAGGACGTCGCAGAGCGAGCGCCAGAAGTGGTCCTCGGTGAGGACGCCGAGGACGAGGAGGAGCCCGTCGCCCGCCTCGAAGGTGCCGTAGCCGGGAACGCCCGGCACCGGCTGCTCCACGCCTGCGGCCTGGGGCCGGTCCGCTCCCGTCCAGGTGGCCAGCACGTCGGCCATGGCTGCGTCGATGCGCTCGCCTTCGCCGGTCCGCAGGCGGCGGAAGGCCGCCGCGCACATGGCCAAGGCCGCGGCCATCCCCCCGGCCAGATCGGCTACAGGGAGCGCCGGGACGACGGGAGGGCCCCCTTCCGGGGCGAGGGCGCCCGCCCAGGCCTGGTAGTTCAGGTCGTGGCCGGGCGCCAGGCTGAGGGGCCCGGTCTGGCCCATGCCCGAGACCGAGCAGTACACGACGGTGGGGTTGACGGCCCGGACGTCTTCGTACCCGACGCCCAGGCGCCGCACGACGCCGGGGCGGAAACCTTCCACGACCACGTCGGCGTCGGCGGCCAGCTCGAGCAGGCGGCGCCGCCCGGAGAGCTCCTTGAGGTCCAGCACCACGCTGCGTTTGTTGACGTTGAGGCTGGCGAACAGCTCGGGATAGGCGCGCATGGGGTCGCCCCCCGGAGGCTCGACCTTGATGACGTCGGCGCCGATCTCGGCCAGGAGCTGGGTGGCGTAGGGGCCCGGACGCCACACGGTCAGGTCGAGCACCCGCAACCCGCTCAGCAAGCCGCCCGGGCCTGGGACCCCGGCGGGGGCCGGGCCCCGCCCGCGCCGCCACCCCCGGCTCACACCTGGACCCGGACCACTCCGACGCCGATGGGGGCGGCCCGGCCCCGCACGCTCAGCTCACGGTGCCCGGCCCCGGGGAAGAGGTCGCCGATGTCGCGGTAGACCTCGTCGGCGATGAGGACCTCACCCGGACCGGCCTCGGCCTGCAGGCGGGCGGCGGTGTTCACCGGGTCGCCCAGGGCGGTGAAGTCCACCACGTGGTCCGCGCCGACGTTGCCGACGTAGGCGACGCCCGCGGTCACGGCCGCCCCTACGGGTAGGGCAGGATCCCGCGAGAGGGCGGCCACCAGGTCGGCCCCGGCCATGGCCGCCCGGCGCCGGTAGGCCGTGCCGGCGATGCCCGGCACGAACAGGGCCATCACCTCGTCGCCGATCAGCTTGTCGATTATGGCGTCGTGCCTGATGAGGACGGCGGTGGCGATGCGGTAGAAGTGGTTGAGGAGCTCGGCGAAGGGGCCCGGCCCGATTCGCTCGCACAGGGCGGTCGAACCCCGCACGTCGGCGAAGAGCACGGCGATGTCGATCTCCAGCCCGCCGGGGGGCAGCGTGTCGCAGCACCGCGAGCACAGGTTCGGGTTCTTCCTGGAAGGCCGGAAGCCCGCCACACGGACGAGACGGCCCCCGACCCCGCCGAAGGGGTTGTGGCAGAGCTTGCAACGGGGCGGCCCGGGCAGGTGGCGGAAGAGGCGATGGGCCCGCCTGAGCGGTTCGTGCCCCTCGACCAGGACCTTGCGCCAGGCGGTGAGGGCGCGGGCGTCGATCCCGCCCGGCGGAGCCGGGCCGGCGGCTCTGTCAGGCCCGTCCTGGTCCATCGCCCCCTCCCGGTGCCGTCCGCTCCCCACGGTAGCGAGCCGCGGTTCGGGCGTGTTGACCGAGCTGGCGCCCGCGGGCTAGGGGAGGGGCGTGCCCGAACCCGACCTCGCCGGGCCCGACCAGGCCGTCCCCCAGTGCGTCTTCCTCGACGCCGGAGGGGTGTTCCTCTCGCCCGACCACGACCTGATCGTGGGCGTCCTCCAAGACGTGGGGCTGGCGGTCGACCGCTCAGTCCTCGATCGCGTCTACTACGAGGCGGTGGCCCGCATGGACGCCTCGGTCGTGGAGAGCGCGGAGTGGAGGGAGCGGTGGTGGGCCGAGTACTGCGTCGCTCTGGGAGTCCCCGGCCCGCTGGCCACCGATGCGGCCATGGAGCTGCGCCGGCGCGAGGGCCCCTGGAGCCGGGTCTTCCCCGGATCGGTCGAAGGTCTGTGCCAGCTGGCGGCCAGCGGCATGGCCATCGGTGTGATCTCCAACTCGGTCGGCACCGTAGAGCACGAGCTCCTCCAGGGGGGCGTCTGCCAGGCGGGGCGGGGCGGACTGACCGAGGCTCTGGTCGTCATCGACTCTCACGTCGTCGGGGTGGCCAAACCCGACCCCGCCATCTTCTGGCTGGCGGCCCAGCGCGCCGGCGTCGAGCCCGAGCGATGCTGGTACCTGGGCGACACCGTCTTCTACGACGTCAACGGGGCCCGGGCCGCGGGACTGCGCCCCATCCACCTCGACCCCCTCGGCCTATGCCCCCACCTCGCCGACCACGACCACGTCACCTCGGTGGCCCAGGTGGGCGCGCTCGGGCCCTGACGGAACTCCCCGCAGAGCTCAGCGGGGCGGGCTGGGCTCCTCCAGCGGGCTGGTCCCCTCCAGCGGGCTTGTCTCCTGCAAGATGAGCCTGGCTCCCCGGTCGTAGGTGAGGTAGTTCCAGGCCCAGTTGAGCAACACCGAGGCCCGGTTGCGGAAGCCGACCAGGGTCACGAGGTGCAGAACCAGCCACATGACCCAGGCCACGAAGCCGCCCAGGTGGACGCCGAGAGGCAGTTCGGCCACCGCCGCGTTGCGCCCGATGGTGGCCATCGTGCCCTTGTCCCGGTAGCGGAAGGGCCGGGTTTCCCGTCCCTCGAGGGCGCGGGCGATCTGGCGGGCGACGTGCCGTCCCTGCTGTATGGCGACAGGCGCCAGCTGAGGCCAGCCCCCGGCCAGGTCCCCGATGGCGAAGACCTCGGGATGCCCGGGCACGTGCATGTCGGGCTCGACGGCCAGACGGCCGGATCGATCGGTCGGCAGGCCCAGACGCTCGGCCAGGGGAACGGGGCGGACACCGGCCACCCAGGCCACGGTGCGGGTGGAGATGGCGCTGCCGTCGGCCAGGTGCACCGCTCCCGGCTCCACCCGGGTCACGGCCGCCCCGAAGCGCACGTCTACCCCGCGGTGGGTGAGGGTGCGGAGGGCCAAGGCCCGCGAGGGGGGAGAGAAGGCGCCCAGGAGGTGGTCGGTCGCCTCGAGAAGAACGACCTTGGCCGCGCTGATGTCGAGGCGCCGGAAGTCCTTGGCCAGCACGTGGCCGAAGAGCTCCACCAGAGCGCCGGAGAGCTCGACACCGGTGGCCCCGCCGCCCACCACCACGACCGTCAGGGCGCCCTGGTCGACCAGAGAGGGATCGGCGGCGGCGTCCTCGAACTGGCGAAGCACGTGGTTGCGCAGGCGCACCGCCTCGGCCAGGGTCTTGAGGAAGAAGGCGTGCTCACCCACCCCGGGGACCCCGTAGTCCGACGAGGTGGCGCCCGCGGCCAGGACCAGACGGTCGTAGGGGATGCGGACCTTCCCGGCCATGACGCACCGGCGGTCGAGGTCGACGGCGCTCACCTCGGCGCAGCGGAAGTCGAACCGGGCCTGGTCGGCGAAGATCCCCCGGACGCTGGCGGCCACGTTCTCGGCGTCGAGCCCGGCCGTGGCCACCTGGTAGAGCAGGGGCTGGAAGGTGTGGAAGTTGTTGCGGTCGACGGCGACCACGTCGACAGCGAGCCGGCGCAGCCCCTTGGTCACGGCCAGGCCTCCGAAGCCGCTGCCGACGACGACGACCGACGAGCGCGAGCCCGCGGGCTGATGGCCCACGTTCAGCCGGCGCGCCCGACCCGGAAGGTGCGCCGGTAGGCGTGGGGCGAGGTGCGGACCAGGCGTTGGAAGTGCTGCCTGAGGTTGGTGGCCGTCCCGAACCCCGACCTGCTGGCTATGAGCTCGACCGGGAGCTCGGTCGTCTCCAACAGGCGCTGGGCGAACAGGACGCGCTGGCCGACCACCCACCGGTGCGGCGTCGTCCCCGTCGTGGCTCGGAAGCGGCGGGCGAAGGTGCGAGGGCTCATGGCCGAGCGCTGGGCCAGGTTCTCGACCGAGATGGGCTGGTCGAGGTGGCCCTGGATCCACACCAGCGTCTCGTTGAACGGCTCGGCGAAAGGGAGGTCGGGTAAGGGAGCGTCCACGAACTGGGCCTGGCCGCCGTCCCGGTGGGGGGGCACGACCATGCGACGGGCCACGGCGTTGGCGACCTCGGCGCCGAAGTCCTGCTGAACGACGTGAAGACACAGGTCGATGCCGGCGGCCGTGCCCGCCGAGGTGAGTATGTCGCCGTCGTCCACGTAGAGCACGCCCGGGTCCAGCCTCACGTTGGGATAGAGGCGGGCGAGCTCGTCGGCCTGCCTCCAGTGGGTCGTCGCCCGCCGCCCGTCGAGCAGGCCGGCGGCGGCCAGGGTGAAGGCGCCGGTGCAGAGAGAGATCATCCTGGCCCCGCGCCCATGGGCGCTCCGCAGCCCGTCGAGCAGCTCCTCGACGTTCTCTCCCTGGCGGGCATTGGCGGGAACGACGATCGTGTTGGGCCGTGCTGATGGTGAAGCCGGCCTGCGTGGTGATGGGTGGCGGCTGGGCCGCGCAGACCAGGAATCGGTACCAGGGGACGCCGAGGTCGGATCGGTCGCTGCCGAACACCTCACAGGCCACGGCGAACTCGAAGGGCGACACGCCGTTGCACACCACCACGGCGACCGTCCGGCGCCGCCGGCGAGGCTTGGCAGTATTCTTCCGCACATAGGCGATTCTGCCACTCGTGGTCGTCGGTGGCAAGGCTCAGGATGGCCCCATGTTCGATGTGTACTGCGCCCGTCATCGCTCCACCGTCGTCCTCTTCGACCAGAACATCGCTGCTCTGGTCAACGGCCCTGACGATCTCGAGCTCCACTGGCGCTGCACCTGTGGCCAAACCGGCGTGAAGCGCTTCGCCCGTCGCCGGCCGAGGCGTGTCGAGGTAGCCGTCCGGTGACCCCCCGGTAGCCTTCGAGGATGGACTATCTGGACCACGTCGCGGCGGTGGAGCGCGAGCTGGGCGCCATCACCGCGGTGCTGGGGGCGGGACCGCTCGACGTGCGGGTGCCCACCTGCCCGGACTGGACCCTGGCCGACCTCACCAGGCACATGGGTGAGTTCGCGGGCTTCTGGACCCACGTGCTCTGCGAGGGTACGGGCAGGACGAAGACCCCGTTTCCCGATCCGCCCTCCGGCGCCGCCTTGGCCCCCTGGTTCGCCGAGGTCTCGCCCCATCTCGTCACCGGCCTGCGCGCCACGGCCCCGGAGACGGCGGTGTGGACGTGGAAGCCGGACGACCAGACCGCTCGCTTCATCGCCCGGCGCAGCGCCCACGAGCTGGCCGTGCATCGCTTCGACGCCCAGACGACCCGGGGGGCCGGAGGTGCGATCGAGGCCGCCCTGGCCGGCGACGGCATCGATGAGATCTTCATGATGATGTCGGTCGCGGCCCGGTCCTCCGGGCAGGCCTCGGGTGAGACCCTCCACCTCCACGCCACCGACAGCGGGGACGAGTGGTTGGTCACCCTTCAGCCCAAGGGCGTGGAGGTGGAGAGGCGCCACGCCAAGGCCGACCTCGCCCTGCGGGGGGCGGTGTCGGATCTCGAGCTCGTGCTCTACCAGCGTCCCCCCGGGGCCGAGGTCGAGCGCCTGGGCGACGAGGGTGTGCTCGGTGCCTTCTACCGCGAGTTCACGTTCGACTGATCGGAACGGCTTGCCGGGGGGATCTCGTTGATGTCAGAGGTCGAGCCCTTTCGCCAGCTCGAGGCGTGGCTCGAGGAGGCCAAGGCCGCGCAGCCCTTCTGGGCCGACGCCATGGTGCTGGCCACGACCGGGCCCGGCGGCGCGCCCGCGGCCCGGGCCGTCCTGCTGCGGGGCCTCGATGAGCGCGGCCTGGTCTTCTACACCGACGGGGAGAGTCGCAAGGGCGCCGAGCTGGCGAACGACCCCCGAGCCGCGCTGGTGTTCCTCTGGCCCTCCCACGAACGCCAGGCGCGCGTCGAGGGGGCGGTCGAGGCCGTGAGCGGGCAGGAGACCGACGCCTACTGGGCCGGACGCCCGCGTGGCAGCCAGCTGTCGGCGTGGGCGTCGCATCAGAGCCAGGTCGTGAGCGGACGGGAGGAGCTCGAGGCCGGTGTGGCCGAGGTGGCCGAGCGCTTCGGGGGCGGGCCCGTACCCCGGCCTCCCCGCTGGGTCGGCTTCCGCCTGGTGCCGGTCACCTTCGAGTTCTGGCAGGGTCGTCCCGATCGGCTGCACGATCGTGTGCGTCACCGCCTGGACCAAGGGGGCGTGTGGCGGGCCGAGTGGCTGGCCCCGTGAGCGCGCCTTCGTCGCCAGTGGCTAGGCCGGCCGCAGCACCGCCTGGGACTGGGTGACGCGAGCGACCAGGCGACCGTCGGCGTCGACCACGTCGGTCTCGATCACCACCACGGTCCGACCGGCGTGCAGCGGCCGGGACGCGGACTCGATGTGGCCGGCTCGGACGGCCCGCAGAAAGTTGGTCTTGGACTCGATGGTGGTCGTCCCCGCCGCCCCCTCGGGCAGGTTCAGGAAGGCGCACGCCCCGCCGGTGCTGTCGGCCAGGGCCATGATCACCCCGCCGTGGAGGACCCCACCCGAGGTGCACAGCTCCTCGGCCCAGTCCAGCCGGGCCCGTACCTCGCTGGGCGTGCTGGCCACGGTCCGGATGCCCAGGGTGCGGGCGAAGGGCATCGTGGAGCGCAGCAGATCGTCTTGGCTGGTGTCGGCGCTCATCCCCGCAGTCTAGGAAGGAGTCGGCAGAGGCCCCTGGGCCCGACCGCGGCGCGCTCTACGCTGGCGCGTGGTGGACGGCGAGAGCGAGGCGGCGGACATCGTCGAGCACTACGAGCTCGACTACGACGAGAGCGGGCGCATCACCCGGGGATACCAGCAGCTCGAGCTGGTCCGCACCAGGGAGATCGTGGGCCGTCACCTTCCCCCCGGGCCTCTTCAGGTGCTCGACGTGGGAGGAGGGACCGGGGCCCACGCCCGATGGCTGGCCGAAGCCGGTCACCAGGTTCTGCTCGTCGACCTGGTCCCCCGTCACGTCCAGGCCGCCCGTGCCCTGGCCGAGGAAGGGCTGAGCGTCAGGGCCGAGCTGGGCGACGCCCGCCAGCTGGACATCGCCGACGAGAGCTTCGACGCCGTGCTGCTCCTCGGGCCCCTTTACCACCTCACCGACCGGGGCGATCGCGTTCGTGCCCTGCGGGAAGCGGGCCGGGTGGCCAAGCCCGGGTGCCTGGTCTTCGCCGCGGCCATCTCTCGCTTCGCCTCCCTGTTCGACGGCCTGGCCCGCGGCTTCCTGTTCGACCCCGCCTTCCGGTCGATCGTGGAACGCGACCTGGCCGAGGGCCAGCACCGGAACCCGGACCGCCATCCGGGGTGGTTCACCACCGCCTACCTCCACCATCCCGACGAGCTGATGAGTGAGGCGGCGGAGGCCAGGTTGAGGACCGTCGAGATCGTCGGCGTGGAGGGGCTGTGCGCCTGGCTGCCGCAGCTGGCCGAGCAGTGGGAAGACCCCGAGCGGCGCGAGGTGATCCTCGAGTCGATTCGGGCCGTGGAGAGCGAAGCCTGCCTGCGGGCCCTCAGCCCCCACCTCCTGCTCATAGCCCGGAGACCGGGATAGAGCCGCGGCGCCCGAGCGGTTCCCGGCCGGCCCCGGCGGGTACATGACTCCTAACGGCGAGAGCGGGGGAACCGGTCGAACCGAGGACGTCGCTCGTGACGGGAGGGATCGACATGGCCACAGCTCGACAGAAAGAGGCGGCCCGCCGCAACATCGCCAAGGCACGGCAGGTGCAGAGCGCCCGGGCCCGCGGCGAGAGCGCGCCCCGCCGGTCCCAGGGGGTGTCCACGGCAGAGGAGAACGACCTGACGGAGTCCGAGTTCGCCTTTCCCGAGCAGCGCAAGGAGCCGCTCGCTGATGCGGCCCACGTCCGCAACGCCATAGCCCGCTTCGACCAGGTCGAGGGCGTGACCGACACGGAACGGGACCGGGCGTGGAAGCGGATCCAGGCCGCCGCCAGCCGGTTCGACATCGACATCTCCGCTCACGACTGGCGTGAGCTGTTCGCCGGGGGCAAGGCCAAGAGGACCTGAGGGCCGAGGCTCAGCCGGCACGGGCGCCCCGGGTCGGGCGCCAGGTCCTCCACGTGTGATGTGCCTGGCGTTTGATGTGCCTGGCCCAGGGGGTATCTGGATCGCACGGACCCCGCCGCGGTGAACAGCAACGCGACGGGCATCTGGTCTGCGCGTTCAGGAGAACCCAGTGGATGCAGAGGAGCAGTTCGAGGTGTCGGTGGAAACCGGGGGACCGCTGCCCGTCGTTCGGGTGATGGGGGAGTTGGACTCGGCCACGGCGCCGGTGCTGCGCCGGGCCTTGACCGAGGTGATCGCCGAGAACCCCGGCCGCCGCATCGTCGTCGACCTGGCCCATATGGGCTTCATCGACTCGACCGGGCTCGGAGTCCTGGTGGGAGCCCTCAAGCGGACTCGAGACCAAGGCGGCGACCTGCTGCTGACCTCACCGACGTCGATGACGACCAAGGTCCTCGACATAACCGGCATGTGCCGGTCGTGGACCTGCCCAGCCCCGGTCCGGCCCCGGCCTGACCGCCTGTCGCTAGCCCCGCATCATGGCCCGCTCGGCCCGGTCTGCCCTCGTGGCCAGGTCCGGATCGGCGGCCAGGATCGTGGCGAACTTCTTCTTGGCCTCCTCGCGCTTGGCGGGCAGATACTCGGTCGGCCAAAGGCCGGGGTGGGGGCGATAGTCCTTCAGGACGTTGCGGGCCACGGTCACCTTGTGCACCTCGTCGACGCCATCCGCTATGGCCATCGTCGGTGCACTGGCCCACATGGCTTGCAGGGGCGTCAGGTTGGTCGTGCCCAGCGAGCCCATGATGTGGAGGGCCCGATAGGTCACCTCCCGAAGGACCTTGGCGCAGGTGTACTTGCACGCGGCGATCTGCGTACGGGCCGCCTGGGTGCTCGAGTTGTCGATGGTCCACGCCGTCCAGAGCACCATGAGGCGCAGCATGTTGATCTCGGCGTAGGAATCGGCGATGGCCTCCTGCACCATCTGGTGGTCGGCGATGACCTTGCCGTGTGACTCACGACTGAGGGCGCGCTCACACATCATGTCGTAGGCCCGCTTCACCTGGGCGACGGTCCGCATGGCGTGGTGGATGCGACCTCCGCCCAGACGGCGCTGAGCCAGGACCTTGGCGCCGTCCTCGGGTCCCAGCAGGTGGTCGAGGGGAACGCGGACGTCGTTGTAACGGATGTGGTTGTGAGTGGGCGGGTAGTCCATTATCTCTACGCCCGGCGTGTCGCGAGGCACGACGAACATGCCGTTGGTGCACATGACGAAGAGGATGTCGGCGCGGCGACCGGCGCTCGTGAACCACTTCTCACCGTTGATGACCCACTCCTCGCCGTCGCGGATGGCGTGGGTCTTGAACAAGTTGGGGTCGGACCCGCCCTGGGGCTCGGTCATGGAGTAGGCCGAAAAGATCTCCTGGTTCATGAGGGGGTGGAGCCAGCGCTTCTTCTGCTCGTCGGTGCCGTAGGCCGCCAGCATCTCCATGTTGCCGGTGTCGGGCGCAGCGGTGCCGAACATGACCGGCGCAGATCCGTACCGGCCAAGGATCTCGTTGATCAGGGCGAGCTTGAGCTGACCGAACCCCGGGCCGCCCAGCTCCGTGTCGAGGAACAAGGCCCAAAGGCCGCGGTCCTTGACCTGGTGCTTGAGGGGATCCACCAGCGCCTTGATCTTGGGGTTCCGGGACCAGGCCGCGCCTGGGAACACGAGGTCCAGCGGCTCGATCTCGGTGATACAGAACTGCTCGACCCAGTCGAGCTTCTCTTGGAACTCCGGGTCGGTCGAAAAGTCCCAGGCCACTGCTACCTCCGATCAGCGCTCAGCGCACGGCTGGGCGGGCTCCATTGGGTGCTCGGGTTGTCCTGCGCCAGGTGCTCCAGGCCACCTACGACGAGGGCGACGTAGGTGTCCTCGAGGAGAGTCGCATGATCGGCCGTCGGCCGCAGCCGCCAGCGGGCCAGGACGGTCTCGATGGCGCCCAGGAAGATGGCCACTCCCGTCTTGGCCACCTCCTCGTCCATGTGGAGCTGGCGCACGGCTCGGGATGCGAAGTAGCGCAGGGTGGTCCTGTCGCGCCGCCGCTGCTCCTGGCGTCGCTCGCGGGTCCGCAGGCCGGCTGCCCGCAGGGCGGCGAAGGCGGCGCCCCGGCTCGCTTCCGCCCTCAGGGCTCCGCTGGCCAGGGCTCGGAACATCTCCTCGACGGTGTCGGCGGCGCCGACCTGGGACGCCAGCTCGGCGTGGAGAACGGCCGACTCCCGCTGGTACACGGCGGCCAACAGCTCGCTCCGGTTGGCGAAGTGCTTGTACACGAGGGGCCGGCTCACGCCCGCGTGCTCGGCCACCGCCTCCATGGAGACCGCCTCCACGTCGCCGGAAGCCAGCAGGGCGGCGGCCGCGTCGAGCAGGGCGTCTCGCCGGTCGGCCCGGGGGAGCCGTGCCGGCTCGGCGTTGCCGTTCGCCACGGCCGTGGCCCTTGCACGTGCCCTGCCCACGGTGTCATTCTGTCACAGGCCGGGTGACAGAATGTCACCGGCCACGACCAGTAGCGGCCCGTCAGACCTGGGGAGGACCAATGGCATACGCCGGGCAGCGCACGATCCTGGACGCCGACAGCCACGTGATGGAGCTGGCCGACTTCCTCGACGGCTTCATCGATCCGGCCCAGCGCGACCGGTTGCGCAGGAAGGGCATGGAAGCCCTCAAGCCCGTCCTCGAAGGCGCCACAGCCCGCGCCGCCGACCGGCGGGCCGATCCGACCAAGGCGGCCGAGGCCGAGGAGCGCCTCCTGCTGGACAAGGGATGGCAGGCCATGGGGGCATTCGACCCGGCCGAGCGCAGCCGGGTTCTCGACCTGCTGGGGTTCGAGGGCCAGCTCGTCTTCGCCACCTTCGCCACGGCCATGTTCTCGGGCCGGGACCCCGACCGCCTGTACGCGGGCAGCGCGGCCCAGAACCGGGCCATGGTCAACTTCTGCGCCGGCGACCAGCGACTTCTTCCCGTCGGGTTCGTGCCTCTGGTCGACCCGGAGCGCGCCGTGGCCCTGGCCGAGGAGGCGGTCAGGGACGGGTGCGCGGCGATAATGGTCCCGTCGACCGCGGCGGGGGAGCGGGCGCCCACCCACCCCGATCTGGACGGGTTCTGGGACGTGCTCAGCCGGGCCAACGTCCCCTTCGTGCTTCACGTCGGTGGGGGAGGGCGCCTCCTGGATCCCGCCTTCCACAACAACGACATGCCCGTGACCGATCACCTCGGAGGGGGCGAGAACATCCGGTCCAAGGACTATCTGGCGATCCACCACTCTCCCGAGGTCTTCCTGGGCACGCTGATTCTGGATGGGCTCTTCGACCGGTTCCCGGCCCTGCGAGGCGGCTGCATCGAGCAGGGTGCCGGCTGGGTCGTGTCCTGGATGCACCATCTCGACCACGCCCACCGGGCCTTCCGTCGCACGGAGGAGCCGCTGCGCCGGCTGGAAGCCGAGCCCTCCGAGTACGTGCGCCGCCACCTCAAGTTCACCCCGTTCCCGGGCGAGCCGGTCGGATGGATGATCGAGCAGGTCGGACCGGAGCTGTTCATGTTCTCGACGGACTACCCCCATCCAGAGGGCGGGCGCGACCCGCTGGCCAAGTTCGAAGAGACCCTCACCGAGACCAGCGAGGCGGACAAGGGCCGCTTCTACTCAGGCAACATGAACGAGCTCCTCACCGCCAGCTCGGCCTGAGACCGCAGTGACCGGCGGCGGCCGGGCTAGCCGCCGCCGCCCTCGGTCGTGGCGTCGGCCCCCTGGGGCGGACCGATGGTCGAGGCTTCGGGCCCGAATCTCTTCAGGTACTCCGGGTGGACATCACCCCAGTGCTCACGGGGCGTCCAGGGTGGCTGGGAGCCGTTCAAGTGGTGCCCGAGCACATCCAGGCAGGCGTGCCACCCGGCCCCGTCGCGAGCTGCCTTGCCGAGCTCGTCGATGGTGTCGAGCAGCACGAGGGTGCAACCGCTCCCGTCGGGCACGATCTCGAAGCGGAGCACGTCGGTCCCCCACCGGTACTCGAGCAGCCGTGGCGGTTCGCAGGCCAGAACCTCACCTGCGAAGGCCGGATGGTCGGTGCCGGGATCGGTGAACCGGAGGGGCGCGCCCACGGCCCACTCACCCGAGACCCGTTGCGGGAACCAGGCTTCCAGGTGCTCGGCCTCGGTGATGGCGCGCCACACCCTCTCAGGAGGGTGGGGCAGTGGTCGGGTGAATCGCAGGGTCCACCGGTCGCCGGCCTGTTCGAGCTCGCCGTGCATGTCGTTGGCCTTCCTTTCTCCCTGGCTCGGTCGGATCGTCCATGTCGTCGAGGTGCTGCTCGAGGGCGTCGAGGCTGGTGGTCCACATGGCCCGGTAGGGGGCGAGCCACCGGTCGATCTCCTGGAGCGGCTCGCAGCGGACGTGGTAAAGGCGCCGCTGGGCGTCGATCCGGGCTTCGACCAGGCCGGCGTCGCGTAGGACCCGGAGGTGCTTGGACACGGCCGGTTGGCTGATGGACAGGGCCCGGACGAGGTCCCCGACGGGCCGCTCGCGATCGCGGAGGAGATCGAGGATGCGCCTGCGGTTGCCCTCGGCCAGGACCTCGAATGTCGCCAGCACCCCCTTAGCATAGCCCGAGAGCTATATAGCTGGCAAGGTACATCGTCGATGCGGGCCTACCATCCCTGTCCTGGCCCGCCGGTCGGTAAGGGGGCGTGCACGGCAAAGTGGTGACCGAGGCGCCGGACATCGACCTGCTCGACGGCGCCTTCTACGCCGACGACCCGCGCCCGAAGTATGCGTGGCTGCGAACGCACTGCCCGGTGTGGTTCGACGCCAGCCACGGCGTCTGGGGCGCGGCCAGCTACGACGCGGTGATGGCGGCATCCAAGGACACGTCCAGCTTCTCGAGCACCGGAGGCATCCGGCCCGACAGCGGGCCCCTGCCCATGATGATCGACATGGACGACCCCGCCCACTGGAAGCGGCGCAAGCTCGTCAACCGGGGGTTCACTCCTCGCCGGGTGAGGGACAGCGAGGCGAAGATCCGCGAGGTCTGCGACGCCATCATCGATCGGGTGTGCGAGCGGGGAGAGTGCGATTTCGTCCGGGACGTCGCCGCCCCGCTGCCCATGATCCTGATCGGGGACATGCTGGGCGTCGAGCCCGAGGACCGTGACGACCTGCTGCGCTGGTCGGACGACATGGTGAGCGCCCAGGGCGGCGAGGCGACCGAGGCCCAGCTGGGCGCGGCCGCCACCGCCTTCTCGGAGTACAGCGCCTACGCCCGCTCTGTCATCGCAGCTCGGCGGGCTCGACCGGCCGACGATCTCATGAGCACCCTGGTGCACGCCGAGGTCGACGGCGATCGCCTGGACGACGACGAGGTCGTGTACGAGTCGCTCCTGATCCTGGTGGGCGGGGACGAGACCACCCGCCACGTGATCAGCGGTGGGATGGAGCAGTTGCTCGTGCACCCGGACCAACGCGAGCGGCTTACGGCCCGGCCCGAGAGCATTCCCTTGGCCGTGGAGGAGATGTTGCGTTGGGTGTCGCCCATCAAGAACATGTGCCGCACAGTCACTGCGGACAGGTCCTTCTTCGGTCAGCGTCTCTCCGCGGGCCAGAAGGTGATGCTCCTCTACGAGTCGGCCAACTTCGACGACGGCCACTTCGCCGACCCCGAGCGTTTCGACTCGCTACGTGAGCCCAACGACCACCTGGCCTTTGGCTTCGGCAGTCACTTCTGCCTGGGCAACAGCCTGGCCCGCCTGGAGCTGCAGGTCATCTTCGAGAGGTTGGTCTCTCGGATGCCCGACGTCGAGCGGGCAACGAGCGGCCCCTTGTCGCGCCGCCGGGCGAACTTCATAAGCGGAATCGAGTCGATGCCCGTGCGCTTCACCCCTTCACCCCGATCGAGGTGACGGTGGCGGTCGTCGGTCTTCGCCGCTCGGAGCTCGACCGTTTGGCGGACCGCTACCGTCGTGGGGGAGGGATGGCCGCCTTCTGGGCCTGGTAGCGCTCCTCCATGATCCGGTTGGCAGCGACGGCCGCGCTCAGGGCGTCCACCAAGTCGTCCAGTACGGCGCCGGGGACGACGGCCATGAGGCGGTCGCCGGCTACCTCGGTGAAGGTGCGCATGCCCAGGCAGCCGAGGGACAGTGTGGGCGACAGCCCCTCCAGGGCGGCGGGGATGGCCGCGCAGGTGGGCCGGCCCAGCAGGGTCCGCGTCGCTCGGCCCTTGCCCTCGGCTTCCCATCGGGCCCCGCCGCTGGCCTCGTGGAACACCATGGCTTGGGCCGGGGTGAGCCACATGAGGACGACGTCGGGCGCCATGGGTAGCTCGGCCAGAGGACCGTAGAGGACCCCGGCCCGGGGTCGCTCGAGCCTGGGTAGCGCGGCTGGCTCATCGGGGCCGATGTAGCCGGCCTCGGTCATGGCGCCTACGGCCTCGCCCAAGGCCTCCTTTTCGGCTTCGCCCGTGTCGAAGCCCAGCACGAATGCCCCCACGGGGCAGTTGCCGTGCACGGCCGAAGGAGCGAAGGAAACACCCTGTTCCGCCACCCGCCACATGGTGCAGGCCGACGGCACCGAGGCCTCGAAGACGGGCACACCCGCCGGGGGCTCGTCCACCAGGGCCATGGCCACGGGTGGCGTTTCGAGCTTCAGGAGGTCGGTGAGCGACGCGGCGGCGGAGTGGGGGCCCGGCATGGGGCCCGAACCCTAACCGGAATGCGGCTCAGACGTACTGGTCGTCGACCACCCGGCGACGTGTGGTGGGTGCCCCGTCGTCGTAGACCACGGTCCGTCTCCGTGCGCCGCCGAAGCCGCCCCAGCTGTTCCAGAACAACAGCGACAGCACCAGGCCGATGGCACCCACGATCATGAGGATGAGACCTACGGTGTGGATGTCGACGGCGCGTGCGTTTACGTCAACCGCGAAGTCGAGGATGGCACCAACGGCGATGAGGCCCATGTGAAGTCCTCCCTTTGCCCATTAGGCGCGATTTCAGAGTGGCCCGTATCTACCCTTCGCTTCGCGGCGCTAAACGGCCGAGAGCGCCGTCAGGCTTGCTGTTCAACCTGCCGGCCCTCGGACGCGTCCACGGCCTTGGCACCGTTGCCGTTGCCGTTGATGTCATCCTTCACGGCCGCCACCATCTGGGCGGTGAGCTGGTCGAGGTCGCTCGTCATCTGACCGAAGGCTTCGCTGGACCCTGCGACCTGGTCGATCTGACGGTCGAGGTCATCGATGCGCTGCTCGGTAGAGGGGGAGAGATCCGCATGCCCGTCGGCCGAGAGCACGACCTGGTGCCCGTAGGCAAAGGTCTGGCAGCGCACGCAGTGGTCGTTCACGGCGACCGCGGCATTCGCCGGCCGGAAGTCGTTGACCGGTCCCTCCACGATGACAACCTGCACGGCCACCGCGACGGTACGGCAGTCGGCGCAGCTGGCATAGGCGTAAGCGACGTTCTGGTTGGTCACAGAGGGTCCAGGATCGTGAGCTATCGCCGACCGAGCCTTCCAGCGGAACTGACCCGTGTCGTGGTTCTTCACGACGACGACGTTGTCGCTGGCGGCCCGCGTATCCTGGGCGCCTGC
>VAXP01000111.1:0-5669 GCA_005884125.1 Actinomycetota bacterium | reverse complement strand
CCCCGACGGTTCCCGTCCCCGTGAGACGGAGGCGGTCAGTGACCGCCTCCGTCTCGTGGGACTCACGTCAGATTCCCTGGCCGATGGGCGCCTGCTGGACAGCCGCGGCATAGGCCTTGGCGTTGTCGGACAGCACATTGGCTGCCACCGCGGCGTTTATCGGCAGGGCCAGGTTGGCGTTCACCAGCGACATGACCGCCCTGTCGGGCAGGGCCTCGCCGGCGAGCGCGTCGAGCTCTTGGCGGGTGAACTTCTGGTTCTGCATCTCTCACCTCCAGTGGTCAGATGCCCTGGGTGATGGGCGCTGTCTGGGTGGCGCTGGCATAGGCGACCGAGTTGTCGGACAGCACGTTGAGCGCGAGCGCCAGGTTGATGGGAGCCGCGACGTTGGCGTTGACCAGCGACAGAGCGGCCCTGTCAGGCAGCGCCTCGCCGGCGAGGACGTCGAGCTCCTCATGCGCGAACTTCCCGTATTCCACCGCCATGGATTCCTCCTTGGGTTGGCTTGCGGGTTCCACTCCCCGGGTATCCGCCCCGTGCCCCTCGGGCCCCGGGAACGGTGCCCCGGGGTCATTGAGCTTGTGTCCCCGACTGGCCGAGGCGATAAACGACGACCTGTTTGACGAAGGGGCGCGCGACGGTACGACCTAGAAGGTGGCCGCCGACCTCCGGCGGCTCGTGCCCCATGCGTGCAAGCGCATGGACAGAAGCGCATGACCCTGGTTCGATCAGAAACGCGCCAAGCACATCCACGCACACCCGAGGCGGATGCCGCTGCCGGCTCGCGGCCCCGGCGGGCGCCGGATGTCGAGCTCATCGGCGAGTACGACGGGTCGGGATTCAAGGAGCCACCGTCGTTGGTGCGCAGGGGGGACGGCCAGGTCATCCAGCTGCCCCGGCTGCTCTACCTCCTCACCGCCAAGGCGGACGGCCTTCGGAGCTATGACGCCATCGCCGCGGAGCTGACCATCGAGATCCGACGGGGCATCGACGGGGACCAGGTTCGCTTCCTGGCCGAGGCCAAGCTGCGGCCTCTGGGCGTGCTCGAGGGAGCGGGCGGAGACCCTCCGGTGAGGGCCAAGGCCGACCCCTTCTTCGGCCTGCGCTTGCGGCTGACGGTCGTTCCCGAGGCCGTGTCCAACCTTCTGGGCTGGGTGTTCCAACCCATGTTCCTGCCGGTCGTGGTGGTCGGCATGCTCGCCGCCTTCCTGGCCGCGGACGCCTGGCTCTTCTTCCATCACGGCGTGGCTCAAGCGGTGCGGCAGTCGATCTATCACCCCGCCCTGTTCCTGGTGCTGGCCGGCGCGGTGGTCGCAGGCGCCGCCTTTCACGAGGTAGGGCACGCCGCCGCCTGCCGCTACGGCGGGTGTCGGCCCGGGAAGATGGGCTGTGGCCTCTACCTGGCCTGGCCCGCCTTCTACACCGACGTAACCGACACCTACCGCCTGGGCCGGCGGGCCCGGCTGAGGACCGACCTGGGTGGCGTGTACTTCAACCTCGTGATCGTGGTCGGCACGGTTGTCGCCTATCTGGGCACCGGCTTCGAGCCGCTGCTCCTGATCGCGGTTATCCAACACTTCGAGATGGCACACCAGCTGCTGCCCGTCATCCGCCTGGACGGCTACTACATCGTTGCCGACCTCACCGGAGTCCCCGACCTGCACGCCCGCATCGGCCCCATACTGCGCGGCCTCTTCCGCCGGGGTCCCAAGGACGGCCGCGTCACCGCCCTCAGACGGCGGGCCCGTGCCGCGGTCACGGCCTGGGTGGTCGTCGTCGTGCCCGTACTCGTGGCCGAGCTCGTGCTCGTCCTCGTGCACCTGCCCCGGATCATGTCCACGGCCTGGTCCTCCGCTGCGCGGCAGTACGGATCGGCGGGGCGGGCCCTCTCCTCCGGCCACACCTGGCCGGGCGTTTCGGCGGTCGTGCAGCTGGTTGCCCTGGCCGTCCCTGTGGTGGGTCTGCAGTTCGTCTTTCTACGGATGGCGCGCCAGTCCGGCTTGTGGATATGGAGGTCCACCAGCGGCCGGCCCGCCCGGCGGGCATTGGCCCTGGCTGGAGTGGTGGCGGCGATGACCCTGGTCTCCTTCAACTGGCTTCCCCGCGACAGGTACCGGCCCATCACCCCCAGGGAGCGGGGGACCATCGCCGAGGGGGTAACGGCCATACGCCTGAAGCCCCCGGGGCTGAGCCCTCAACATGGGGCCCACGGCGGCCGCCGGCGAGCGCCCGCGTCGGTCGTCGCGGGCCAGAGGCCGGTCGGGGCAGGGCCTGGGACGAAGGCGGCGCCGGGGGTGAGTAGCCGGGGGGCTGCGCCGTCCACCACGGCTGCCCCCACGGCTCCCACGCAGCCCAACGCCCCGACCACGGAAGCCAGCACCACTACCACCACGACGGAGGCGACGACGACCACGAGCGCGCCACCTACGACCACGACGTCGACGCCGAGCGCGACCTCGACCAGCGCGCCCTAGCGCCGGCCCGAGACGAAGGGAGGCATCAGTGGACGAGATGGGACGGAGGATCGCCAAGGAAGTGCGGGCCGCCCTGGAGAGCGTGCTGGCCGCCGGGCCCACCCGGGTGGCGGCGGCGGCCAACGTGGGCCGGTCCGGTCACACCGCGGCTGTGTACAGCGACGACCACGTGAGCGTGGTCACCAGCGACGGTGAGGTGACGGTGGTCCATCACGGAGAGCGCGACGACTGATCGGTTTGGTCGCGGCGTGGGTCTGGGTATGCCGGTATCTCGATTCACCAGGTACGGGTCTCTACAACCGACGGGCACGAGAGAGAGGACTCATGGGCGCCTTCGAAGAGGCAAAGGGTAAGGTCAAGAAGGTCGTGGGGGACGTAACCGAGGATCCCCAGCTGCGCCAGGAGGGCGAGGCTCAGGAGGAGCGGGGCGAGGCCGAGAGCGAGGCGACGCAGGAGCGGGCCAAGGCCAAGGCGCATGACGCCAAGGCCAAGGAGAAGGAGATGGAGCAGCGGGCCGCCAGGTCGTCGAAGGACCACTGAGGAAAGGAGGGGACCGATGCCGCAGGAGGCATGGAGCGACAAACGGGAGCGTCAGTACGAGCACATCAAGGAAGGGCTGGAGGATCGCGGCCGGCCTGAGGACGAGGCCGAGGAGCTCGCGGCTCGGACCGTCAACAAGGAGCGGGCTCGCGCCGGTGAGGCACGGGAAGCCAGCCCCTCCTCCCTGGACGACATCTCGTCGGGCCGCCGCGGCGGTCTGCGTTCGCACCGCGGGCCGGGCGGGCCTACCTACGAGCAGCTCTACAACGAGGCGCGCCAGCGCGGTGTGAAAGGCCGCTCCCGCATGAACAAGCAGCAGCTGGCTCGGGCCGTCGGCCGTTGAGCGATAGGCGAAGGAGATGACCGACCGGGGCCGCCAGCCCGGCGGCGAGGAGCTCAGCGAGCGGGAGATCGAGCAGGACGCCGCGGTGGGACGCGACGACCCCACCACCAGGCGGGAGGAGCTCGAGCTCGAGTTGATGGAGGAGGGCCGCTCCGAGGAGGGCGAGGCCATGGGCGAGCACGTCGACTAGCGCCCTCGCCAGGGTCCCTACACCGCCTCCAGGGCCTCGGTTCGGCCCCGGGCCCGGAACTGGGCCCGCAGGTCGGCCGCGTCCTGGGTCGTTAGGCGGCGATAGGTGCCTCCCCGGGCGGGCGGGACGGGGGCCCACCACACAGGGTCGGCGCACTCCCAGCGCTCCCGCCGGAGCTGGCGCTTGAGGACCTTGTTGCTGGGTGTGAGGGGCAGGCGCTCGGTCACCCTCACGAAGGACGGTGCCCACTTGGTCCCCAGATCGGGTTGATCCTCGAGGAAGGCGGAGAGGGCGGCCGGGTCGAGCCCGGCCCCGGGCCTGAGCTCGAGGGCCGCCATGACCCGGTCACCCACCACGGGGTCGGGCACGGCGTAGACGGCGGCGAGGAGAACGTCGGGGTGGCGGGCCAGGATGCGCTCGACCGGGGCGGCCGCGAAGTTCTCCCCGTCGACCCGCAGCCACTCGAAGTCCCGGCCCGCGAAGTAGAAGAACCCGGCGTCGTCCCGGTAGGCGAGGTCGCCCGTCCAGTACATGCCGTCCCGCACCCGGGCCGACGTGGCGTCGTCGTTGTCCCAGTAGCCCTCGAACCCGGCCGCTCCCAGCTTGTTGACCAGCTCGCCGATGGCCTCGTCCGGGTTCAGCAGCCGCCCCTGGTCGTCGAAGCGGGCCGTCGGGCACTCCCGCCCCGTCTTGGGGTCGAGCACGACCGTTCCCTCGGGGGCCACGCCCAGGGCGCCGGGAGGAGTGGAGGGCGTGCGCAGCACCGTGGCCCCGCCCTCGGTCGAGCCGTAGTTGTCGACAACGGTGCAGCCGAAGCGGCGGGAGAAGCGGTCGATGTCGGTCTCCGCGGCCTCGTTGCCGAACACGAGACGCAGCGGGTTGTCGGAGTCGTCGGGCCGCTCGGGTGTGGCCAGGATGTAGGAGAGGGGCTTGCCCACGTAGTTGAAGTAGGTGACGCCGAAGCGGCGCACGTCGGGGAGGAACCCCGAGGCGGAGAAGCGACGCCTCAGGGCCATGACGGAGCCGCCGGCCATGGCCGGGGCCCACCCGGCCATGAGGGCGTTGGAATGGAACAGGGGCATGGCCAGGTAACAGACGTCCTGGGGGCCGAGGCGGAACATCTCGGCCACCTTCTCGCCGATGCCGGCCAGCCGGCCCTGGGTGCACCGGCACGCCTTGGGGGTACCGCTGGTGCCGGATGTGAACAGGAGGAGGAGAAGGTCGGACTCGCCCACGTCCTGTCGGGGCAGGCTCGAGCCCCGGTGGCGGGTCAGCTCGACCTGGTGGCCGGGTTGGTCGACGACGAGGACGTCCTCGTCGGCCACGCCGGTGTCGAGCCCCGCCAGGAGGGGGAGGTGGGCCGTCTCGGTGACCAGGAGCTGGCACGCCGTGTGCCTGATGTCCCGAGCCAGCTCGGCGCCCCGGCGGGTGGGGTTGATGCCCACGACGACCGCCCCGGCCAGGCTGGCCGCCCCCAACCACATGGGGAACTCGGACACGTTGTCGAGGAGCACGCCGACGTGGAAGGGACCGGGTCGGCGACGCTCGACGAGAAGGGCGGCCCGGTCGGCGCATTCCTGCACGACCTCGGCCCAGGCCCACGTCCGGTCCTCGAAGAGCAGGCCCGGTGTCGTGTCGCCGGCCCGCCGGCGCAGGAGGGCGGCGATGGTGGTCACGGCCCCGGCCCTGACCCAGGCGCGCCCGCCCCCGCCTGCCACTGGCGGAGGACGTCGTCGACCGTGACCCGGGTGGCGAGCATGGCCATGGTGTTGGCCATCACCGCCTCGGCGTACTCCTGGGGGACGCCGGCCACCGCGTCGGTGACGATGGCGACGGAGTAGCCCAGGTTCACGGCCTCGATGGCCAGGCCGATGAGGGCCACGTTCACGGACACGCCCGTGGCCACGACCGTGCCCACCCCGAGGTTGCGCAGGAGCATGTCCAGAGCGGTGCCCGTGAACGGTGACACGCCGTGGAGGCGGGACGACACGAAGTCGCCGTCCTCGGGGCCGAGCTCGGCGACGAGGGCCGCCGCGTCGGAGCCCGCCACCAGCCGGGGTGGGCCCTTGGCCAGCGCGGCCATCAGGGGCGAGTTGAAGGAGGAGCCGGCGCGGTCGGGTCT
>VAXP01000160.1:6849-9683 GCA_005884125.1 Actinomycetota bacterium | reverse complement strand
CATACTAATAGACCTCATACTCGAGTTCGCACGCCAGTAGACGCGGTCCCTTACCGCGCGAGGTTGTGCTCGAAGGCGTCGAGAAGCTGGAACAGCTCGTCGCTGATCCATTCACGGTCGCGGCGCCGGCCGATCCGGGTCGGCACCAGCACGCCGGTCTCCTGGAGGCGATTCAGCGCACCCCGTGCCGCGGTTTGCGTCACGTCGTGACGCCGTGCGGCTGTGTCTGCGTTCACGACCGGCTGGGCGGGAAGTCCGAGGATTATCTTGCGTGCGACAGAGTCGCCTCGCGGTGAGCCTGCCCGCTCGATCAGGTCGGCGAGCAATGCATCGATCTGGACCCAGAGCCGCGTGGCCGCATGGGCCGCGGTCGTGGTGGCGTCGGCGAACACACCGATCCAGTCGTCGGTGCGTCCCTCACGAAAGTCGACCAGACCGGCCACGTATCGTCGGGCGTTCGTGGCCAGGACGACGCTGACCGGTGGGACGAAGGTCGGGGTGAGGCCGCGCCGGCGGAAGATCACGTGGATGAGGCACCGCCCGGCGCGGCCGTTGCCGTCGCCGAACGGGTGGATGGTTTCGAACTGCCCGTGGGCAATCGCCGCTTGGGCGATGACCGGCTGGTCGTCGAGGTTGATGAACCCGACGAGATCCTCGAGTAGAGCCCGAACGCGGTCCTCCGGCGGCGGCACGAACGTGGCATCCACAGGGCTCAGCCCCCGTCCGCCGATCCAGTTCTGATCGTCGCGGAGGACCCCCGCGTAGCGCTCCTCCGAGGTTCCTCTCAGGAGTGTCCGGTGGAAGTCGAGGAGATCGTCGAGTCCGAAGGGTCGCCGTGCTGTACCGCTCGGGCGGTGCCGTCGGCGGCCAGGGGCTCGTAGGCCGCAAGCGCGAGCCGCTTGTTCGACGCGCGCAGCCCTTCGATGAATGACGAGCCAAGCGCTTCAGAACGAAGGAGGGGAGCGGCCAGGGTCTCGAGATCGTGGCCCGCCCCGGCAGCCTGAAGGTCGCTCACGGCGGCGGTCGCGACGGCAACGGCCTCAGCGGCGCGGCTGGCAAGCGGCCGGTCCCAGCCGAAGAGGCGGTCGGGAACGAAGGCTTGGTATCGGAAGGGCCGGCGGTCTCGGCGGGCTCCGTAGCCGCTTGCTTCCCAGAGGCGGTCGACGAACTCGGGCAGCGGGGCGAACCTTTCGTCGGGCAAGGTGATACGAAAGGAAGCGAGGAGATCCTTTCGTAACGCCCACTATGGCCCTGCCGGTCCTTACTACGCAAGGATCCTTTACGAACCTTTCGTAACTCTGGGGAGTCGGAAGACTCCGCCGAGGCCGGGGTGTTATACACATCATGAGCCCACACATGTGTATACTGAGCGCATGCGCCGGATCAATATCTATATCGACGAGGACCTCGACAGGCGCGCCGAACGCGAGGCCCGCCGACGCAATATCTCGAAGGCTGCTCTGATCCGCCAGAGCCTGCTCGCGGCACTGGGCCCGGCAGACGATCGGGACCCTATCGACCTGCTCGTCGGGCTGTCCGACGCCGAACCGGTCGATGATGTTGACGCCGTCATCTACGAGGCGTGAGATTCGCTGACACGAGCTTCTGGGTGGCGCTCGCGCTGCGGCGCGATAGCCGCCACGAGGCCGCGAAGGCGTTGTGGGAGCGGGGCGATCAACCACTGCTCGTGAGCAACCATGTCCTCGGAGAGGTCTGGACGTTTCTGCGGCGGCGTGACGGTCACGCCGCCGCGCGCCAGGCTCATCACCTGATCGCAGAGTCACAGACCGTTGATGTCCTGCACGTACCAATCGACGTAGAAGAAGAAGCGTGGCGGTGGCTCGACCGCCGCGATGAGCGGGAGTACTCGTTCGTGGATGCCACGAGCTTCGCTCTGATGCGCCGACGGGGGCTGACCGAGGCCCTCGCGTTCGATGGCGACTTCGCAGCCGCGGGCTTTGTCGAGGTGAGGCCCTAAGGGCTCGAGACCAGTCCTGGGTCGCCGAGCGCAACGCCTTGATGAGGAGGAGGCCGAGCGCTGAACCTGTACCGGACCAGCGCGCTGGTGAAGGCGCTATGTCGCCGAGGCGGGCAGCGACGTGAAGTGGTGGAGGGCGGGTGTGAGGATTCACCTGGCCTGTCACCGCGGGTAAGGGGCAGTGGACCCGGGTCGAGGAGCCGGTATCATTCCGATACCATGGGGCGTTATGGCAATGACGCTTCGGCTGACGAACGAAGAACACGTGGCGTTGCGGGAGCGGGCCGAGCGCGATGGCATCTCCATGCAAGACGCTGCCCGCCGCGCCGTTCGCGAGTACGTGGCCAAGGGCGAGCATCGCGACCGCGTGGACGCCGCCGCCGAGCGGGTGAAGGCCGCCCACGCTGAGGCCCTCGAGCACCTCGGGAAGTGAGCCAGCCGGTCGAGTACCTCGACCTGGAGGATCTCATCGACCTCGCTACCGGCCTCCTCGGCGACCCGCCACCTATCCGCGACGTCGGACTGCTTGGTTCCGCCGCGGCCCGCCCTCAGACGACGGCGTACGGCGAGGACGCCTATCCCGACATCTGGGCGAAGGCAGCGGCGCTCCTGCAGTCGATCGTCAAGAACCACGCCCTTGTCGATGGCAACAAACGACTGGGCTGGCTGGCGACGGCTGCGTTCCTGGAGATCAACGGGATCGGCGTCACACAATTACCGAACGACGCCGTGTACGACTTCGTGGTCGGCGTCGCCGCGGGCAGTCAAGACGTCGACCGGATAGCCGAGATGCTGCGGCATCTGGCAACTCGCTGATCAGCCGTCACCCGACCGGTTCGCCAGCCGCCGCGAGGAG
>VAXP01000160.1:6309-6824 GCA_005884125.1 Actinomycetota bacterium | reverse complement strand
CTCCACCCGGCGGTCGGCAGGGATGTGGGGTAGAGCGACCACGGCCACGGCGGTGTGGTCGGCCTGGCGGGCGATGAGAGTCGTGCCCCCCAGCCAGAAGGCGTGCTCTCCCACGCCCGGCACATCTCGCCTCAGTTGGTGAGGCACCCAACCCAGATGGCCGAACAGGCCGTCGAGCGCGGAGCCTTCGCCCTCGACCAGGCCCAGGATGACCCGACCGTCGGGGGAGGCGAACTCGGACCCCTCGACCAGCTGCGCCTTGCCCCCCAGGGAACGAAGCCCGGCCGCCTCCTGGCCGCTCACCGGCTCGAGGTCGCAGCCGGTCACCGACCGGACCAGGGCGGCGTCCACCCGGCAGGCGGTGACGACGGCCGAACCCTTGCCTGAGCCCGACAGCTGGGGCTTGATCGCCGCGCCGGTCGTCGCGGGGTGGGTCTCGGGTGGCGGGCCGGACGGTGCTTGGGCGACGAGGCTGTGCACGTAGCCGAGGTGGTCGGCCACGCGCCCCGTCACCT
>VAXP01000160.1:0-6255 GCA_005884125.1 Actinomycetota bacterium | reverse complement strand
CGACGTAGCAGCGGTCGTCGTACTTGCGCAGGCGCAGGACGACGCCCTTGACGTCGCGCTGGTTGGTCAGGTCGGCCAGCCCGCCGCTCAGGAGCTTGGCCACGGCCACGAAGGCGTAGGCCAGGGCGCCCAGGACGACGACCATGATCCCCACCGACAGGCCCCACAGCGGCGAGAAGCGGGCCGAGCGGAGGTCGGACAGCAGCGTGTGGGAGAAGCTCGACAGCACGGCCCGGGCCACGGCGAAGGCGGCCGCGCCGCAGAACAGGGACACGGCTATGGCCTTGGCCGGGTGCCAGCCCCAGCCGGGGCGGAGAAGGTGCGGGTAGTGGATGCGGACCAGGTGCCAGCGCCCGCCGTACGAGCTCCACGCCTCCCGGTCCGACTCCGGGCCCATCGGTAGGGCGTGGACGGCGCCGGCGGCGACGCCCAGGGCCGCGCCGTAGGCCAGGTAGCGGTCCCAGATGGCGACGGCGGGCGGGGGCAGGTTGGGGAAGGCGGCGTCGGCGTGCAGGTGCTCCCTCAGCCCCAGCCACTTGGCCGCGGCCACCGAGCCGGCCGGTGTCTCCCGCTGGGCCCGGAAGACCGAGGTGAGGGCCATGAGCACGGCCCAGGCGATGAACCCCGACCAGAAGGCGTCCCCTGCTCCGGACTGGTGCCGGGCGGTGGTGTGGGGGTTGTGGGCCGAGGCCGCGGCCAGGGCCGCGCCGATGGCCACGGCGGGGGCCAGCGCGGTGACGCCCAGGAGGGCGTAGGAGGCCTTGGTCCACCGGCCCCGGGACAGGCCCCGGGCCTTGGCGTCGGCCATGACGGAGTGGTCGAAGCGCTTGCGCCAGGCGTCGGCCTCCTCTGTGGTTCCCGTGGCCAGGGCCTCGCAGGGGACCACGCCGTCCGCGGCCAGGCCGCGGACACGTTGGAGCACCTGCTCCTCGTAGGGCGTGAGCTTCTCCCCGGTCGCGGGGCGGGAAGACAGGCGGCACAGGAAGCGGTCGGGTGCGACCTCGTCCAGCGTCACGTAGTGGCGGGCGGCCAGGTCGATGAGGGTGGCCGGCGCCGCCTCGGGGCCCACGGCCCAGTGGTTGGTGAGGAAGTTGACCAGGGCCGGGGGCTCCACCTGGGCAGCCGCGTCCACGAGCATCGCCGGGCCGGCAGGAGGCTGGCGGGGCCGGGTGGCCATGGCCAGGATCTCCAGCAGGGCCAGCCAGCAGCCCAGGGCGACCCCGGCGATGACCAGGAGGTGGAAGAGGTGGCCCGAGGTGGCGGCGAGGAGCACGGCAGGGTCAGAACCGCACCTGGACCGGGCCCGCCTCCTCCTCGGCGGCCTGGAAGGCCTCCTGGTGATGGAACCCGAGCACGCCGGCGAAGACGTTGCCGGGGAAGGTGCCGGTGGCGTTGTTCATGCCCAGCACGGTGTCGTTGTAGTACTGGCGGGCGTAGGCGATCTTGCTCTCGGTGTCGTCCAGCTCCTGCTGGAGGGTGACGAACGAGGCGCTGGCCTTGAGGTCCGGGTAGCTCTCGGCCACCGCGAAGAGGCTCTTCAGGGTCTGGGTCAGGGCGTTCTCGGCCTGGGCCTGGGCCGCCGGGGTCTGGGCGCTGACCGCTCCCGCCCTGGCCGTGGTGACGGCCTCCAGGGTGTCGCGCTCGTGGGTGGCGTAGCCCTTGACCGTCTCCACCAGGTTGGGGATGAGGTCGTGGCGGCGCTTGAGCTGCACGCCGACCTGGGCCCAGGCGTTGTCCACCTGGTTCCGGCGCCTGATGAGCTTGTTGTACATGGAGATGGCCAACCCCGCGAGGAAAGCCGCGAAGAAGACGACTACCGCGATCACCACCGCCGCGACGACCATGTCCATACCCCCCCGGGTCAGCAGGCCTTACGCAGCGATTCTCCGCCCCGGCCGTTTGCTTTGCAATGGTTGGGGAGCGGGCAGGTCGCGGAACGTCCTCACTCCCGCTACTCGGCGAGATGACGGTCGTGAGCCTCGCTCACGTCGTGGAGCCCGGAGCGGAAGCCTCCGATGGCGGCCAGGGCCCGCTGGCGGCGGGCAAGGCTGGCCTCCGGGTACACGTGACGCTCTATGGCCTCGCGGATGACTTGGGCGATCGAGACGCCTCGTTCTGCGGCCACCCGCCTTAGCCTGTACGCCTGCTGCTCGGTCAGGCGCACCTGTGTACGGACCACGCTGACTCGTTAGCAGATGTCATCATGCTCTACCACCGGGAACCCGGAATGATGCTGGCATGACGACGAAGATCGTGGTGAGCCTGCCCGATGAGCAGGTGGCGGCCGCTCGGCGAGCGGTCAGCGAGGGCCCTGCTGCCTCCGTGTCCGCCTACATCGCCGGCGCCCTGGCACCCAAGACCACCTACGACCAGCTCGCCGCTCTCTTGGCTGACATGGCGGCCGAGTCCGGGCCGCCCAGCGAAGAGGACCGGGTCTGGGCTCGTCGTGCCCTGGGGCTTGCCTAGGCGCTTCAGCCTCAGCCGCTGATGCGGGTCCTCAGCTCGGCGTAGTACTCGGGGAAGTACTTGGCGATGTCGTCCAGGGAGAACTCCTCCAGGATGGAGGTGGCCGGCTCCCGCTCCAGCAGGAACCCCATCGACTCCCGCACCAGCTGCACCCCGTCGGGCTGGCCCTCATCCGCCAGACCGAGGCGCTCGGTCAGGTCGTCGGGGACGCGGACGCGGTGGCTGGTCTCGACCTTGCCCTCCGAGACCTGGACGCCGAACCATCCCGACTCCATGGGAGTGACGGTTATCTCGCTCACGGCGCCGACCACCTCAACAGGGCACCGAGTCCGTGCCTGGGTCCTCCCGCCTCGGGCACGATGCGCACCCCGGCGCCCGAGCCCAGGGCGGCCCGCACGGCCACGTCGGCCAGTCTTGCCTCTTGGGGGTGCTCGACACCCATGTCCGACAGGTCCTTCGCCGTGGCGGCCACCGGTGCGGGGTCGGAGCCGAACCAGGCCGTGCTCTCGTTCTCGGGGTCGTCACGGAGGAGGAGGATCTCGACCTGGCCCCGGGCCAGGGCGTCGAGCGTGGCCGCGGCCCCGTCCACCGCCTTGTCGTGCTGGCCCCGCTCCTCGCGGAAGCGCTCCAGGACGGCGGCCGTCTCCCGGGCCACCACCTCGCTCACGGCGCGGGCCACGGCCTCGATGCGCTCGTGCTCGGAGCCGTCGGCGGCCCGCCCGCCCGCCACCTCGACCACCCGCTCGATCAGCTCCCGGGGCAGGGACTCCCGCAGCAGCTGCAGGGCCCGCACGTCGCCGGCCACGATGACGAGGCGGGCGTCGATGCCGTGGGCCAGGCGGACGACCTGGCGGGCCACGTCGTCGGCGTTGTGCTCCCAGGTGTTCTCGGCCCGCTGCTGGTACCGGCGCTGCGACCAGCCCCCCGGCGCCGACTTCCGTATGGGGTCCTCGCCGCCGCCTGCCTCCCGGTGGAGCTGGGGGCCTCCGTAGCCGGTGGCGAACAGGTCGGCTCCCCTCCGGTCGGCCAGCACCACCACGTGGGGCACCACCGTCTGGCGCCACTCGAGGATGGGCGCCAGCCGGGGCAGGGGCGCCCACCATCCCGCGCTGTGGGCCACGGGCCAGGGCCCGTGCTCGACGTGCCTGACACCCTCGGGGCCGGCCACCACGGCCAGGCAGGGCCCGTGCAGGTGGGCGTCGCGGACGAGCGGGTCCACGTGGGCCAGGGCCTCGGCGCCGGCTCCCTGATCGGTCAGGGACTGGCGCAATGAGCGCCAGCGTTTCTCCGTGTGCTGGGAGGCGTTGTCGGCCGTCGCCTCCGTCTCCAGGTACACGGTGAGGACGGGCGCCTCGGCCCCGGCCACCTGGGCCAGGTCGGGGGCGTGCACGGCCAGAGGGTGCAGGGTGGGAATGGAAGACCGCATGCTCTCCTCCTTGGGCAGCCGTGGGTCAGGAGCGGGCCTGGTGTCGCAGGGCGTCCCACACCTCGCCGAAGGTCCCGTAGGGCTGCCTGTCGGGCAGCCGCTCCAGGCCCTCCACCTGGCCGGGTACTCAGGTCCGGCCAGGGAGCGGTCCAGCTCGGCCCGGGCGTCGGCCTCCATGGGATCAGGGTCGGTCCTGGCTACGTCGGATCGCATGACCCCGTCCGGGGCTGGGGCCGGACTGTACTCCTCCCACAGGGTCTCCTGTTGCATGTCCTCCCGGCTGTGGGACGGGACGGGGCTGCCCTTGAGCATGGGGTCGGTCTCGTGCCCGAGTTGCTCGTCGGCCCGGGGCCCGTGCTTGGTCTCCCGGTTCATGACCGGGCCGCGGCCTTGTTGGGCGCGGGCTGGCCGGGCAGATGGAGGTGGCTCTCCACCTTCGCCACCCCGGGCACCCGGGCCACCGCCTCCACCAGGGAGTCGATGGCTTCCTGGGTCTCGATCTGGCCCCGCACGTGCACCGTGCCCCCGGCCGCGTCCACGCTCACCAGGCAGTCGGCGAACTGGGACCGGCCCAGGACCTCGCTGCGCACCTTCTGGACCAGGGTGGTGTCGTCGGGCTGGTCGCTCCTGTCCTGCCTGGGATGGACGGCGCCCTCCAGCTGCCCTGCCGCGTAACGGGCCCGACGGCTCATGCTGCGCCTGGTGCGCCGGCCCGTGGCCAGCAGCTGGTCGCGAGCCTGGGCCCGCCGCGCTCGACCCCGGTCCGGGTCGAGAAGATGGGACACGGTGGCGCCGGCCAGGGCGCCGCCCACGCCCGTCACCACACCGGTGACCAGGCGCCCGGACGGGGACTTGCGCCGGCGTCGGCTTCGCAACATCACGATCCTCCTCGTGTCGGCCACAAAGCGGTACTTACCCACTCGGCCCGGAGGGGATTCGCCCTCCCGCTAGGACCCGGCCAGGGCCCCGCAGAGCGACTCGATGACGCGGTCGGGCACGGCCAGGTCGTTGGACTGGGCGTAGAAGAGCAGGCTCAGCACCCTGCGCATCCCGTAGCGGGCCCGCCACAGCACGTAATCCCAGTCGATGTCGCAGCGGGCGATCAGGGCCAGGGCGTCGTGCCAGTGCCGGGGGCCGTACTCGGCGTGGACCAGGGCCTTGATGACCAGGAGATCCTCGGGAGAGATGAGGGGAAGGAAGCGGCCCCGGAAGTCGCCCTTCACCTGGTGGGCGCACATGTCCTCGTCCAGGTAGATGTCGCCGTGGGAGCGGAAGATCACGTCCACGAGCACGTCCTCGCTGAAGGCCTTGAACAGCCAGTAGGGATCCGTCTCCTCGGTCGACAGGCCGGCCCGCTCCAGGGTCTCGAGCACGTGGCGGGCGTGCTCGGGCCGCACGAAGAGGTCGATGTCGTGGGTCCAGCGGGGCCGGCCGAGTATGGCCGAGGCGATGCCGCCCATGAACAGGTACGGGAAGGGCTCCGGTTGCAGGGCGCCCTGCACGGCGTCCACGGCCCGCAGGAGCGTCTGCTCCTTCACCTCCCACTGGCGGTCGCCTGCTTCCATCGACCCTCCGCGCCTACCCGGGCCGGCCCCCGGGCATACCCGCGCCGAGCCCATGCATGGCCGGGCGTCCGATGGGTAGGAGTTCTACCGAGACGAGATGACGCCACCCGAGCCTTCGCAGGAGCCGGCCGCTTATACGGGGGAGCGCCTCCGTCAGTCGCTGGCTCAGGACCTGCGGGTGGCCGAGCAGGGCCTGCACGTGGACATCGTGGACTCCACCGTCGTGGTCACCGGGACCGTCCCCACCGAGGGCAGGCGGGCCGCGGTGGCCGAGGTGGTGTCCGAGCTCGCCCCCGGCCTGCGGGTGCGCAACGACGTGACCGTCGTCGCCCCCGACAGCCCCGGCCCCGAAGAGCAGCTGAGGCCGCCCCGATGATCAGGGTGGCGGCGGTGGGGGACCTCCACGTGGGCGAGGACTCGGCCGGGGCCACCTCGTCCCAGCTGGCCGGGCTGGAGGAGCGGGCCGACCTCCTGCTCCTGGCCGGCGACCTCACCCGCATCGGGACGCGGACCGAGGCGGCCCTGCTGGCCGACGAGCTGGCCTGCGTGACCGAGGCGGGACTGCCCGTGGTCACCGTTCTCGGCAACCACGACTACCACTACGACCAGCAGCAGGCCGTGGCCGACTGCATGCGGTCGGCCGGCGCCCAGGTTCTCGAAGGAGAGGCCACGACCATCCGGCTCCCGGGGGGGAGCGTGGGGGTGGCCGGGGTCAAGGGCTTCGGAGGCGGCTTCGTCGGCGCCTGCGCCACCGAGTTCGGCGAGACCCTCATGAAGGAGTTCGTGGGCCACACACGG
>VAXP01000159.1 GCA_005884125.1 Actinomycetota bacterium | reverse complement strand
CTCGAGGAACTGCCGATCGGTACCGTCCTCGACGATGACACCCGGCCGCCGGCCAAGAAAGCCAAGCGAGGCGCCGTGGGACGACACTGTGTCGCCCATGCCGTGGAACCCGACCATCTCCATCGTCAGGAAGGTAGCGCTGCGAAGATCGCCGCCGACTCCCTGAGAGTTGTTGCCCTCGAACAGCAGGCGCTCACCGGCCAAGGAGGCGACAAACGTCATCACCTCGGCCTCCTGCTCGGTCTTCCAATGCACGAACTGATCTTCGAGCGGCACCGGCGCAACAAACCCTCCCGTGCCACCGCGGCGCTCGATGGTCGCCACGTCGATCGCCTCGCGCTTCTTCAAGCGGTACATCGCCACGGCGTGACACGCCTCGTGTACCGCAACCGCGTGGCCCTCCCAATCCGAATAGCGCCAATCGCTTGCCGGTCCGTGCTCCTTGAGGTGCTTGGCCTTGATCATGTCCTGGAATGTCACGACGTCACGGCCGTCTCGCAGGGCGATCACCAGCGCCTCGTTGACGATGTCCTTTATGGATGCCCCGGTGCCACGCGTGCTGATCACCGCCAGCTTGTGCACGTTGTCGGCGGTCAACTCGTGGGGGATCTTGTCGAGGTAGCCCTGGTAGGTGCGCTCGCGTCCATGGGTCGACGGATAGCCGACCTCGTAGATTCGATCTATGCGACCAGGGCGGAGGAGCGCGGAGTCAAGCACATCGGGCTGATTGGTAGCCATGATCACCAGGATCCGGTACTTCGGCGGAGGCTTCGGCTTCATTCCCAGGGCCCGGCGACCATGGCGGTTGAGGAACCCGCGCGGCTTCTTCAGGCCGGAGAGCTCGGAAAGCAGAGCCTGCAGTGTGCCCCCTCCGCCACCGCCCATGCCCGCGCCCATGATGAAACCCCTCGGCGGGTTCGGTTCAAGGGTCGTGGCTGACGCGAGGTCCGAGGTAATCAGGCGAGAGCGCGTGCCCGACGACGCGTAGTTCATCCCGTTGCAGCCGTGCGGGTCGAACATCGTGGTGCCCGCAACAGGCGGAGCCCCCGCCACCGCACCACGGCTGCCCAGAGAGTCGGCCTCGTCGAAGAAGACGATCACGCCGCCGTACCGCAAGGCCAGCTTGCGTAGCTTGCGGAACAGCGACTTGACCTTGAGGATGCCCACGCCCATGAACATGTTCGTGAAGGCACCAGGATCAACGAACACGAAGGGGTTGTTCGTCTCTCCGGCCACGGCCTCCGCCATGAGTGTCTTGCCCGTCCCCGGTGGGCCCCAAAGCAGGATGCCTCCCGGCACGTAGCCGCCCTTGGCCTCGATCGCCTCGGGCTGCCTCAGGAAGATGATGTTCTCCTTGACCCGTTCGAGCACGGCGTCCTGGCCCCAGACATCGGAGAACCGGGTCTTGACATCGCCGGGCATGTAGACGTCGGTCCCGCCCTTCGAGAGAAACCAGAACAGCCCGATGAATTGAAAGGCGATGAAGAAGAACGCGAACCCCAGCTGGAGCACGAGCGGCATCGCCTTGTACACGGCCGCGGGCAGCTTGAAGAGGGCGACTGCGGGCGAAACGTGGTAGATGCGCCCGAGGACGAATGACAGGAGGCTGAGCACTAGGAGGAGGCGCAGCACCCGACCGATGCGGTATCGGGTCCAGTCGTTCATGCGGCCGACCCGCCGGTCCGCCCCACCGAAGACGCGCTGCGACCAGAGGCTGTGCCACCAGGCGACGTGCTCGCTGATGAGGTAGTGGACCTGCCGCAGCGCCTCCAGGCTGGCGAGGCCGAGCAAGAACCAGCTGGAACGGAGCTGGTCGCGCACCGCGTCCCGGAAGGGCTCGATCGGCGTGCGCTCCATGGTCGACCACACCAGTACCAGCCAGGCACCGACGAGCAGGAGGATCAACTTGATCCGGTCCCACCACGCCATCGGCCGGCGCGTGCCCTTCTCGTCATCGCGGGGGCGTTCCGAGGACTCCGGTGGCGGCGTGGGTCCCAGGTCCTGGTCGGGCCATGCCAGGCCCGATCCGGCGTCACGTCTGGTCATGTCAGTGGTCCTTGATCGTCCACGAGGCGATCACCTCGTCGATGGTGCGTTTGTTGGCCTCGTAGCAGCTCGACTCGCATCCCAGCGCCAATAGATAGAGGGCATGGACCTTCTTGTCGGTCAGCGCGATCTGGTTGAAGGTGAACACCCGTCCGCCCGTGCGATGGACGTTCATCAGAAGGTGGACGCCGTGAAGGCCGCCGGCCCGGGTCACCTCGGTGTTGTCCAGGATATCGAGGGTACCGTTCCCCAGAGAGGCCGCGTGCACAGGGTCGTCCTGGAAGAGCTCGCCTCGCAGAGTGGCGGGCGTGAGGCTCGAGCGCTCGTCCGTGGTGAGGACCCGCACCTTGGCCAGCCCGCTGGGCTGGCCCTCGTGCACGTCGAAATCCAGCACGTGGGCCAGCAGGGGGGCGTGGGCACCGTCGAAGGCGACGTACCACTGGGTCTGCTTCACCGTGGCCCGCTCCTGCGCCGTGAGCTGGGACGCCTGGGCCTTGAGGATCTCGTCCTCGTTGAACAGCCGCCAGGCTTGGGGCACCTTGAAGTAGGTCCGCGTCGACTCGTGCCTGACATAGCGGAATCGGCTCCCCGTGCAGGCGGTCAGGCACACGCCCAGCAACGCGGCCCCCGCTGCCAGCAGGATCACCGGCCTCCGTGGCCGCGGCGCGGTCATGCACCAGTATGGATCGGCAACCTTCTGATCTTCTATGAGCAGCATCGGGACCCATTCGCACCATGTGGGGGGATTGCGAGGGGGCATCGGTGTCAGCCGGTGCCTCGAAGGGCAGGATGAGCGGGTGCGGTGGCAGGCGCTGTCCTACCTCGCCGGCGCCGCCGGCCTCACGGTGCTCGTGCAACCGGTGCCGGCCGGCGCCGACGTGGCCGTCGTCGTCATAGACGGCCGCGGCTTCGGCCACGGGGTGGGCATGTCCCAGGACGGCGCCGAGCACATGGGCCGCCAGGGCTCCACCACCAACCAGATCCTCGGACAGTTCTATCCGGGCACGGCGCTGGCCAAGACCGCGGGACAGGTGCGCGTCGTCCTGGCCGCCGACCCCCACGGTGACGCCACCTTGGGCTTCCCGAACGGAGGCCAGGTGCGCGACGCCCTGGGCGGGGCCCAGTCCCCCGGCTTCCCGGTGGCGGTTCCGCCCGGAGGCAGCGTGCGCGTGCACTACGACGGCAGCACCTACACGGTGACAGCACCGGGCTCGGGCACGGCTGCCGCGCCCGTTCCCGCGAGCGGAGCGCGGTCGGGCGGCGCCGCTGCTTCCCTCCGGGGCGCCCGCACCGCCGGCCTCGTGGGTCCCGGCCCCGCCACCACCACCGCGGCCGCCTCCACCACCACGACCACGTCCACCACGACGTTGGTGCCCCCGCCCCCGACGCTGCCCGGGCCCTCCTCGTCGACCACCACGGTCGTGTCCCCGCCGCCGTCGCCCGCGCCCCCGCCCACCACGGCGGGGGCGAGCTCCACGACCACGACCCTCCCCGGTGGGGGTGGGCCGGGCGGACCCGGCGGACCGGCGCCCCCCGGCCCCGGAGCCCAACCGGCGGCGTCGTCCAGCCGGCCCCTATGGGCCGTTCCCACCGGGGCCAACGGCGTGGTGGCCCCGGGCGACGGGAGCCACCGCTACCGGGGCGTGACCGAGGCGGAAGGCGTCGCTGCCGCGCCGCCGGCCGGGGCCGCCCTCCAGCTCGTCAACCAGCTCGACGTCGAGCAGTACCTGCGGGGCATGGGTGAGGTCCTCGACCCCCGCTGGGCCCCGGCCTCGCTGCGGGTCCAGGCCATCGCCGCCCGCACCTATGCCATGCGGGCCATGGCGTCGGGCGGGGAGATCTGCGCCACCGACCGCTGCCAGGTCTACCTGGGCCAGCAGGCCGAGTACCCGGCCATGGACCGGGCCGTGTCCGACACCGCCGGGCAGGTCCTGGTGTTCAACCGGGGGCTGGCCTCGACCGTGTACTCGGCCAACGGGGGCGGCTTCAGCGCCACCAGGGCGGAGGGATTCGGTCCCTCCGAAGCCGGTTCCGACGCGGCCTACCCCTACCTCCGGGCCGCGCCCTACCCCACCGCCGATCCCCTGCCCTGGTCGGTGACGGTGGGGCTGGGCGACGTCGCCTCC
>VAXP01000020.1 GCA_005884125.1 Actinomycetota bacterium | reverse complement strand
CGTGGTCGGGGTCGAGGCCTCCGCCGTGGGCTGGCTGGGGACGCTCCTCGACGGGGCCCTGCACGCCACCGTCGAGCCCGTGCCCACCCCCGACGGGTTCCAGGGCGTGCTCCGCCCCTACCAGGAGCGGGGCGCGGGCTGGCTCGGGTTCCTGGGCCGGCTCGGCCTGGGGGCGTGCCTGGCCGACGACATGGGCCTGGGCAAGACGGCCCAGCTCATCGCCACCATGCTGGCCGACCCCGCGGGCGGGCCCACCCTGGTCGTCTGCCCCGTCTCCGTGCTCGGCAACTGGGAGCGGGAGCTGGCCCGCTTCGCCCCCGGCCTGCGTGTGCTCGTCCACCACGGCAGCCGGCGCCACGGCGCGGGCAGGACGTCGTTCACCAGGCAGGCGGCCAGGAACGACGTGGTGCTGACCACCTACTCGCTCCTCCCCCGCGACATGGAGCCGTCCTGGACGAAGCGCAGGCCATCAAGAACCCGGGGGCCAAACAAACGCGGATCGCCAAGCAACTACGCGCCCGCGCGAGAGTGGCGCTGACGGGCACCCCTGTCGAGAACCGCCTGAGCGAGCTGTGGTCGATCATGCAGGTGCTCAACCCCGGTCTGCTGGGCTCGGCCCGGTCCTTCCGCGACCGCTTCTCGGTACCGATCGAGCGGGGGCACGACGCCGACGCCACCGAGGCCCTGCAGCGGGTGACCAGGCCCTTCGTGCTGCGCCGGGTCAAGACCGACCGCTCCATCATCGCCGACCTGCCCGACAAGATCGAGACCGTCGACCGCTGCCCCCTCACCCGGGAGCAGGCCACGCTGTACCGGGCCGTGGTCGACGACCTGCTCAGCGCGGCCGACGAGTCAGAAGGCATCTCCCGCCGCGGGGTGGTGCTGTCCGGGCTGCTCAGGCTCAAGCAGGTGTGCAACCACCCCGCCCAGTTCCTGGCCGACGGCTCCCCGCTCCGGGGCCGCTCGGGCAAGCTCACCCGCACCGAGGAGCTCCTGGAGGAGATCCTCACCGAGGGCGACAAGGTGCTCTGCTTCACCCAGTTCGCGGCCTGGGGCGCCCTGCTCCTCCCCTACCTGCAGCGGCGCTTCGGGGTCGAGGCCCTCTGGCTCCACGGCGGCGTGCGCCGGCCGGCCCGCGACCGGATGGTCGAGCGCTTCGGGGACGAGGACGGGCCCCAGCTCTTCCTCATCTCCCTCAAGGCCGGGGGCACGGGCCTCAACCTCACATCCGCCTCCCACGTCATCCACCTCGACCGCTGGTGGAACCCGGCCGTGGAGGACGAGGCCACCGACCGGGCCTACCGCATCGGCCAGCGCAGCACCGTCCAGGTCCACAAGCTGGTCACCGCGGGAACGGTCGAGGAGCGCATCGATGAGATGATCAACGCCAAGCGGGACCTGGCCCGGCGCATCGTGGGCGCCGGGGAGGACTGGCTCACCGAGCTGTCCACCACCGAGCTGCGCGAGCTGGTGGCCCTGCGCCCGGGCGCGGAGGGCTGATGCCCGGCCGGGGATGGGACGACCCCTGGACCCGCTACCCGGCCTCGGTGCCCCTCGCCGCCGAGGGCGGCCTGGTCACGTCCAGGCAGCGGGGGCCCATGGCTACCTCGTGGTGGTCGCGGCGCTTCACCCAGGTGCTCGAGTCCTACGGCCTGGGCACCCGCATGCAGCGGGGCCGGCGCTACGCCCGCATGGGCCAGGTGCTGAGCCTCGAGGTGCGCACCGCCACCATCGCCGCCCAGGTCCAGGGCTCGCGGCGCACGCCCTACCTGGTGACCGTCTCCCTCCCCGAGCCCACCGGCCCGCAGTGGGAGGCCATCGACGGGGCCATGGCCGCCAAGGTGGGCTTCGCCGCCCGCCTCCTCGCCGGCGAGGTTCCCACCGACCTGGAGGACGTGTTCCGGGAGGCAGGCGTGGCCCTGTTCCCTGCGGCCTGGGGCGACCTGCGGTCCCACTGCAGCTGCCCGGACTGGGAGAACCCGTGCAAGCACATCGCCGCCGTCCTCTACGTGTTCGCCGACCAGCTCGACGCCGACCCCTGGCTCGTGCTGGCCTGGCGGGGCCGTAGCCGCGACCAGGTCCTGGAGCCCCTGCGCGCCGCGGTGGCCCCCTCCACCGTCGAGGAGGTCGCCCCCTGGTGGCCCTTCGCCGCCGGGGCCATGCCCGCCCTGGGCGACGGCGCCGGCGCGGGGGCCGGGCCGCCCGCCCCACCCGAGCGTCCCGACGCCGTCCTCGACGCGCTGGCCCCGCTCGACGTGCAGGTCAGGGGCGTGCCCGTGGTCGAGCTCGTCCGACCCCTCTACGAGCGCATCGCGGTGGCCGCGCCCGAGCCGGAGGGCTGAGCGATGTCGTTCAGCGTGGGCCGTCACCGTCGAGGGACAGCTCGGTGTCGGGGTCGAACACCTGGACCAGGGTGTCGGGGACGGCCAGGTCGAGGGTGTCGCCGACCTTGACCTCGCTGGCCACGGGCACCAGGGCCACCACCTCGGAGCCGGCGAAGGTGGCGTGGACGAGCTCCTCGCTTCCCAGGAACTCCACCACGTCGACCTGCACCGGCAGGCGCACCAGCCCCTGGCCGCCCTGGGGGCCCACCTCGAAGTGCTCGGGCCGCATCCCCACGGTGACCGACGACCCCTCCCCGCGGCTGCGGGCCGCGGCCCCGGCCCGCCCGCTCAGGGCCACCTCGGCCCCGTCGAGCACGAGGCGGACGCCGTCGCCGTCGAGCGCGGCCCGCCCGGTGAGGAAGTTCATGGCCGGGGATCCGATGAACCCGGCCACGAAGAGGTTGCCCGGCTTCTCGTAGAGCTCCTTGGGCGTTCCCACCTGCTGGAGCACGCCGTCGCGCATCACCGCGATGCGCTCGCCCATGGTCATGGCCTCGACCTGGTCGTGGGTGACGTAGACGATCGTGGTGCCCAGACGGCGGTGGAGGCGGGCGATCTCGGCTCGGGTCTGGACCCGGAGCTTGGCGTCGAGGTTGCTCAGGGGCTCGTCCATCAGGAAGGCGGCCGGGTCGCGGACGATGGCCCGACCCAGGGCCACCCGCTGGCGCTGGCCCCCGCTGAGCTGTCCCGGCTTGCGGTCGAGGAGGCCCTCCAGGCCCAGGATGCGGGCCGCCTCGCGGACCTTGGCCGCGACCTCGGCCTTGGGGAGCTTGTGGAGGCGGATGCTGAAGGCCATGTTGTCGTGGACGGTCATGTGCGGGTACAGGGCGTAGCTCTGGAACACCATCGCTATGTCGCGCTGCTTGGGAGGCAGGTCGTTGACGACCCTGTCGCCGATGAGGATGTAGCCCCCCGTGATCTCCTCCAGCCCGGCCAGGCAGCGCAGCGCCGTCGTCTTCCCGCAACCCGACGGTCCCACCAGGACCAGGAACTCACCGTCGTCGATGCGCAGGGTGAGGTCGTTGACGGCCAGGTTGTCGCCGTAGCGCTTGACCAGGTGGTCGAAGGTCACCGCGGCCATGTCACCCCGACCTCCCATGTCTGGCCGGCCCGACCCGGCCGGTCACTTCACGGCCCCGGCCAGGACGCCCCTCACGAAGTAGCGCTGGAAGGAGAAGAAGATGATGAGGGGGACGATCATGGACAGGAAGGAAGCCGACGAGATCAGGTCGATGTTGGGGCCGAACTGGCGTAGCTGGCTGAAGATGGCGACGGTGATGGGCACGTGGCGGGCCCCCCCGAGGAAGACCAGCGACACGAGCAGGTCGTTCCACACCCAGAGGAACTGGAAGATCCCCAGCGAGGCCAGGGCCGGCCTGCCCAGGGGCAGCACGATGCGCAGGAACATCATCAGGTCACCGGCGCCGTCGATGCGGGCGGCCTCGAGCAGGTCCTTGGGGATGCCCGTATAGAAGTTGCGCATCAGGAAGATGGCGAAGGGCAGGCCGAAGGCGGTGTGGAACAGGACCACCCCCGCCACCGTGCCGAACAGGCCCAGGTGGCCGTAGAGGGTGGCCACGGGAATGAGGGCCATCTGCAGCGGCACCACCATGAGGGCGACCAGGGCGACGAAGACGGCGTCCCGGCCGGGCCAGCGCAGGAACACCAGGGCGTAGGCGGCCAGCGAGGCGACCACCACGACGAGCACGGTGGCGGGAACCGTGATGAGGGCGGTGGTGAACAGGGCGTCCTTGATGCCTCCCGTCTGCAGCACGTGGCGGTAGTTGGAGACGGTGAGGGTGGCCGGATGCAGCAGCGCCCGCCACCATCCCGAGGCGAAGTAGTCCTTGGTGGGGCGGAAGGACGTGACCAGGAGTCCGAAGCTGGGCACCAGCCACAGCAGGGCCACGGCGGCCAGCACGGCGTTGACCGGAGCCCGGGTCAGCAGGCGCACGGCCCGAGGCCGGCGCCGGGCTCGGGGCCGGGCGGAACCGGGAAGGGACTCGGCCGTCGTGGTCATCGCCGTCGCCGTCATCCCCGGATCCGGCGCACGTTGAGGAGCATGACGGGGACGACCAGAACGAAGAGGAACACGGCGACGGCGCTGCTCAACCCGAAGTCCCCCGTTCCCGTGAAGCCGACCCTCCACATCTCCAGGGCGATGACGTTGGACGCCTGCTGGGACGAGTCGGGCGCTATGGCCAGGATGATGTCGAAGATCTTGAGCACGTTGATGATCATGGTGATGACGACGACGATGCACTCGCTGGCTCCGTCCATGCGGGCCGCCTCCAGCACCTCCCGGTTGAGGGCCGCCAGTCCGGCGCCGATCACGACCATGGCGAAGCCGCTCCAGATCCACAGGGTGGCGAAGATCTCGGATATCACCACCAGGGGGAGGGTGAGCAGCGATCGTCCCGTCTCGCCCAGGTGCGAGGTCGGGGTCAGCGACCTGGTGCCCAGCCACTCCACCCCCCCGAAGCCGGCCCGGAAGTTGGAGGCGTCGAGAGCCACCCGGTAGTCGCCCGGGCCCAGCCTGGGGAAGGCGAACAGTCCCCGGGCGTCGCTGGTGGCCGTGGCCGCGGTCCCGTGAGCGGCCACCAGCTTCACGTGCATGCCCGGCAGCCCCAGCTCACCGGGGTCGACCACCCCGGGCCCCCCCTGGGGGGAGAAGTCGCGCCAGACCACGCCGGCGATGCCCCCGGGCACGGGTGACGGGGCCACCGCGGGCTGGGCCCTGGGAGGCACGGCCCCGGGGGCGATGCCGGTGAGGCCGACCAGGGCGACGGTCCCCGGCGCCAGGGTCTGGTCGGTCACCAGGGCCCCGTCCCTCTCACGGTGCATCGGCCCTGTGGGGGTGATGTTGACGCCCCGGTACAGGCCGGGGGGATGTACCGCGTCCACCACCGTGCCCACCGCGGCGTTGATGGCGCCCCGGTGGGGGTCGGTCTCGTACACGATGCGCCAGATGATCCCCGAGGCGAACAGGCTGATGGCCATGGGCATGAAGACGATGGCCTTGAAGGCCGTGGACCAGCGGATGCGCTCGGTCAGCACGGCGAAGACCAGCCCGAAGAAGGTGACGAAGAACGGGAAGACGATCACCCAGACGGCGTTGTTGCGTATGGCCACCAGGAAGGTCGTGGCCCCGAAGAGGGTTCGGTAGTTGCGCAGCCCGACGTACTGGCTGGCGTTGCGGCCGTAGAAGCTGCGCACGACCGTGGCCACGGCCGGGTAGACGACGATGGCGCCCAGGAGCACGGCGGCCGGGCCCATGAACAGCGCGGTCACCAGGTCGCTTCGCAAGCGGCGACCCGGTGGGCGACCGGGGGCGACGGACCCGGTGAGGGCACCGGGCTCGGCCAGGACGGGGACGGTCGTCACCGGTCGGCGCCTCCCACCCCGGTGCCGGCTCCCTCGGTCAAGGCGTCGTTGCCCCGGTGGGTGCGATCAGTGGCCGTAGGCCGCCTTGGCGTCCGCCTCCAGCTTCGCCTCCGTCGAGGTGACGTTGCTCGGGAGCCGTACCCAGTTCTGCAGGTCGGCCCACTCCCCCGCCCCGGCCGTTCCCCCGAAGGCGGCCGGGGCCTGGTCGCTCATGTCGAACACGACGTTGTCACCGGCATCGATGAGGGCCTTGGCCGCCTTGCGGGCGACAGGGTTGGGGTAGACGGAGAGGTCCACCCGCTTGTTGGGGGAGATGAAGCCGCCGAGCTTGGCCCAGGCGGTGCCGGCCTCGGGGGTGGCCAGGTACTTGATCAGGGCCTCCGACTGGGGCGTGTCCCTGAGCATGACGGCGACGTCGCCGCCCGCGGAGACGGAGGCGGGAGACCCGTTCACCGAGGGGAAGGGGAAGAAGTCGTAGTCGGTGCCGGGCTGGAGGTTGCCCCCGATGGCCTGGATGTTCGTCCCCACGAAGTCGGCCTCGAAGACCATGGCCGCCTTGGGGCTGGGGCCGAAGACCTGGCCCACGCAGTCCGGGAAGGGCGTGCCCACCGCTCCCTGGCTGCCACCGACCATGGCCTTCTGGTCACCGAAGACCTTGGCGAGCACCTGGAAGCTCTGCGTCACGCTGGGATCGGTCCAGGGGACCTGGTGCTGGGCCAGGGCGTTGTACTTGTCGATCCCGGCCACGCGCAGGTAGACGTTCTCGAACCAGTCGGTGAGGGTCCAGCCCGATCCGCCACACATGGCGAAGGGGGCCGTGCCGAACTGCTTGAGCGTCGACATGTCCGCCGTCAGCTCGTCGAAGGTCGTGGGCGGGTTGTTGATCCCCGCGGCCTTGAAGGTCTTGACGTTGTACCAGACCGTGCTCTTGTTGGCCGCCTT
>VAXP01000110.1 GCA_005884125.1 Actinomycetota bacterium | reverse complement strand
CGGGGGCGGCGCCCGCCTGGGCCGACCAATCCGCCGAGGTCGCGCTCATGGCCCGCTGGCGGGCGTCGTCACTGGCCCGCAGCTCGGCCGCGTGGGCGTCGGCCTCCCACTGGCGGCGGGCGTCGTCGGCGGCCACGGCCGCGTCGAGGGTGGCGCGCGCCTGCTGCAGCTGGGTGTCGAGCTTGCGCAGCTCACCGGTGGCGCCCTCGGCCCGCTGCTGGTCGGCGCCGGCCGCGTCGCGGGCGGCGCGGAACTGGCGGACCACGTCCTCTTGCTTGTGGGCCGCGATCTCGAGGTACACGGACGGCCCGTCCATGGCTGCGGCGGGAACCACCCGGCCCCGGATGTATGCGCTCACGGCCCGGTCCCGCAGCCGGCCGCGCGCCTGGGACAGCGCTCCCGAGGCGGCCGACTCGCGCAGCTGGGCGTCGACCACGCTGGCTTCCGTGGCGTCCATGCGGTCGGTGAGCTCGGCGATCTTCACCATGAGGGCGGACCGCTGCACGTGGGGATCGGGAGCAGCGGGGCCGGTGGCGTCGGCCGCGGCGCCGGGCACGCAGGCGAGGGAGGCGGCCAGGGCCACGGCGGCGGCGGCCAGGGCGGCCAGGCCCGGGCGGGCGCGTCGAGACAGAGCTGCGGGCAGCATCGCTAGGGTTATCGGGCCTTGCACGGTGGTGCTTGACTGGTTTGTCCCATTCCGTCACAGGGCGGGGGAGATTGGGACGGGTCGGAGAGGTGGGCGAGAGATGCGAGTCGGTGTGCTGACCGGCGGCGGGGACTGCCCAGGGCTCAACGCCGTGATCCGGGCCGTGGTGCGCAAGGGGGAGCGGGTCTACGGCGACGAGTTCGTGGGCTTCGCCGACGGCTGGCGGGGCGTGATCGAGGACCGGACGCTGACGCTGAACGTGGAGCGCTGCCGGGGGATCCTCCCCCGGGGCGGCACCATCCTGGGTACCTCCCGCACCAACCCCTACAAGGTGGAGGGCGGGGTGGAGCGGGCCCACAGGACGCTGGAGTCCGAGCGGGTGGAAGCGCTCGTCGCCATCGGGGGTGAGGACACCCTGGGCGTGGCCAACAGGCTCAGCGAGGAGGGCGTGCGGGTCGTGGGCGTGCCCAAGACGATCGACAACGACCTGTCGGCGACCGAGGTGACCTTCGGGTTCCACACCGCGGTGCAGATCGCCACCGACGCCATCGACCGCCTCCACACCACGGCCGAGTCCCACGACCGCGTCATCGTGTGCGAGGTCATGGGCCGCCACGCGGGCTGGATCGCGACCTACGCCGGGATCGCGGGCGGGGCGGCCGAGATCCTCATCCCGGAGGAGCCCTTCGACATCGACGAGGTGTCCGAGAGCCTCAGGCGCAGGCACGAGAAGGGTCGCTTCGCCTCGATCGTGGTGGTGGCGGAGGGGGCCACGCCCAAGGAGGGGACGCTGGCCCTGACGTCGGGCGAGGTCGACCAGTTCGGCCACGTGCGCCTGGGCGGCATCGGCAACGTGGTGGCCGAGGAGATCGAGAAGCGCACCGGGTTCGAGTCGCGGGTCACGATCCTGGGCCACGTCCAGCGGGGCGGCACGCCCACGGCCTTCGACCGGGTGCTGGCCACCCGCTTCGGCATCGGCGCCATCGACGCCGTGCACGACGGCGCCTTCGGCCACATGGTCGCCCTCAGGGCGGCCGAGATCATCCGCGTCCCGCTGGCCGAAGCCGTGGCCGAACTCAAGACGGTGGACCGCAGGCTGGTCCACGAGGTCTCGGAGGTGTTCTTCTCGTGACCGGCGCGGCACGGGCGCCGTCGCGGGCCGTGCTCACCACCGGAGCCAACTCCGGCATCGGGCTGGCCGCGGTGATCGAGCTGGCCCGGCGGGGCTTCCGCTCCATCGGCTCGGTGCGCTCGCCCGCCAAGGCCGACGTGGTGGCCAAGGCCGCGGCCGAGGCCGGCGTCGAGGTCGAGACCGTGCTCCTCGACGTCACCGACCCAGCCGGTTGCCGGCAGGCGGTGGCAGAGCTGTCCCCCTATGGCGTGGTGAACAACGCCGGCTACGGCCAGACGGGCGCCATCGAGGACGTCTCCGACGACGAGGCTCGCGCCCTGCTCGAGACCATGGTCATCGCCCCCATGCGCCTGGCCCGCCTGGCCCTGCCCGCCATGCGGGCCCAGGGAGGCGGTCGCATCGTCAACGTGTCGTCCATCGCAGGGCGGGCCAGCGCCCCCTTCGCGGGCTGGTACACCGCGGCCAAGCACGCCCTGGAGGCGGCCACCGACGCCCTGCGCGTGGAGGTGGCCCGCGACGGCATCAGGGTCGCGCTGGTCGAGCCGGGAGGGTTCCGCACCGGCATCTGGGAGGACGCGGAGCGTGACGTGGCCGCACGGGCCGGGTCGCGCTACGAGCAGGCCTACCGGCGGTCGCTCCTGGCCATGCGCCTGGGGACGCCGTTCATGGGGAACCCGGCCCAGGCGGCCAGGGTCATCGCCGGCGCGGTGGCGGCCCGCTCGCCCCGGCCCCGCTACCTGGTGGGCTACGACGCCCAGGCCCTGGCCCTCATGGACTCCTGGACGCCGACCGCGCTCAAGGACAGGGTGCTGCGCCTGGGGCTGGGCCTCTAGTTTCTGGTCCGACTCAGGCGCCCGCCCCGCCCGCCTCGGCGTGGGCCCGTCTGAGGAGCGCGATCAAGGGATCCTCGAGCCCGGGGCCGCACGCCACCACCAGGTCCTCGGGGAGCCCGTCGTCGCCGGCGCCCGGGGCGCGCACCCATGCGCCGGCCTCGGCCGCCACCAGGGACCCGGCGGCCCGGTCCCACGGCGCCAGGCCCTGCTCGTAGAAGGCGTCGAGCCTCCCGCACGCCACCCAGCACAGGTCCAGGGCGGCCGCGCCGGCGCGCCGGATGTCGCGGACCTGGGGCAGCACCCCGGTGAGCACCTCGGCCTGGGCCGCCCGCCTCTCGGCCTGGTAGGCGAAGCCCGTTCCCACCAGCGCGGTGGCCAGCTCCACCCCGGCTCCAACGCGGAGGGGCTGGCCGTTGCGTCTGGCCCCTTCCCCGACCAGGGCGGTGAAGGTCTCCCCGTGCACGGGATCGTGCACCGCGCCGAGCAGGGCCTGGCCGTCGAGCTCGGCCCCGATGGACACGGCGAAGGAGGGAAAGCCGTACAGGTAGTTGGTCGTGCCGTCGAGGGGGTCGATGATCCACCGCACTCCGCTCGAGCCGGCCCGGGCCCCGCCCTCCTCACCGAGGACGGCGTCGTCCGGTCGAGCCCTCCGCAACCCGGCCACGATGGCGGCCTCGCTCGTCCTGTCCATCTCGGTGACCATGTCGGTGCGGCTCGACTTGGTGTCCACCTGGGTGCGGGACCGGTGCAGGCCCTCCAGCAACAGCGCTCCCGCGGAACGGGCCAGGTCGACGGCCAGACGCAGCATGGCCTCCTGGTCGACGTCGCCGGGATCCGCCATCGTGAATGTCTACCCTGACCCTGTGGCCTCCGGTCTCGTCGACCTCAGATCCGACACCGTCACCCGGCCCACGCCCGAGATGCGCCGGGCCATGGCCGAGGCCGAGGTGGGCGACGACGTCTACGGCGAGGACCCCACGGTGAACGCCCTGGAGGAGGCCTTCGCCCGGCGCGTGGGCAAGCAGGCCTCCGTCTACGTCCCCAGCGGGGTGATGGGCAACCAGCTCGCCCTGCGGGTGCTGGCGCCCGCGGCCACCACCGTGGTGGCCGGCGCCCGCCAGCACGTGGTCGTCTACGAGGAGGGCGCGGCCGGTCGCAACGCGGGCGTGCAGTTCCACACCGTCGCCGACCAGGACGGCACCTTCGGGCCCGACGACGTGCGTTGGGCCATCGACGCGGCCCAGCACCACCACCCCCGGCCCAGCCTGGTGTGCGTCGAGAACACCCACATGCCCGCCAACGGCGCGCCCTGGCCCCTGCAGCGCCTCGAGCAGGTGGCGGGGGTGGCCCGCTCCGGCGGGCTGGCCCTGCACATGGACGGGGCCCGCCTCTTCCACGCCGAGGCCGCCACCGGCACGCAGGCGGCGGCCTACGCGGCGACGGCCGACACGGTGATGTGCTGTCTGTCCAAGGGGCTCTGCGCCCCCGTGGGGTCCATGCTGGCGGGCACGGACGAGGTCGTCGCCGCGGCCCGGGTGGAGAGGGCCCGCCTGGGCGGGGCCATGCGCCAGGCCGGGGTCATCGCCGCGGCCGGCCTGGTCGCCCTGCGCACAATGATCGACCGCCTCCCGGAGGACCATCGTCGGGCCCGGCGCCTGGCCGGCGCCGTGGCCGAGCGCTGGCCCGGTGCGGTCGACCCCGACGGGGTCGAGACCAACATCGTGACCTTCGCCCACGCCGACCCCCAGGCCTTGATCGCCCACCTCCGCTCGGAGGGCGTGCTGGCCGGCACCATCGCCCCCGGGGTGGTGCGCCTCGTCACCCACCACGACGTGGACGACGACGGGATCGAGCGGGCGGCCAAGGCCCTGGCCTCCGCGCCCTGAGCACGCCTTGTCGCCTCAGCCCGGCAACGGCTTGGGCACCTTGAAGGAGAAGGTCGTGGAGTTGCCCGCAGGGTCGGAGACCGCCACCCGGTAGGGCCCCGCGGTGGGGAGCGACACCGAGGCGCTGAAGGCTCCGGACGACAGGGCGGTGAGGTCGAGGGGCAGGGTGGAGCCGTCGGGCTGGCGCAGGGTGGCCGTGGCCCGATCGAGGCCCTCGACCAGGACGCCGTCCCCGCCCACGAAGCTGAGCAGCAGCTGGTTGGGGCCCGGGCCCGTGGGGGCCACGACCAGCTCGACGTTGTGGCCCCCGATGGCCTGCCTCATGTCTACGGGGTGGGACGCCGCCACCTGGGCGAAGCGCCCGGGCACGGCGCTCACCAGGGCCGCGGCCACGGCCACGGCGGCGGCGAGGACGACGGCCTCGGCCCTGCTCGTGCGCCCGAAGGACGCCAGGGCGCGGCCTCGTGGGCCCCGGCCTGGGGGTTCGGGGACGGCGAGCCTTCGGGGCAGCACCAGCAGGTGGCGGGCCGCGAGCACCAGGGCCACGGCGAGGAGCACGAGCTTGGCCAGCAGCATGCGCCCGTAGGCCACCCGCCACAGGTTGGCCAGCACGCCCAGGTTCCCTCTGCTGCCCAGCACGCCGGTGACGATCAGGGCCGCGGTGGAGAACAGGGCCAGGCGGGAGAAGCGGAAGAGGACCTCACGGGCGAGGGACTGGCCGGGCCCGGCGTCGTCGGCGGGCGCCGGCGTCCTCCAGGCGGGCAGACCCAGCAGGACCAGGGCGGCCAGCCCTCCCGCCCAGACCGAGGCGGCCAGGAGGTGACCGGCGAGCACGGCAACGGGCAGGAGGGGGTGCGGCGCCGACCCGGCGTGGCCGTTGGCCACGGCCACGGCCGCGATCGACCCGGCCAGGAGGGCGCCGGCCAGGCGCCACCGCCGCGGATCGGGACCCGCCGGGCCGCGACGGGACAGGGCGAGCACGGGAAGGGCCAGGGCCAGGGTGAGGGCCGTCTGAGCCATCCAGAGGTGCCCGTAGCTGGTGCCCAGCAACCGGGAGAGGACGGCCGGCCTGAGCGCCGATGAGAGCGACCCGCCCGACACGGTCGCCGCCTCGAAGAGCAGGGCGGCCCCGCCCGACGCAGCCAGGACGGCCCAGGCCGCGGGGAGGGCCTTGGCGAACCAGCCCCGGAAGCGGTCGTCGGCCCGCGACGCGGCCGGGCCCGACGCCCGCACCGCCGGGCCCCACACCAGCCGACGCAGGGCGGCTGCGCCGACCAGGAACATGAAGGCGGCGAACCAGGCGAAGCGGACCTGCCCGGCGACGAAGCCCAGGTTCGGGCTGCGGGCCGGGCGGGCGGCCAGCCTGGGCGAGGCCCCGGAGGGGGCGCCCACGCTGAACCCGAACTGGCCCGTGGCCGGGTGGCCGTCGCTGGACAGGACCTCCCAACCCACTGTGTAGGAGCCCGCCCGCAGCGAGGGCAGGGCCGCCACCAGGTCGCGCCCCCCGCCGGCCCGCTGGGCAGCGCCTATAGGGAGCTGGCGTCCGTCGGGCTCGGTCAGCTGCACGGCGCTGAAGCGAACCTCCACCGGTCCGGAGAAGTGGAGCCGCAGCTCGCTGGGCCCACCCGCGATGACCCCGCCGATGGGCGGGTCGGTGCCCAGCAGGACGGAGTGGGCCGACGCGGCCGATCCGGAGAGCACGACCGTGGTGAAGGCCACGGCCAGGCCGGCGAGAAGGCGGGCGGTCCGCCTCATGGGCGCAGCCTCATGGGCGCGGCTGCACGGGCGCGGCTCACGGGCGCGGCCGGTCCCAGGGGTGAGCCATGCCCGAAATGTGGGCCGCCCACCTTCGGGAAACCGTGCCGGCGGCCATCGCCGCCCCAGGGCGATGCCGCGAACTGCGCGTCAGCGCCGGTCGACAAGCGAGGTTGTCCAAGACTTTGCCAACCGCTCGACGACCCCTGGCCCGGGTGGGGAGAAGCTCTGGTCCCGGCTCCCCGATGTTCCTTGCGGGGGCATCGGCTCCCAGGCGGCGAGGAGGAAGTTCGTGACCATCGCGCTGAACGAGGCAGCTGAGGCCCCCGGCCCCGCGTCCGGCGCCAGGTCCCGGCGCCGCTTCACCGGCCGGGACGCCGCCGCCGTCGTCGCCGACCCGTCGAGCGCCCGCCCCCTCTCCAGCGTGGTGGACGAGCCCGGGCGGTTGCGCACCAACCAGTCGGTCGGCATGGCCGTGATCGACCTGGGCTCCGAGACCGGCATCGACCTCACGCCCCAGAGGGGCAACTACCTGTTCTCCCCGGTCCGCGTCCCGGCGCCGGCGGAGCCCGCACACGAGGAGCCCGAGGCCCCCGGCCGCGGCCGTGTCCTCGTCGCCACCCTGGTGCGCTCGCTGGCCTTCCTGTGCGCCTGGGGCGTCGCCGTCACCGTCGCGGCCCACGTCCACCCCATAGGGCCCATCCGCACCCTGGCCATCTTCGGCCACCTCATCGGTCTCGTCTGCGGCTTCGGCGCCGTCCTCGCGCTCGACTGGTACGGCCTCGCCTGTCTGACCGGGCGCCGGTCGCCGGTGGAAGCGGCCCGGCTGTCCACCAGCCTCGACCCCCTCATCTGGGGCGGTCTCTTCGCCCTCATGGCCACCGGCTCGCTTCTCGCCCCCCACCTGTCGCACCCCCTGACCCGGGTCAAGCTGGCCGCCGTGCTCGTCGCCGGGCTCAACGGCGTCAACGCCCGGGGCCTGCGGGACGCCGTCTCGCGCCTCCGTCCCTCGGCCACCCTGCGGGAGCTTCCGTCCCGGCTGCTGTGGCGCCTGTTCATCACCGCCACCGTCTCGCAGCTGGCGTGGTGGACGGCCATCGTCATCGGCTTCCGGAACACGCCCCACAACTGAACAGGACCATTACTCGCTGAGGACGCCGTTGGGCTGGAACTCCTCGTGGTCGTGGGCCGGGCCCGTGCCCATGCCGTGGGGAAGCCTGCCCACCCGGCCCAGATCGATCAGTACGGGGTGAGCCGGGCCTCCGTCGTCGAACTCGAGCCACAGGTCGGGGTGGGACTGGGGCACGAGGAAGCCCAGGAGCCGTTCGCTGGCCGAGATGGGCGGCAGGGCGACCCCGTCCGAGCTCGTGCGGGACGGCGCCAGGCCCACGCCCGACCGTCCCAGCCGTAGCCGGAAGAGGCTGGCTCCATAGGGTTGGGCCACGGCCTTGAGGTTGGTGAGGGCGGCCGACACGACCACCCACATGTCCCCTGGCGGGGCGGCCAGCCTCTCCACGCCGTCGGCCGCGAGGGCACCCGATGCCCCCTCGGTCGTGCTGACCGCCGACTGGATGACGATGGACCCGAAGCTGGTGCGGACGGGTTGTCCCACCCCGGGAGGAAGGCCCGACACCCCCGAGGAGCCCGAGAAGGAGCGCAGGATCCCCCCGGCCAGCAGGGCTGCCTCCAGAGCGACGGACACGACGATGATGGCGAGTACGCGCACGCGCCAGCGGTGTCGCCACGGAGCGGCCGCGAGCTCGAGCACGCTCATGTGATGGTGATGGTCGTCCGAGCCACGAAGAAGGGGGCGTTGATCGGTGCCTGGGTGATGGGCGGGTGGGGGTGCCGCCACTGCCGGAACTCGATCTCCACGGGATAGACGCCGGGCGGGGCGGGGTCGTCCGCGGTGTTTAGGAGGACGTCGTAGCGCTCGGCAGAGCTGATGATGAAGACCGGGCACCCCTTGGTGCTGGGTCTCACGGTGCTCGGCCCCCTCGACTGCCTGGCGACCGGCACGGGGGTGAAGGCACCGCTCCGGTCCCGGAAGGGCCTGCCGTCGGATGCGATCAGCACGGGCGAGAGGGTGGCGCCTGTGTTTGGCTCGGGCCGGAACACCACCACCTGGGGGACGTAGGTCGAGTCCAGGCAGCGCAGCAGGATGGGCTGGCCCGACCTGGCCGTCACGGCGACGTCGGGGGAGGTGATGAGGCCGGACGGGTCGAAGGGCTGGAACGAGCCGTTCACCGCCACATAACGGGGGCGGAAGTCGTTGAGGCCCACGTCCTGGGTGTCGCACAGGCCGGCGGCGTGGTTGAGGCCGTGCCAGCGGGGATCGATGGACCCGAAGACCCAGTAGCGCTCCACCTCGTACACCGGCCCTCCGGCGAAGGCCTGCTTCTCCCCAGGCTTCAGGGAGGGGTCCGGCTTGGGGTCCACCACCAGCGCCCCGAACAGCCCCATCTGCACGTGCAGGGTGGTGTTCACATGGCAGTGGTAGAAGTACGAGCCCGCCGTGGCGGCCCGCCACTGGTAGGTGTAGCTGCCCGACACCTCGAAGGACGTGTGCCCGACGCCGTCGTTCACCGGCTCGGGCTCGATGCCGTGATGGTGGATGGTGTGGACCCGCTTCGAAGCCGACATGACGGTGTGGGCCACGTCGCCCTCGGTCACCCTGATGAGGGGGGCGGGATAGGTGTGGCCCGACGTGTCGTCCTCGAAGCCCCATATCTCGGTGTCGGTCCCGTCGGGCAGGACCAGCCTGTCGCTGAAGAACTTCCTCACGAAGGTCTTGTCCGCAGGGATGCCGTTGGGCGTGTCGATGCTGCCCACCTTGGGCATGTTGCAGGCGAACTCGAGCTGGGGAAGGGTGGTCGAGGCCATGGTCGTCGTCTCCTTGCGTAGTCCTCGACCGTCTAGGTCAGCAGGATCCAGTCGGTTAGTTGGCCACCGGGATAGAGGCCGCCGCCCGCGGTCTGCGACGGCTCGGAGTGGGAGTGCATGGGGTAGTGAAGCTGTTGGCCCGGGGCGACGGTCGTGGCCGCGTCCCTAGGCAGCTCGCAGGGCAGGAGGAGGTCGTAGCGGTCGCGGGGGTGGAGGGGCACGACGTCTTTGAAGGCCAGGTGGGGGACGAACTCGACGGGGTCCTCGAGCTTGAACCTGAAGGGCGGGGCTCCCTTCAAGACCTGCACGTGGTTGCCGTGTATGTGCATGCCGTGGATCTCGATCCCCACGTTGACGGCCCTGATGAGCTGGCCCGGCTCCGAATGCGGGTCACGGAGCATCCCGCAGGGCCTGGTGTCGAGCCCCGCCCCCGGCCCAGCGGCGCAGTCGACGCCGCTGCGCCCGTTGATGGTGAAGTAGCGGGGGATGTGGGTGGCCATGTCGATCTCTCTGGCCCGCCCGGCCTGGGCCAGCGCGTTCCAAGCCGGGTCGTGGTCGTTGAACACCCACACGTACTGGCGCTCGAACTCGACGGCCTCCCCCCCAGGCGCGGGCAGCAAGGGCATGTTGGGCGGGCCGCTCACGACCGTCCAGGGGTCGGGCGGAGACACGATGAGGACACCGTGCAGGCCCAGGCTGCGGCAGACGCCGCCGTGGTCCTCGGGCGTGTTCCAGAACTCGGGCAGGGTGTCGAGGTCGTCCTCGAAGATGTAGGTGCCGGGCGGAAGGGGCGGCAGGGTGAACGTCGTCGACTGGCCCGGCGGCAGGGCTCCGGTGTCGAAGTACTTGGGTAGCTCGACGTCCTCTTCCCTGATGGCGAAGTTGTGTGGCTCGCCCAGGTTGTTGGTCAGCGTGATCTCCAGCGTCTCGCCCGCCAGCACCGGGATGACGCGCTCGGGAAAGACGCTGGCCCAGTGGTGGCGGAGCACCTGATACGTGGCCATGGTCCCGTCGTCCAGGGTCCTGGTGGGCAGGGTCGCTCCGTCGGGGAAGGGCCCGGCCTTGCCCTGGCGGGGCAGGTACATCCAGGTGAACAGCTGGGTGCCGTCCACCATGGTCTCGATGCGGTGGGTGATGTCGAGGTCGATGTGGCGGGGACCGGCGGTCCCGGCGCCGGCCGTGGCCCCCCGGTTCCCCCAACGGAGCAGGCCCGCTCCGGCCGCGCCGGCGGTGGCCAGACCGACGGCCCCGTAGGTGAGGAACTGGCGCCTGGTCGTCTGACCGACCCTGGCCTCTGGAGACGAGCTCCCCTCTTCAGCTTCGGACGCCTGGGCTCCCGTTTTGACCCCTTCGCGCATCTTCTACCCACCTCTCCCGCCGGGGAGGACCCACCCGTACCGGCTCGTTCCGTCATCGTCGAACGATGGGAACTGTGCGGCAGGGGCGGTACCGGGCGCAGTACCACCCGCGTCCCAACTTCCGCCCCCCGGCGTTGCAGGTTTCCGAAAGGTCCAAACCTCACCATGGCGCCAGCCCAGACAGCTCGGAGGAGGGCCTTGGCGACCCTCGGTCAGATCGTCGATTCTCTAGAGGCGGCCCTTTTCACCGGCCGCGAGCGGGAGATGACGGTCCTTCGCGCCTGGTTGCGGGACACGACCTCCGCCCCCCCCAGGATCGTCAACGTCACCGGGCCGGCCGGTATGGGCAAGACCGCGCTGGTGCGGGCCCTCCACCGTGAGGCTGTGGGTGGGGACCGGGAGGGGGCCGTCGTCGACCTGGGGTCGATCGACCCGTCGCCCGACAGCCTGCTGGCGGCCATGGCCGGGACGGGCCAAGGCGACGTCCTGGCCCGGATCAACGCCAGCCGCCCGCTCATCGTCCTCGACCAGTTCGAGCCCAGCGGAGCGCTGAGCGGATACATCCACGACGAGCTGCTGCCCGGGCTGGATGCCGGCGTGAAGGTGGTCATCTCGGGAAGGCGGCCACTGAACGAGGCCTGGGCCCGCCATGGCGTCTGGAACGCGCTCGTCCATCCCATGCCTCTGGCCGGTCTCCTCCGGGGCGAGGCCCGGGCCTACCTCGGCGCCCGGGGCCTGACCGATGCCCGCGTGGTGGCCCAGATCCTGCAGGCGACCGGAGGTCATCCCCTGGCCTTGGCCCTGGCCGCGGACATGACCACGCAGCTCGGCATCGCCGACTTCGGCGCCATGGCCGAATGGCGCCTGGTGGTGAGCTCGCTGGCCGGAAGGCTGCTGCAGGAGGTGGACGATGGGGAGCTCCGGGACGTGATCCAGGCCTGTTCCCTCGTGCGCCAGTTCGACGAGTCCGTCCTGGGCGCCGTCTCGGGCCGTGGCCACGTCAGCGACGCCTTCGACCGTCTCTGCCACCTGTCCGTCGTGCGGCCCTCGGGCCACGGCCTGGCCCTCCACGACGACGTGCGTCACATCGTGGCCGCCGACCTGCGCTGGCGGAATCCCGAACGCCATCGCCAGCAGCGCCGTCAGGCGCTGGCCCACTACCGGGACAGGCTCAACCGGGCCGTATCGCCCGAACAGCGTGGCTGGCTCGTCTCCGACTGCTTCTACCTCCTCGAGAGCGAGCTCCTGCACCAGTGGGCCTTCGACAGGCACGAGCGCCAGGGCTCTTGGGTGGACAAGGCCGCGGGGGAGGGCCGGCAGGACGCCCTGCGCCTGCTGGTCACGCTCGGGTCGTCGCTGCGGTGCTCGGACGAGGAGCTGTCGCCCGACACCCTCGCCGCCCTCCTCGAGCACGCCGGCACCGACGTGCGCATCCTTCGGGACGCCGACGGGGTGGCGTCGGCCTTCTGCCTCGTCGTCCCCGTCTCGGGGGAGACCATGCCCCTGCTCCCCCCGGCCGGCGTCGAGCTCATGCGCGCCTACTGGAGCGAGGACGACCTGGCCGCCTTGCCCCGTTGCTCGGCTGACAGCACCGCCTACCTGGTCTCCCGGGTGGTGGGTCCACCCGCGGCCGAAGGAGGCCCCGAGGCCGCGGCCCTGGCGCGCGACATCCTCGGCATCTACGCCAGGGGGGGCACCTACTTCCTATCCACCTCGTCGCCGGTCGACCAGACGGTCGCCCGCATCCTGGGCTACGAGCGCCTCCCCGAGGCCGAGGTGCGCCCGGCGGCCGGCGGGATGCCCGTCGACGGGCTCGTCCTGGACCTGTCCCTGATCGGCCTGGGCCCGTGGCTGGAGGCCGTCATAGAGGGACGTCCCCCGCCCCGGGCCCTCCGGCCCGCCGACGTGGAGCGGGAGCTGCGGGCCGTGCTGGTGGGCTGGCGCGACGACGCCGTGCTGGAGCGGTCGCCCCTGGTCGGGCTGGTCCCTTGCTTGTCGGGTGACGCCGCGCCCGACCGTGCCGCGGCCCTGAGGGCGGGCCTGCTCGACGCCCTGGCCACGGCCCGGGCCGAGGCCGGCGAAGGAGACGAGCTCGCCTACCGGGCGGTCGAGCTCGCATACCTGGACGGGTCGGTGAGCAACGAGCGGGCGGCCGAGCGCCTGGCCCTGTCGCGCTCCAGCTTCTACCGGGCCCTGAGGCGGGGCGTCTCGGGCATCAACGCCGTGCTCTGCCGGTCGTGACCAGGTTGGCAGGACCAGACATCATTCGGCACCCCTGTGGTACTGACCCTGGGACTGCGCGCGTGGGACGGTGTCGGTCGACAGGTCGCCGAGTGGGAGGTGTCATGGCGGCAATGGATGGAACCGCTTCACGCTCGCGTCGTCGCGTTCGTCCCGCCGACGGAACTGGCGGCGTCAGGCAGGGCGCCGAGGCGCGAGCCTTGGCCCTGGTCCTCCTCTACGGCGAGCCCCCGACCCGTCGTGACGCCGCCCTGCGGCTGCTCGACCAGCCCGAGTTCGTATCCTGGTCCACCCTCGCCTCGACGGTGTGGTCCACCGACCCCCTGTCGCTGCGGGCCCGTTCCCTCGAGGCCCTGGGCGTGGCTGCCGGCCACGCCGACGAGCACACGGCCCAGGCCATCCTGGACGAGCTGTGGGAGGCGGCCCAGCAACCTCGAGAGCAGTCCGCATGTCGGTGATGAACACAGCCTGATGGACACAGCTGAAGAACACAGAACGCCCGCCACTAGGAGGAGACGCACATGCACCCGATGATGGCCGAGATCCTCGGCCCCGACATCCTGATCATCCTGGCCATCGTGGCCGTGCTCTTCGGCGGCAGCCAGCTGCCCAAGCTGGCCCGGTCTATGGGCTCCGCCTCGCATGAGTTCCGCAAGGGCATGGAGGAGGGCCACAAGGACGAGTCCTGAGCCGGTAGGGGGGCCGCCACCGTGGCGCGGCCCCGGCCTCGGCGGGTCGCTACTGTCGCTCGCCATGGCCGGCACCACCGAGGAGGCGCCCGAGCGCGTCCTCGCCGTGTACGCGCACCCCGACGACCCCGAGGTCTCCTGCGGGGGAGCCCTGGCCCGCTGGGCGCGAGCCGGCGCCGAGGTCCACGTCGCCATCTGCGCCTCGGGAGACAAGGGCACCGTCGATCCCGCCACCGACCCGGCCGAGCTCGTGAAGCGCCGGGTGGGGGAGATGGACGCGGCCGCGACCGTGCTCGGGCTCGCCGGCCACCACCGCCTGGACCACCCCGACGGGGAGCTGGCCGAGGCCGCCGACCTCCGCCCCCAGCTGGTCGCCCTGGTGCGGTCGCTCAGGCCCGACACGGTCGTGTGCCCCGATCCCACCGCTGTCTTCTTCGGCCAGCGCTACTTCAACCACCGCGAACCGGGCCGTGGGATGGGCCGCCCTGGACGCCGTGGCCCCCGCGGCGTGGAGCCCGCTGTACTTCCCCGAGGCGGGCCCTCCCCACCGGGTCGCCACCGTCTACCTCTCGGGCACGCTCCAGCCCGATACGTGGGTGGACATCTCGGCCACCATCGATGTCAAGGTCGAGGCCCTTCTCTGCCACACCAGCCAGGTGGACGGGCCGGCCGAGTCGGTCCGGACCGTGGTGCGCCAAAGGGCCGAAGAGGGCGGCCGCCCCGCCAGCCTGCGCTACGGCGAGGCCTTCCGGGTGCTGCGCTTCGTCGAATAGCAACCCGGCTGACCGCGCCCCGGCGGGCCAGTGGCGTCCTGGCCTGGTCGGGCCATTTTGCATGTCCCGCTTCACGCCACCCGTGGGACTCGGTACTTTCCCGAAGTAGGCGGGGCGGTCGGCCCACAACCCCGGGGGCGGCCCGCTCCCCGTCGGGGGCGGATAATGGTCCAGGGTCCCAGAGCAGGGGATGCGGGCCGCTACGGGGCGTCCTGGGACGACCAGGCCCGGCTGGCGGCCATGAAGTCCGTGGCCGGGCTGGGCCGGCTGGCCTTGGCCATCGACGAACCCGCTTCGCTCATGAAGCAAGCCGCGGCCGACGTGGCCGAGACCATGGGCATGCCCATGGTCGTGCTCACCGAGCTCGACCCCGGAGGAGACAAGTGGGTCGTGCGCGCCGGCTTCGGGTGGCGTCCAGGGACGATGGACCCCGAGCTGCTCTGGGAGCCGCCCGAGCTCGTCTCGCAAGCGCTGAGCACCGCGGCCCCGGTCGTGATGGGAGACATCGCCGAGGAGACGAGATGGAGCATCCCGTCCGATGTGCTCGCCGATCATGGCGTGACCAGCGCGGTGTGCGTGCCTGTCGTCGGCTGCGGCCAACCCAGCGGCGTCCTTGCCGTGTTCGACCGGGTCCGTCGCGCCTTTGGACCCGAAGAGGTCGGGTTCATCACCATGGTGGCCCACGTCCTCGGTCTGGCCGTGGATCGGTACCGCCGCGAGGAGGAGGTCAGGCACGACGCGGTCCACGACCCGCTCACCGGCTTGGCCAACCGCGTGCTGCTGGCCGATCGCATCGACATGATCGTGCACGAGTTCCGGCGCACGGGACGTCGCGCCGCTCTGGTGCTGCTGGACCTCGACGGGTTCAAGAACATCAACGACACGCTGGGCCACCAGGTGGGCGACACCGTGCTGAAGCGGATCGGAGAGCGGTTGACGTCGGTGGTGCGCCAGACGGACACGGTGGCCCGGTTGGGCGGTGACGAGTTCGCCATCGTGATGCGTGAGGCCGGACGCAGGGAGGCGGAGACGGTGGCGGGCAAGGTCTGCGACGTGATCGCGCAGCCTCTGGACCTGGACGGGAGACCCCAGGTGCGGGCCAGCGTCGGAGTCGCCCTGCTCCCTGACTGTGGCACCGACGCCGACGCCTTGCTGAGGTACGCCGACGTGGAGATGCTCCGGGCCAAGCAGCTCAGCCACGCCTTGGACGGCACCCTGTTCAGCCTGCTCGAGTCGGATTCGATCGATCGTCTCATAGGCGCGCTGATGGCGCGCGACGAGTCCTCGAGCCTCGAGTTC
>VAXP01000019.1 GCA_005884125.1 Actinomycetota bacterium | reverse complement strand
GGGGTTGAGCTCACAGAGGTCGGCGTCCTGCTTGGCCGGCGCCTCACCGGCCCGCCCCAATCCGGGTGCAATGATCTCGGCTGTCTCGATGGCCCGAGGCAGCACGCTGGTGTACACGGCGTCGGCATCACGCAACTCGCCGGTGCGCAGCAGCCGGTCACGCAACCGCTCGGCCTGAGTGCGCCCGTCCGGCGCCAGCCCCGTGCAGCCCTTGATCCCACCGACGATCGAGTCGACGGCGCATTGCGCCAGCCCGTGACGGATGAGAACCAAGCGGGTCACGCCAAATGTTCCACGAAGCGCTCGAGCTGCTTGAGGTTGCGGCACTCGAAGGCGCCGTCGCAGTGCACCGCGTACTCGGAAACGATCGAGTCGCCCGTGTCCCAGTAGGAGCGGGGCTCGGGGTTGAGCCAGTACACGTGGCGGGCCCGCTTCTGTATCTCCCCAACGATCCAAGCCTGGGCCGCGTGGTAGTTGTTGCGGGCATCGCCCAGGAGCATGACGCTCGTCTTTGACGTTATCTCCCGGCCCCAGCGCTCCCAGCCTCGGTGTTCACGCGGTGGATGGCTTCGGTGATGTCCTCGATGCCCTCGAAAAACGGCGTCACCTCGTCAATGCCGTCGATGAAGACAAAGGAACGAACCTTGGAGAACTGCGAGGAGATGGCGTACACCAGCTGCAGGGTGAAGCGGGCGAAGGCGGCCACCGATCCTGAGATGTCGGCGATCACGATGATCTCGGGCTTGGCGGGCCTTGGGTAACGGAACTTGGGTTCCGCGGGCACGCCGCCGTAGCTCAGTGAATGGCGCATGGTGTTCCGGAAGTCGAGCGGCCCCTTGCGGCCGTGGCGGCGCTTGCGGGCCAGGCGCACGGCCAGTCGCCTGGTGAGCGGATAGATGGTGCGCCGGAGGGCGGCCAACTCGTCCTTGCTGGCGTGCATGAACTCGATCTCCTCGGGCAGCGGCTTGCGCAGAGTCTTGGCCATGGCCTCGACGCCCCGGTCCATGACCAGGCGCCGGCGGATCTCGGCCTCCACCTCCTTGCGCAGCCCGTCGATGCGAGCCTCGTACTCGTCGCGCACCAGGCGCTCCTCCAGCGGCGTCAGGCCGTCGGCCTGGTCACGTGCTCCGGCCATGAGGCGCTCGAGCACGGCGTCGAGGTCCAGGTTCCGCAGCGTCCGATACAGGTAGTAGGTACCGCCCACCGGCCGCCCCGGCTCCATCCCCGCGAAGCGGGTGACGGCCTGTCGGGCCAGGGCCCGCAGGATGGCTTCGTCCGCGTGCTGCAGAGCCCGGTACAGCATCTCGGCCAGCTGCTCGGGGGTGAGCGCCTCCATGGCCCCACCGTGGACGGCGGCCACCTCGCTCGAGAGCCGCTCCAGGAGCTCGTCCATGTCCCCCTGGCCGTCGCCCTCCTCCGAGCCATGGGAGAGGTCGGAGCCCCGGAGCGAAAAGTAGACCTCGAAGACCGTCTCGAAGGCCTTCCAGTGGGCGTTGCTCTTCACCAGCGTCGCAGCCAGCGCGTACTTGAACGCCTCCCTGTCCTCCAGCGGGATGTGGCGCACGGCCTCCATGGCGTCCAGGTTCTCGGTCAGCGACACCGGGAGCCCCGCGGCCCGCAGCTGCTGGATGAAGCCGGCCAGCAGGTCGATCATCGTTGACGGACCGCCCGTCGGGTCCCGACCGGCGCGTCCCTCACGCAGGCTCGGCCACGGTCAGCTCCTTGGTGGCCTTGGCGATGTCGCTCTGGTACTTGAGCAGGATGTGGAGGGTGGCCTTGGCCTGGTCGGCGTCGATGCCCTCCAGCCCCAGCAGGAGCAGGGTCCGGGCCCAGTCGAGTGTCTCGGAGATGGAGGGGTGCTTCTTCAGCTCCAGCGTCCGCAGCGAGCGCACGATGCGCACGATCTGGTCGGCCAGGTGCTCGGAGATCCCCGGGACCCGGGCCAGCACGATCTCCTTCTCCCGTTCCAGGTCGGGATAGTCGATATGCAGATAGAGGCAGCGCCGCTTGAGCGCCTCGGACAGCTCACGGGTGTTGTTCGACGTCAGGAACACCAGCGGGATCTGGTGGGCCGAGACCGTTCCCAGCTCAGGTATCGACACCTGGTAGTCGGACAGGACCTCGAGCAGGAGCGCTTCGGTCTCCACCTCGACCCTGTCGACCTCGTCCACCAGGAGGACCACGGGCTCGTCGGCCCGGATGGCCTCCAGCAGAGGCCTGGTCAGGAGGAACTCCTCGCTGAAGATGTCCTCCTCGATGTCGTGCCAGTTGGCTGCCGCACCGTCCTCCTCGGCCACCCTCTGGGCCTGGATGCGGAGGAGCTGCTTCTTGTAGTTCCACTCGTAGAGGGCCTTGGACTCGTCCAGTCCCTCGTAGCACTGGAGGCGGATGAGCCGGGACCCGGTCATGCTGGCCACGCTCTTGCCCAGCTCGGTCTTGCCCGTCCCGGCCGGGCCCTCGATGAGCACGGGCTTGCCCAGCCGGTCGGCCAGGTAGACGACCCCGGCGATTCCCTCGTCGGCCAGGTAGTCGACGGTGCGAAGGCCCTCACGGACCTCGGGGACGGAACCGAAGCGAGGGGTGGGCGCCATCCGGAGAGGCTACCCCGCAACTTGACCGCCCGGTCAATTGCTGTCAGGTACGGATGTGCCCGTTCCCTTCGACCACGTACTTGAGCGTGGTCAGCTCGCGCAGGCCCATGGGGCCCCGGGCGTGCAGCTTCTGGGTGGAGATGCCGATCTCGGCGCCGAAGCCGAACTCCTCACCGTCGGTGAACCGGGTCGAGGCGTTGACCATGACCACGGCGGCGTCGACCTCCTGCACGAAGCGGGAGGCGGCGGCCAGGTCGGTCGTGACGATGGCCTCGGTGTGGCCCGACCCGTAGCGGCGGATGTGGTCCATGGCGCCGTCCAGGGAGGGCACCACGGCCACGCTCATCTTGAGGTCGAGGAACTCCCGGGCGAAGTCCTCCTCCGACCCGGGTCCGACGCCGGGCAGGATGCGGCGGGTCTCCTCGTCGCCCACCAGTTCGACACCGGCCAGCGCGTCGCGAGCCCGGGGGAGGAACTCGGCGGCCACGGCCTGGTGCACGAGCAGCGACTCCGCGGCGTTGCACACGCTGGGGCGCTGGGTCTTGGCGTTGACGACAATGGACAGGGCGCTGTCCAGGTCGGCAGCCGCGTCGACGTAGACGTGGCAGTTGCCGTCGCCGTCGATGACGTACGGGACGGTGGCGTGTTCGAGGACGGCCCGGATGAGCGACGGCCCGCCCCGGGGGATGAGGCAGTCGATCACGCCCCGCAGACGCATGAACTCGATTGCGGCCTCGTGGCTGGTGTCCTCCACCACGATGGCCGCGTCCTCGGGCAAACCCGCCTTGGCCAGCGCCTCCCTGAGCAGCCTGGCGATGGCCAGGTTGGACCGCAGCGCCGCCGATGAGCCCCGCAGGAACGCCGCATTCCCCGACTTGAGGCACAGCGCGGCTGCGTCGCTGGTGACGTTGGGACGGTTCTCGTAGACGATGGCGACCACGCCCAGGGGGACGCGCACCCGGCGGATGCGCAGGCCGTTCGGTCGCACCCAGCCCTCCACCACCTCGCCCACGGGGTCGGGCAGCCCGGCCACGGTGCGCAGGCCACCGGCCATGGCCGCGACGCGGGCTTCGGTCAGGCGGAGACGGTCGACGACCGTGGCCGCGGTCCCGGCCGTCTCCGCCCGGCCCACGTCCTGGGTGTTGGCGGCCAGGATCTCGTCGGCCCGGTCCACCAGCAGGTCGGCGGCCCGCGTCAGGGCCTCGTCCTTGGCCGCGGTGGAGGCCAGCGCCAGGACCCGGGCCGCGTCCCGGGCGCGGTGTCCGAGCTCGGTCGCGGTCGCGGGCGTCATGTTCCGCGAGGTTAGCGGCCTGGCACCGGCGCCCAGCGAGGCAGGAACGGCGGCGTCGACTGTCGAATCACCGATCGGGCACGACAATTGGGGGTCAGCGATGGAGGCGACTGCGGGGGCGATCCGCGTGGCGGTGTGCGCCAGGAACCGGCGCGCCGCCCACCAGCTGGCGCGCGCCGCGACAGGGTTCGACTCGAAGGTCGTCGCTCAGGCTTCGGATCTCGGGGAGCTCTACAGCGCCTTGCTGGGCGGGAGCGTGGAGGTTGTGGTTCTGGGCGACGGGATCTCGGCCGAGGACGCCGGGCCCAGGATCAAGGGGGCATGGCCGGGCACGAAGGTCGTGAGCATGGGCGACCAGGCCGGCGGTGCGGCCGTCGACGCCTGGGCGGCCGAGCCCGGCGAGGTGGAGACCGCCATCCTCACGACCTTCTTGTACTGAGCGGCCACGGACACGGTGACAGCGGTCAACAGGACGGGGCCGGGTCTCCTCTAGGACGGCGGCCCCGTTGGGACGGCGGCCCCGTTGGGACGGCGGCCCAGTTGGGACGGCGGCCCGGCAGGGGCGGCGGCCCGGCTC
>VAXP01000109.1:10291-35444 GCA_005884125.1 Actinomycetota bacterium | reverse complement strand
GCCATCACGCCCCAGACCCTCATCAACATCCGGCCCGTGGTCGCCTCCATCAAGGAGTTCTTCGGTACCAGCCAGCTCTCGCAGTTCATGGACCAGCACAACCCGCTCTCGGGGCTGGCCCACAAGCGCCGGCTGTCGGCCCTGGGCCCCGGCGGTCTCTCCCGGGAGCGGGCCGGTTTCGAGGTCCGTGACGTCCACACCTCCCACTACGGGCGCATGTGCCCCATCGAGACGCCCGAGGGCCCGAACATCGGCCTCATCGGCGCACTCGCCACCTACGCCCGGGTCAACGAGTACGGCTTCATCGAGACCCCGTACCGCAAGGTCGTGGACGGACGCGTTACCGACCAGATCGACTTCCTCCCCGCCGATGAGGAGGAGGAGCACGTCATCGCCCAGGCCAACGCCAAGCTGGACGCCGAGGGGCGCTTCGCGGAGGACCGCGTCCTGGTCCGGCGCGGTCCCCAGGGAGCGGGCGTCCGCGTGGGCGCCACCTCCACGTCCTATGGCACGACCAGCGAGGTCGACGCCGTTCCCGCGTCCGAGGTCGACCTCATGGACGTGTCCCCGAAGCAGATCGTGTCGGTGTCGACAGCCCTCATCCCCTTCATCGAGCACGACGACGCCAACCGGGCCCTGATGGGCGCCAACATGCAGAAGCAGGCGGTCCCCCTCCTGGTGCCCGAGGCGCCGTACATCGGCACGGGCGTCGAGGCCCGGGCCGCGCGCGACGCGGGCGACGTGATCCTGGCCGAGGGCGACGGAACGATCGCCGAGGTGACGGGCGACCACATCGTGGTCGAGTTCAGCGCCAACCAGAAGGACGCGGCGGGGGCGGTCCTGGGCCGCAAGGTGTACCGCCTGGCCAAGTTCCGGCGCTCGAACCAGAACACGTGCATCAACCAGAAGGCGCTGGTCGACGAGGGCCAGAAGGTCAAGAAGGGCGACGTGCTGGCCGACGGGCCCTCCACCCACAACGGCGAGCTGGCCCTGGGCAAGAACCTGCTCGTGGCCTTCATGCCGTGGGAGGGCTACAACTTCGAGGACGCCATCATCCTCTCCGAGCGCCTGGTCAAGGACGACGTGCTCACCTCGATCCACATCGAGGAGCACGAGGTCGACGCCCGGGACACCAAGCTCGGCGCCGAGGAGATCACCCGGGACATCCCCAACCTGTCCGAGGAGATCCTGAAGGACCTCGACGAGCGGGGCATCATCCGCATCGGAGCCGAGGTGGGCCCGGGCGACGTGCTCGTGGGCAAGGTCACCCCCAAGGGCGAGACCGAGCTCACCCCCGAGGAGCGCCTGCTGCGGGCCATCTTCGGTGAGAAGGCGCGAGAGGTCCGCGACACCAGCCTCAAGGTGCCCCACGGCGAGTCGGGCAAGGTCATCGACGTGCGCGTCTTCTCCCGGGAGGACCAGCACGAGCTGCCCCCCGGGGTCAACCAGCTCGTGCGGGTCTACGTCGCCCAGAAGCGCAAGATCTCCGAAGGCGACAAGCTGGCCGGCCGTCACGGCAACAAGGGTGTGATCTCCAAGATCCTGCCCGCCGAGGACATGCCCTTCCTGGTCGACGGCACACCCGTGGACATCATCCTCAATCCCCTGGGTGTGCCCAGCCGCATGAACGTGGGCCAGGTTCTCGAGTCCCACCTCGGCTACGCCGCCCGCTGGGGCTGGGAGAACTGCGATCTGGCCGAGACGCCCGTCCGCGGCACCGAGAACAAGACCCGGCCCCGCACCGATCCGGCCGTCTGGGTGTCGACCCCCGTGTTCGACGGCGCCCACTGGGACGAGGAGGACAAGGCGGGCGACCACCCCACCATGAAGCAGATCTTCGAACGCCTCACCCCCGAGTCGATCGACGGCGACCGGCTCATCGGGTCGGACGGCAAGTGCGTGCTCTTCAACGGGCGCACGGGCCAGCCCTACGACAACCCGGTGAGCGTGGGCTTCGTCTACATCCTGAAGCTGGCCCACCTGGTGGACGACAAGATCCACGCCCGGTCGACCGGCCCCTACTCGATGATCACCCAGCAGCCCCTGGGAGGAAAGGCGCAGTTCGGCGGCCAGCGCTTCGGCGAGATGGAGGTCTGGGCCCTCGAGGCCTACGGCTCGGCCTACGCGCTGCAGGAGCTGCTCACCATCAAGTCCGACGACGTGCTCGGCCGGGTCAAGGTCTACGAGGCGATCGTGAAGGGCGAGAACATCCCCGAGCCCGGCATCCCCGAGAGCTTCAAGGTGCTCATCAAGGAGATGCAGTCGCTCTGCCTCAACGTTGAGGTCCTCTCCACCACTGGTGAGGAGATCGAGATGCGGGAGCTGGACGAGGACATCTTCCGCACCGCAGAGGAGCTCGGGATCGACATCAGCCGGCCGGAGCGGGGGTCGGACGAAGAGGACGAGCGCCGCGCTGCCGAGCGCGGCGGTAGGTATTGATGAGCGCGGCGGTCGCGGAGGCAGGTACGGAGGTCGTTAGATGCTGGACGTAAACAACTTCGACCAGCTGCGGATAGGTCTGGCTACGGCCGATTCCATCCGCACCTGGTCAAACGGCGAGGTCAAGAAGCCCGAGACCATCAACTACCGGACCCTGCGCCCGGAGAAGGACGGTCTCTTCTGCGAGAAGATCTTCGGGCCCACCAAGGACTGGGAGTGCTACTGCGGCAAGTACAAGCGCGTCCGCTTCCGGGGCATCATCTGCGAGCGCTGCGGCGTCGAGGTCACCCGTTCCAAGGTCCGGCGCGAGCGCATGGGCCACATCGAGCTGGCCGCCCCCGTGGTCCACATCTGGTACCTGCGGGGTACCCGGTCGTGGCTGGCCTACCTGCTGATGGGCACCGAGGCCCGTGAGGAGCTCAAGGCCAAGCAGCTCGAGAAGGTCATCTACTTCGCCGCCAACCTGGTCACCTGGGTGGACGACGACAAACGCCACGAGGACCTGCCCAACCTCGAGGCCGAGCTGGCCGAGGAGCTGGAGGAGATCAGGCGCCAGACGGAGAACGACATCGCCCGGCGCTTCGAGGACCTCGAGAAGGAGGTCGCCGGGCTGGAGGCGGAGGGGGCCAAGGACTCCGAGCTGAAGGCCAGGCAGAAGGCGGCGGAGAAGGAGATCGGCGTCCTGCGGGAGCGCTCCCAGGCCGAGCTCGACCTGGTCCAGCGGGCCTTCGACGAGTTCCGGGACATCTTCCCCCGCAAGATCATCGAGGACGAGCTGCTGTGGCGCGAGCTGCGCGACCGCTACGGCGACTACTTCGAGGGCGGCATGGGAGCAGAGGCCATCGCCCGCCTCATCGACCGCATCGACTTCGACGCCGAGGAGATCAAGCTCCGGGAGGGGATCGACGCCACCGACGGCCGGCGTCCTCTCTCGGCCCAGCGCAAACAGAAGGCCATCAAGCGCCTGAAGATCGTCTCGGCCTTCAACCGTCGGGACGACAACGGGCGGCGCGTGAACGACCCCCGGGCCATGATCCTGGACGCCGTTCCCGTCATCCCCCCCGACCTGCGCCCCATGGTGCAGCTCGACGGCGGCCGCTTCGCCACCTCCGACCTCAACGACCTCTACCGGCGGGTCATCAACCGCAACAACCGGCTCAAGAGGCTGCTCGACCTGGGTGCCCCCGAGATCATCGTGAACAACGAGAAGCGCATGCTCCAGGAGGCGGTCGACGCCCTGTTCGACAACGGCCGCCGGGGCCGTCCGGTGACCGGTCCGGGCAACCGTCCCCTCAAGAGCCTGTCCGACATGCTCAAGGGCAAGCAGGGCCGCTTCCGCCAGAACCTGCTGGGTAAGCGGGTCGACTACTCGGGCCGCTCCGTGATCGTGGTGGGGCCCACCATGAAGCTGCACCAGTGCGGCCTGCCCAAGCAGATGGCCCTGGAGCTGTTCAAGCCCTTCGTCATGAAGCGTCTGGTCGACACCGAGATGGCCCAGAACATCAAGTCGGCCAAGCGCATGGTGGAGCGTCGGCGCCCGCAGGTGTGGGACGTGCTCGAGGAGGTCATCAAGGAGCACCCGGTCCTGCTCAACCGTGCTCCCACCCTGCACCGCCTGGGGATCCAGGCCTTCGAGCCCGTTCTGGTCGAGGGCAAGGCCATCCAGATCCACCCCCTGGTCTGCACCGCCTTCAACGCCGACTTCGACGGGGACCAGATGGCCGTCCACCTGCCCCTCTCGGCCGAGGCCCAGGCCGAGGCCCGCGTCCTCATGCTTTCGGCCAACAACATCCTGTCCCCCGCCACGGGCAGGCCCATCACCGTGCCCACCAACGACATGGTGTTCGGCGCCTACTACCTCACCCTGGAGGTCAAGGACGCCAAGGGCGAGGGGCGGGTCTTCCGCCACCTGTGGGAGGTCGAGCACGCCTTCGAGGCCGGAGACGTCGCCCTCCATGCCCTGGTGAAGGTGCGCATCCCCAGGGAGGCGGAGGACGGAGAGGCTCCCTTCGAGGAGATCGAGACCACCCCCGGTCGGCTCCTCTTCAACGCCGCGCTCCCCGATGACTTCGCCTACGTGAACGACGTGGTGGGCAAGCGCAACCGTCCCATCTCGGCCATCATCGAGCAGCTCGCGGCCAACTACCCCAAGGCGAGGGTGGCGGCCAGCCTCGACCAGATCAAGGACCTGGGCTTCCGCTACGCGGCCCAGTCGGGCCTGACCATGTCCATGGACGACATCCGCACGCCGCCGGAGAAGGCGGGGATCATCGACCGCTTCGAGAAGGAGGCGGAGAAGGCGGAGTCGCAGTTCCGGCGGGGCATCATCACCGACGACGAGCGGCGCCAGAAGGAGATCGAGATCTGGACGTCGGCCAACTCGCTGGTGGGCCAGGCCATGGACCGCACGCTGTCCTCGCTGGCGTTCAACCCCTTGGACATGATGGTGCACTCCGGCGCTCGCGGTAACCCCCAGCAGGTGCGCCAGATCGCGGGCATGAAGGGCCTGGTGTCGAACCCCCGGGGAGAGATGATCCCCCGCCCGATCATCTCCTCCTTCCGGGAGGGCCTGTCGGTACTGGAGTACTTCATCTCCACCCACGGCGCCCGCAAGGGCCTCGCCGACACCGCCCTGCGCACGGCCGACTCCGGCTACCTCACCCGCCGCCTGGTCGACGTGGCCCAGGAGCTCATCGTCCGCGAGGACGACTGCGAGACGAACCGCGGCATCTGGGTGGAGAGCGTGGTGCCCGACGAGCCCGGCCGGCGCTCCTACCTGGAGACCCGCATCTACGGCCGGGTCCTGGTCGAGCCCGTCACGCTGGCCGACGGCACCATCATGGACGCCGGCACCATGGTCGGCGACGAGGAACTCGCCCGTCTGCGTGACGACACCGGGCTCAACCGTGTCCGGGTCCGCTCGGTGCTCACCTGCGAGTCGGAGCACGGCGTCTGCGGCTCCTGCTACGGGCTGTCGCTGGCCACCAACCGCAACATCGAGCTGGGCGAGGCCGTGGGGGTCATTGCGGCCCAGTCCATCGGCGAGCCCGGAACCCAGCTCACCATGCGCACGTTCCACACCGGCGGCATCGCCGGGGAGGACATCACCCACGGCCTGCCCCGCGTCGTCGAGCTGTTCGAGGCCCGCACTCCGAAGGGCGCGGCTGTGCTGGCCCGCACCTCCGGGGTCGTCCGCATCACCGAGGAGGAGAACGGACGGCGCATCACCATCGTCGGCGACGACGGTAGCGAGGACAGCTACAACGTCTCGCCCCGGGCCCATCTGGAGGTCAGCGAGGGTCAGGACGTGTCCGCGGGCGACGCCCTGGTCGAGGGGCCCAAGGATCCCAAGGAGCTCCTCGAGATCAAGGGCATCCGCGAGACCCAGCAGTACCTGGTGGAGGAGGTCCAGAAGGTCTACCGGGACCAGGGCGTGTCGATCCACGACAAGCACATCGAGCTCATCGTGCGCCAGATGCTGCGCCGGGTCTCGGTGGCCGAGCCGGGCGAGTCCACCTTCCTGCCCGGCGAGCGGGTCGACTCCCGCGTCTACGCGGAGGTCAACCGCACCCTGGTCCAGGAGGGCAACCGCCCGGCCGAGGGCCGTCCCGAGCTGATGGGCATCACCAAGGCCTCGCTGGCCACCGACTCGTGGCTGTCGGCCGCCTCCTTCCAGGAGACCACCAGGGTGCTGACCGAGGCCGCCATCGAGGGCAAGTCCGACCGTCTCTTCGGCCTCAAGGAGAACATCATCATCGGCAAGCTCATCCCCGCGGGCACGGGCATGCGCCGCTACCGCGACGTGGACATGGAGGCACCCGAGGCCGAGCACATGACCTTCTGGACCTCGGAGGCCGACACCGAGGCCGAGGACCTGGCCGCCTGGCTGGCCAGCATCGGCACCGGCGACGGCTCCCGGGCCGAGGGCGAGGGCGTCCAGAGCGCGGGGTGGATGGCCTCCGGGGAGGGCGGGGAGGCCCAGGAGCCCGCCTAGACTGCCCTAGTCGTTTGCCGCGCCCCTGGGCGCACCATAGGATGTTGTAGCCAGCTGACCAGGTGTTTCGCGCCCGATCGGCAGCCACCGCCCCTATCCGTCGTCTCATCGTCGCCGAGGTCAGGCGTGCCCACCATCGCCCAACTGGTCCGCAAGGGCCGGGAGTCGAAGCAATCCAAGACCAAGACCCCCGCCCTGAAGGGCGCGCCCCAGCGCCGGGGGGTGTGCACGCGGGTCTACACGACGACGCCGAAGAAGCCCAACTCCGCACTGCGCAAGGTGGCCCGGGTGCGCCTGACGAGCGGTGTCGAGGTGACCGCCTACATCCCCGGCGTGGGCCACAACCTGCAGGAGCACTCCATCGTCCTCGTGCGGGGTGGCCGGGTGAAGGACCTGCCCGGCGTGCGCTACAAGATCATCCGCGGCACCCTCGACACCTCCGGCGTGCGCGACCGCAAGCAGGCCCGCAGCCGCTACGGCGCCAAGAGGGAGTCCTGATGCCGCGCAAGGGCCCCGCACCCAGGCGAGAGCTCATGCCCGACCCCGTGTACCGGTCGGTGCTGGTGACCCAGCTGGTGAACAAGATCCTGTCCCGGGGGAAGCGCTCGCTGGCCGAGAGCATCGTCTACGACGCGCTGGACGTGGTGCGGGACAAGACGGGCGGCGAGCCCGTGACCACGCTGAAGCGGGCGGTGGAGAACACCAAGCCCCAGTTGGAGGTGCGCAGCCGCCGGGTTGGGGGCGCCACCTACCAGGTGCCCGTGGAGGTGCGGCCCCGGCGGGCGACGACGCTCGCCATCCGCTGGCTGGTGGGATACAGCCGCCAGCGCAGGGAGAAGGCCATGGCCCAGCGCCTGGCCTCCGAGCTGCTCGACGCCTCCAACGGCGTCGGCTCGGCGGTGAAGCGGCGGGAGGACCTCCACAAGATGGCGGAGTCGAACAAGGCGTTCGCGCACTACCGGTGGTGATGGCTACCCGAGAAGACCCCGAGCGGGTCGGGCCGTCGCTACGCACCCGGTCCCGCAGCCTGCAATAGCTCGGCCGCGCTCCCGCAGCGCCCGAAGGAGCCTCAAATGCCTCAAGCCCCGACCATACGTGAGTTCCCATTGGCCAGGACCCGGAACATCGGGATCATGGCCCACATCGACGCGGGCAAGACGACGACGACGGAGCGGATCCTCTACTACACGGGCAAGAACTACAAGATGGGGGAGGTCCACGAGGGCGCGGCCACGATGGACTGGATGATCCAGGAGCAGGAGCGGGGCATCACCATCACGTCCGCGGCCACCACCTGCAAGTGGAAGGACACCTGGATCAACATCATCGACACGCCCGGTCACGTCGACTTCACCGTGGAGGTGGAGCGCTCGCTGCGGGTCCTGGACGGCGCCGTCGCCGTCTTCGACGCGGTGGCCGGGGTCGAGCCCCAGACCGAGACGGTGTGGCGCCAGGCCAACAAGTACGGCGTCCCCCGCATCTGTTTCATCAACAAGATGGACCGCATCGGCGCCGACTTCTTCCGGGCCGTGGAGATGATCCGCGACCGGCTGGACGCCAGGCCCGCCGTGGTCCAGATCCCCATCGGCGCCGAGGGCAACTTCCGGGGCTGCGTCGACCTCATCGGCATGAAGGGCCTGGTGTGGGAGGAGGGCATGGGCGAGCGCTGGGAGGTCCAGGACGTACCCCCCGAGCTCCTCGACCAGGCCCAACACTGGCGTCACGAGCTGGTCGACGTTCTCTCCAACTTCGACGACACCGTCATGGAGAAGTACGTCGGCGACGAGGAGATCACGGCCGACGACCTGCGCAGGGCCCTCCGGGCCGGGACCGTGGACAACCACGTCGTGCCCGTCCTGGCCGGATCCGCGTTCAAGAACAAGGGCGTGCAGCCCATGCTGGACGCCGTCATCGACTTCCTCCCCAGCCCCGTCGACGTCCCCCCCACCAAGGGCCTCGACATCAAGGGGATAGAGGAGCTGGAGCGGCCGGCCGACGACAACGCCCCCTTCTCGGCCCTGGCCTTCAAGATCATGACCGACCCCCACATGGGCAAGCTGACCTACGCCCGGGTCTACAGCGGCAGCCTGGTGAAGGGCGGTTCCGTCCTCAACTCGACCAAGGACCGCAAGGAGAGGGTGGGGCGCATCCTGCAGATGCACGCCAACCACCGGGAGGACCGGGAAGCGGCCTTCGCCGGCGACATCGTGGCCCTGGTGGGGCTGAAGCAGACCACCACGGGCGACACCCTGTGCGACGCCAACGCCCCGATCGTTCTCGAATCCCTGGAGTTCCCCGAGCCGGTGATCCACGTGGCCGTGGAGCCCAAGACCAAGGACGCCCAGGACCGCCTGTCCCGGGCCCTGCAGTCCCTGGCCGAGGAGGACCCCACCTTCCAGGTCCACTCCGACGAGGAGACGGGCCAGACCGTGATCGGCGGGATGGGCGAGCTCCACCTCGAGGTGCTGGTCGACCGCATGCTGCGGGAGTTCAAGGTCGACGCCAACGTGGGCAAGCCCCAGGTGGCCTACCGGGAGACGATCAAGCAGGCCGTTCAGAAGGTCGAGATGCGCTACGTGCGCCAGACCGGCGGCCGGGGCCAGTACGGCCATGTGGTCATCGATCTGGAGCCGACCGGCCCCGGCGGCGGATACCAGTTCGTTGACAAGATCGTGGGCGGGGTGATCCCCAAGGAGTACATCTCGTCGGTGGACGCGGGCATCCAGGAGGCCATGACCTCGGGGGTCCTGGCCGGCTACCCGGTGGTCGACCTGCGGGCCACCCTGGTCCACGGTTCCTTCCACGAGGTGGACTCCTCGGAGATGGCCTTCAAGATCGCCGGCTCCATGGCCGTGAAGGAGGCGGCCAAGCGGGCCCGGCCCGTCCTGCTCGAGCCCGTCATGCACGTCGAGGTCGTGACCCCGGAGGAGTACATGGGCGATGTCATCGGCGACCTCTCCTCCCGGCGTGGGCGGATCGAGGGGATGGACCAGCGGGGCACGAGCCAGGTCATCCAGTCTCAGGTCCCGCTGTCGGAGATGTTCGGCTACGCTACGGATTTGCGCTCGCGCACACAGGGGCGGGCGACCTACACGATGCAGTTCCACTCCTACCAGGAGGTCCCGGAGTCGATCTCACGCGAGATCGTCGCCCGGGTTCGCGGTGAGTAGGACGGGACGGTGAGAGGCGGCGCCTGCCAGGCGCCATCGAGACGAGACGGAGCCCAGGTACACCATGGCCAAGAAGAAGTTCGAGCGGACGAAGCCACACCTCAACATCGGGACGATGGGCCACATCGACCACGGTAAGACCACGCTCACCGCGGCCATCACCAAGGTCCTGTCCGAGCGCGACCCCTCCGGGACGAGCTTCTACGCCTTCGACGACATCGACAAGGCGCCGGAGGAGAAGCAGCGGGGCATCACCATCAACATCGCCCACGTGGAGTACCAGACGGCGAACCGTCACTACGCCCACGTCGACATGCCCGGCCACGCCGACTACATCAAGAACATGATCACCGGCGCGGCCCAGGTGGACGGGGCCATCCTGGTCGTCTCCGCCGCGGACGGACCCATGCCCCAGACGCGCGAGCACGTGCTCCTGGCCCGCCAGGTGGGGGTTCCCTCCATCGTCGTGGCCCTCAACAAGGCCGACATGGTCGACGACGAGGAGCTCCTCGACCTGGTCGAGCTCGAGGTGCGCGAGCTGCTCACCCTTTACGAGTTCCCTGGCGACGACACCCCGGTGGTGCGGGTGTCGGCGCTGAAGGCGCTGGAGGGGGACCCGGAGTGGACGCCCAAGATCCTCGAGCTCATGGACGCGGTCGACAACTACGTGCCCGAGCCCACGCGCGAGCTGGACAAGCCCTTCCTCATGCCCATCGAGGACGTCTTCACCATCCAGGGCCGGGGCACGGTGGTGACGGGCAAGGTGGAGCAGGGGATCGTCAAGGTCAGCGACGAGGTCGAGATCGTCGGCCTCCGGCCCACGGCCAAGACCGTCTGCACGGGCGTGGAGATGTTCCGCAAGCTCCTGGACCAGGGCCAGGCCGGCGACAACATCGGGGCCCTCCTGCGGGGCACCAAGAAGGAGGAGGTCGAGCGGGGCCAGGTGCTGGCCAAGCCCGGCTCCATCACGCCCCACACCAACTTCGAGGCCCAGGTGTACATCCTGACCAAGGAGGAGGGCGGCAGGCACAAGCCCTTCTTCAACAACTACAGGCCCCAGTTCTACTTCCGCACGACCGACGTGACCGGCTCCATCAGCCTTCCCGAGGGGACGGAGATGGTCATGCCCGGGGACAACACCTCGATGATGGTCGAGCTGCAGAAGCCCATCGCCATGGACGAGCAGCTTCGCTTCGCCATCCGGGAAGGCGGCCGCACGGTGGGTGCAGGCCGCGTCACCACGATCATCAAGTAGATCCATGGCCGACGGGAGCAGGCAGAAGATCCGCATACGGCTCAAGGCCTACGACCACGAGGTCATCGACCAGTCGACCAAGAAGATCGTGGAGACGGTGCTGCGCACCCAGGCCAAGGTGCGGGGGCCCGTCCCCCTCCCCACGGACAAGCACCGCTACACCGTGATTCGCTCCCCCCACAAGTACAAGGACAGCCGGGAGCACTTCGAGATGCGGATCCACAAGCGGCTGCTGGACATCGTGGAGCACACCCCCAAGACGGTCGACTCCCTGCAGCGCCTGGAGCTGCCCGCCGGCGTCGACATCGAGATCAAGATCACCTGACGGGCCCGACGGCCCGCCGCCTCCCGATCCCGCCCGGGGCCCGTCCTGACGGGACGCGATATAGTCCCTCGGTCCGGAAGCCCTGCTCCCGGTACGAAATCGAGAATCTAGGTCCGTGAGCGCCCGGTTCCGGTGGGGACCTCACGGCACAACCGAAGGAGCGCTCCGCCCTGGTCCGACCCGGGCGGAGCGTGCGCGTATGGCTCGATCGTCTCCGGCGACGGTCGGCGCCTGCGGATTCCCGCCGGGGACAGCGAAATGGGTGAGAAGGGACGGAAGAAGGCCCTGAGATGGCGACCAAGGCGATTGTCGGCGAGAAGGTCGGCATGACGCAGGTCTGGGACGACCAGAACCGCGCCATACCGGTCACCGTCGTCAAGGTCGCGCCCGCCCGGGTGGTGCAGGTGAAGACGCCGGAGCGGGACGGCTACTCCGCCCTGCAGGTCACCTACGGGATCCGCCGGTCCGGGACCCTGTCCAAGCCCGAGGTCGGCCACTTCGCCCGGGCCGATGTGGCGCCCGGCAAGCGGCTGGTCGAGCTCAGGCTGGACGACGCCAGCGGTTACCAGGTGGGCCAGGAGATCGGCGTCGGGGTCCTGGCCGCGGGCGAGCTGGTCGACGTCACCGCCGTGAGCAAGGGCAAGGGCTTCGCCGGCTCCATGAAGCGCCACAACTTCAAGGGCCAGGGCGCCTCCCACGGGAACCACAAGAAGCACCGGGCGCCCGGGTCGGTCGGCGCCTGCGCCACCCCGGCCCGGGTCTTCAAGGGCACGCGCATGGCGGGCCGGCTGGGGGCGGAGCGGGTCACGACCTTGAACCTCGAGGTGGTGGCGGCCGATCCCGACCGCGAGCTGCTGCTCGTGAAGGGGGCGGTGCCCGGGCCCCGGGGCGGGCTCGTGCTCATCCGGGACGCGGTGAAGGGGACCAAGCCATGACGAGCGTCGACCTCCGCTCCCAGGACGGGGCCACGGTCCGGCCTGTCGACCTCGACCCGTCCCTGTTCGGGGTAGAGCCCAACGTGGCCGTGATGCACCAGGTGGTCACCGCCCAGCTCGCCGCGGCGCGGGCCGGGACTCACAGCACCCTCACCCGGGCCGAGGTCCGGGGCGGCGGACGCAAGCCTTGGCGCCAGAAGGGGACGGGTCGGGCCCGCCAGGGCTCGACCCGGGCACCGCACTGGGCCGGCGGGGGCGTGGCCGCGGGCCCCAAGCCCCGCGACTACCGCCAGCGCACCCCGAAGAAGATGGTCCAGCTGGCCCTGCGCTCCGCCCTGTCCGACCGGGCCTCGGAGGGCAGGGTTGCCGTCGTCGATCGCTGGAGCTTCGCCGCCCCCCGCACCAAGGAGGCCACGGCCGCCCTGGAGGCCCTGGGCCTCGAGGGGAAGGTGCTGCTGGTGCTGGGACCGGACGACGAGGTGGCCTACCGGTCCTTCCGCAACCTCCCTGACGTCCAGATCATGCTGGTCGGCGAGCTGAACGCCTACGACGTGCTCTGCAACGACTGGATCGTGTTCACCGAGGCCACCCTGCCCCCGGGCGGGGCCGGGGCGGGGGGGCCGGCGCCGGCGGGCCCGCCTTCGGGCTCCTCGGCGGCCAGGTCGGACGCGGCCGAGCCGGAGGCGCCCGGGCCGTTGACCTCGGCGGTGCCGGAGGCAGCTGCGCCCCAGGCTGAGCCGTCGCCGTCGCCGGAGAGCAAGGCCGCGGCCGCTGGTGAGCGGGACGACCACGACGAGCCCGGAGCCGGGCCATGAACGACCCCCGAGACGTGATCCTGCGCCCGGTGGTGTCGGAGAAGTCCTACGCCCTCCTCGACGAGGGCGTCTACACCTTCGTCGTCGACCCCCGGGCCACCAAGACCGAGATCCGCCAGGCCGTGGAGTCGATCTTCAACGTTCGGGTCACCAACGTGAACACGTTGAACCGCAAGGGCAAGCGCAAGCGCAACCGGCGGACAGGAACCTTCGGGAGCCGTTCCGACGCCAAGCGGGCGATCGTGACCCTGGCCGGTGACGACCGGATCGACCTGTTCGAGAGCTGAGCGAGACGCCATGCCCCTCCGCAAGCGCAAGCCCACCAGCGCCGGCCGCCGCTTCCAGACGGTCGCCGACTTCGCCGAGATCACCCGCGACCGTCCCGAGCGGTCCCTTGTGGGACCCAAGCCGGGGAGGGGCGGGCGCAACAACTACGGGCGCAAGACGGCCAGGCACCGCGGTGGAGGTCACAAGCAGCAGTACCGCCTGGTCGACTTCAGGCGCAACAAGGACGGCGTGCCGGCCAAGGTCGCGGCCATCGAGTACGACCCCAACCGCAACGCCCGCATCGCCCTGCTCCACTACTACGACGGCGAGAAGCGCTACATCCTGGCGCCGGCTCGGGTCCGGGTCGGCGACGTCCTCCAGAGCGGCCCGGGCGCCGAGATCCGCCCCGGCAACGCCCTGCCCCTGCGCTACGTCCCGGTCGGCTCTCTCGTGCACAACGTGGAGCTGAAGCCGGGCGGGGGCGGCAAGCTGGCCCGGGGCGCGGGCATGAGCATCCAGCTCGTGGCCAAGGAGGGCACCTTCGCCACTCTGCGCCTGCCCTCGACCGAGATGCGGCGGGTGCCCATCGACTGCCGGGGAACCATCGGCGAGGTGGGCAACCCCGAGGCCGAGCTGGTCTCCATCGGCAAGGCGGGTAGGAACCGGTGGCGGGGCGTCCGGCCCCAGACCCGGGGCGTGGCCATGAATCCCGTCGACCACCCCCTGGGTGGAGGCGAAGGCAAGAGCTCGGGCGGCCGCCACCCCGTCTCCCCTTGGGGCAAGCCCGAGGGCAGGACCCGGGCCAGGCACAAGGAGTCCGACAAGCTCATCATCCGTCGCCGCCGGACCCGCGGCGCCCGGCGGTAGGGGGACGGCGTGCCGCGCAGCCTGAAGAAGGGACCCTTCGTCGACGACCACCTGCTCAAGAAGGTGGACGAGCTCAACAACCGCAACGAGAAGCGGGTCATCAAGACCTGGTCGCGCCGATCGACGATCATCCCCGACATGGTCGGTCACACCATCGCCGTCCACGACGGGCGCAAGCACATCCCCGTCTACGTGACCGAGTCCATGGTGGGCCACAAGCTGGGCGAGTTCGCACCCACGCGCACGTTCCGTTACCACGCCGGCCAAGAGCGGGCGGGGAGGCGCTGACGGTGCCGGGCATGAAGACCAACGAGCGCGAGGGCACCCGGGCCGTGCTGAGGTACTGCCGCATGTCGGCGTACAAGGTGCGCGCCGTCCTCGATCTCATAAGGGGCCAGGACGTGGCCCGGGCCGCCGACATCCTGCGCATCTGCGAGCGCCAGGCGGCCGACGTGGTCGGCAAGGTCCTGGCCTCGGCCGTGGCCAACGCCGAGAACAACGACCAGCTCGACCCCGAGGAGCTCTACGTGTCGGCCTGCTTCGCCGACGAGGGGATGACCATCAAGCGCTGGCGTCCCCGGGCCCGGGGCCGGGCCACCCGCATCCGCAAGCGCACCTCCCACATCACGATCATCGTCAGCCGTCTCTCGGAGGACCGACTGCGCAGGCTGAGGGCCCGGCAGGCGGCCGACGCGTCGAGCAGGCGGGCCCGCCGGGTGGCCGGGGGCAGGCGGGCGGCGGCCGAGCAGGCGGTGGCCCGGGGTCGCCGGACCAGGCGGCAGGCTCCCGACGCGGCCGAGACGGCAGCCGAGGCGACGGCGGCGGCCGAGGACGAGGCGCCCGAGGTGCAGGCCCCGGCCGAGATGGCCGACGCGACACAGGCGGTCCAGGCCGAGGAGACGGCCGCGGCCGAGGACGCGGCACCGGAGGAGCAGGCCCTGGACGAGGAGCAGGCCGCCGCCGAGGAGCAGGCCACGGCCGCGGAGCACGCCCCGGCCGAGACGCCCGACACGACACAGGCGGGCCGGCCCGAGCCGGGCACAGAGAAGAAGGGCGAGTAGATGGGCCAGAAGGTCAATCCCTACGGGTTCCGCCTCGGGGTCACCACGGACTGGAAGTCGCGCTGGTTCAACGACCGCGAGTACCAGGACTACCTGATCGAGGACTGGAAGATCCGCCACTACCTCATGAGCCAGCTGGAGCGGGCCGCGGTCAGCCGCATAGAGATCGAGCGGACGCGGGACCGGCTTCGCATCGACGTGCACACGGCCCGGCCCGGCATAGTGATCGGGCGCCGGGGCGCCGAGGCCGACCGCCTGCGCACCGACCTGGCCAAGATGACCAGCAACCCCAAGGTGCAGCTCAACATCCAGGAGATCCGCCAGCCCGAGCTCGATGCCGCGCTGATCGCCCAGGGCATCGCCGACCAGCTGGCCGGGCGGGTCAGCTTCCGCCGGGCCATGAAGCGGGCGCTGCAGACGGTCCAGAAGGCGGGCGGTCAGGGCATCCGGGTCCAGTGCGCCGGCCGGCTGGGTGGCTCGGAGATGTCCCGCAAGGAGGCCTACCGGGAGGGGCGGGTGCCCCTTCACACCCTGCGAGCCGACATCGATTACGGCTTCCGCGAGGCTCGCACCACCTTCGGCCGCATCGGCGTCAAGGTCTGGATCTACAAGGGCGACATCCTCCCCTACAAGGTCTCGGCCGACGAGAAGACCCGCCGCGAGGCGGACATGGCCACGGGCGGGACCTCGGGCGAGGGCCGGCCCCGCCGGGTCATATCCGCAGGCGGCGGGCGCCGGCGGCCCGAGCAGGGGGAGCCGGGTGAGCCCGCGGCGCCGGGAGCGGCGCCCGAGGCCGAGGTGCCGGAGGAGGCCGAGGCCAAGCCCATCGTGGCCGAGATCGACCCCGAGCTGGAGCGGATACTGGCCGAGGAGGAGGAGATCGAGCGCCGCACGCGGCAGCAGCACCACGAGGCGCCCCACTTCCGCCAGGAGGGCGACTGAGATGCTCATGCCCCGGAAGGTCAAGCACCGCAAGCAGCAACGCGGGCGTCTGTCGGGGACGGCCAAGGGTGGCACGACGGTGACCTTCGGGGAGTTCGGGATCCAGGCCCTGGAGCCGGCCTGGCTGACGGCCAGGCAGATCGAGGCCGCTCGAATCGCCATGACCAGGCACGTGCGCCGGGGCGGGAAGGTCTGGATACGCGTCTTCCCCGACAAGCCCGTCACCCAGAAGCCGGCGGAGACCAGGATGGGCTCGGGGAAGGGAAACCCCGAGCACTGGGTGGCCGTGGTCAAGCCCGGCCGCATCCTCTTCGAGCTGTCGGGGGTCAACGAGGAGCTGGCCCGCTCGGCCATGGAGCGTGCCATTCAGAAGCTGCCCATCAAGGCCAAGGTCGTGGTGCGGTCCGAGGAGGTCGAGGTCTGATGGCGACGGCCGAAGAGCTGCGCCAGATGGACGGGGACGAGCTGCGTTCGCGTCTGGGCGAGACCAAGCAGGAGCTGTTCAACCTGCGGTTTCAGCTGGTCACGGGCCAGCTCGACAACTCCGAGCGACTGGGGCAGGTGCGCCGGGACGTGGCCCGCATGCTGACGGTGCTGCGCGAGCGGGAGATCGAGGAGGCCGAGGCGCTCGAGGCCGCGGTCAGCGCAGGCGCGGACAAGGGTGGCCAGGCCGAGGGCGGGGCGGGCTGATGGCCGACCAGAAGACGCCGGGCCAGACCGACGGACGCCCCAACCGGCGCAAGGTGCGGGAGGGCACCGTCGTCTCCAACGCCATGAACAAGACGGCCATCGTCTCCGTGGTCGAGAGGGTCCGCCACCCCCGCTACGCCAAGACCGTGCAGCGCACCAAGCGCCTCTACGTCCACGACGAGACCAACGACACCAGGATCGGCGACAGGGTCCGTGTCCAGGAGACACGTCCGCTGTCGAAGCTGAAGCGGTGGCGGCTGGTAGAGGTCCTGGAGCGTGCCAAGTGATCCAGCAGGAGTCCCGTTTGCGGGTCGCCGACAACTCCGGGGCCAGAGAGGTCCTGTGCATCAAGGTGCTGGGTGGCTCCCACCGCCGGTACGCGTCCATCGGGGACATCTTCGTGGCCACCGTGAAAGACGCCATCCCCGGGGCGCCGGTGAAGAAGGGTGAGGTCGTCAAGTGCGTCGTCGTGCGCACCAAGAAGGAGAAGCGGCGCCCTGACGGCAGCTATATCCGCTTCGACGAGAACGCGGCCGTGCTCATCAACGAGCAGCAGCAGCCGAGAGGGACCCGCATCTTCGGACCGGTGGGCCGGGAGCTTCGGGACAAGAAGTTCATGCGCATCGTTTCGCTGGCCCCGGAGGTCCTGTGATGCGAATTCGGAAGGGCGATCGCGTCCGTGTCATGTCGGGCAAGGACCGGGGCAAGGATGGCCAGGTCATGCGGGCCTACCCGGCCGTGGGCAAGGTGATCGTGGACGGGGCCAACAGGGCCAAGCGCCACCAGCGGGCGACCAGAGCGACCATGCAGGGCGGCATCATCGACAAGGAGATGCCGTTGCCGGTGTCGGCCGTGCAGATCCTCTGCCCCCAGTGCGGGCCCACCAGAATCGCCATGCGCTTCGCATCTGTCGCAAGTGCGGAGGGGACCTGTGAGCGCGGCCCCGGTGGTCGCGGGCCCTCGTCCCCGGCTCAAGCAGCGCTACCTCGACGAGGTGCGGGTCCAGCTCAAGGAACAGTTGGGGCTGGCCAACATCATGCAGGTCCCCCGCTTGGAGAAGATCGTGGTGAACATGGGTGTCGGCCGGGCGACCCAGCAGCAGTCGCTGCTGGAGGGTGCGGTGCGCGACATGCAGACCATCACCGGGCAGCGCCCGGTGACGACCCGGGCCAAGAAGTCGATAGCCGCCTTCAAGCTGCGCAAGGGGAACGCCATCGGCTGCAAGGTGACGCTGCGAGGCGACCGCATGTGGGAGTTCCTCGACCGCCTCATCAGCCTGGCCATCCCTCGCATCCGCGACTTCCGGGGCCTGGCCCCCGACTCCTTCGACGGTCTGGGCAACTACACGTTCGGGGTGACGGAGCAGCTCATCTTTCCCGAGATCGATTACGACAAGGTGGACACGACGCGAGGCATGGACATCACCATCGTCACCACGGGCGCCACGGACGACCAGGGAAGAGCCCTGCTCGCCGCTTTCGGGTTCCCGTTCCGCTCGGCCACGGAGGCACCCATCGGGATGGCCGAGCCCCGCCGTCGCCGGGCTCGCCCCGTCCGGAGGTCGAAGTGACCGGGACCCGGCGAGACGAGGAGATCTGATGGCCAAGAAGGCGCTGATACAGAAGCAGCAGCGCAAGCCCAAGTTCAAGGTCCAGACCTACACCCGCTGCCGGCGATGCGGCCGGCCCCGCGCCGTCTACCGCAAGTTCGGCCTGTGCCGCATCTGCCTGCGGGAGATGGTCCACCAGGGTGAGGTTCCCGGCGTGACGAAGGCGAGCTGGTAGGGGGAACGACGGTCCATGACGATGACCGATCCGATCGCGGACATGCTCACCAGGATCCGCAACGCCAACGTCGCCATGCACGAGACGGTGCGGATGCCGAGCTCCAAGCTCAAGGAGGCCCTGGGGGCCATCCTCGAGCGGGAGGGGTACATCACGGGCTGCTCCGTGCAGGACGACCCCGGCCGCCCCGGGCGGGTCCTGGAGATCACGATGAAGTACACCCCGGAGCGGTCCAGGACCATCTCCGGGCTCCGCCGCGTGTCCAAGCCCGGGCTCCGGGTCTACAGCAAGGCCGACGGACTGCCCCGAGTCCTGGGTGGCCTTGGAGTAGCCGTCCTGTCCACCAGCCAGGGTCTCATGACCGACCGCGAGGCGCGCCAGCGCCGCATGGGCGGCGAGATCCTCTGCTTCGTGTGGTGACGGGGAGGAGGCGAGACTGATGTCCCGCGTCGGACGATCTCCGATACCCGTCCCCGGCGGCGTGGAAGTGGCCATCGCCGGGAAACAGGTCACGGTGAAGGGCCCCCAGGGCAGCCTCCAGCGGTCGCTGCCGGGCGAGATCCGCGTCCGCCAGGAGGACTCCACCCTTCTGGTCGAGAGGCCCGACGACCAGCGTCACAACCGGGCCCTGCACGGCCTCACCCGCTCCCTGGTCGCCAACATGGTCACGGGCGTCACGGCCGGGTTCAGCCGGGAGCTGGAGATCGTCGGCGTCGGCTACCGGGCCACGGCCAAGGGCCCGTCCCAGATCGAGCTTGCTCTGGGGTTCAGCCACCCCGTCGTGGTCGACGCCCCCCAGGGGATCACCTTCGAGGTCCCCGTCCCCACCCGCATCGTGGTGAGGGGGATCGACAAGGAGCTGGTGGGCCAGACGGCGGCCAACATCCGCAAGATCCGCAAGCCCGAGCCCTACAAGGGCAAGGGCGTGCGCTACGCCGGCGAGCAGGTCCAGCGCAAGGCGGGGAAGGCGGCCAAGTGACGACGAGCAAGCGGCTGCAGCTGCGCCAGCGGCGCCACGCCCGGGTGCGCAAGACGGTGGTCGGCACCCCGCAGCGGCCCCGCCTCGCGGTCTTCCGGTCGAACCGGCACATCTCCGCCCAGGTGATCGACGACCTGAACGGCCGGACCGTGGCCGCGGCCTCGACGGTGGAGGCCGGGCTGCGCGGCGGGGCCACCGCCACCAGGGACGCGGCCTCGTCCGTGGGTCGCCTGGTGGCCGAGCGAGCCCGGGCCGCGGGGGTGGAGCGGGTGGTCTTCGACCGGGGTGGCTTCCTCTACCACGGGAGGGTCGCCGCCGTAGCGGAGGCGGCCAGGCAAGCGGGATTGGAGCTCTGACATGGCTGAGACGCAGTACGAGGAACGCACCATCAAGGTCAACCGGGTGGCCAAGGTCGTCAAGGGCGGCCGCCGCTTCTCCTTCACCGCCCTCATGGTGATCGGGGACACCAACGGCCGCGTCGGCTTGGGCTACGGCAAGGCCAAGGAGGCCGGGCTGGCCGTGCAGAAGGGCATCGAGGAGGCCAAGAAGAACCTCTTCGAGGTCCCCCTGGCGGGCTCGACCATCACCCACCCGGTCATCGGCGAGAGCGGCGCGGGCCGGGTCCTGTTGAAGCCGGCCGCGCCGGGTACGGGCGTGATCGCCGGGGGCGCGGCCCGGGCCATCCTGGAGATGGCCGGCATCCACGACATCCTGGCCAAGTCACTGGGCTCCTCCAACAGCATCAACGTGGCCCACGCCACCATCGCCGGTCTCAAGGCCCTCCACCGCCCCGACCAGGTGGCCAGGCTGCGGGGCAAGTCCCCCGAGGAGGTGACCCCGGCCGGCGTGCTCAACGCCTACCGCGAGCGCCAGCGGGGCACCCGCGTCCCCACCGAGGTGGCCTGATGGCCGGTCAGCTCAAGGTCACCCAGGTGCGCTCGGCCATCGGGGTCAAGCCCAAGCACCGGGGGACGCTGCGGGCCCTGGGCCTGCGCCGCATCGGGAGCACCAGGACGCTGCCCGACCGCCCCGAGATCCGGGGCATGATCGCCCGTGTCCCCCACCTGGTGGTGGTCGAGGAGGAGTCGTGAGGGTCCACGATCTGAAGCCCGCTCCGGGCTCGACCCGGCCCCGCCGCCGGGTCGGCCGGGGCATCGGCGGCAAGCGGGGCAAGACCGCAGGCCGGGGCATGAAGGGCCAGGGCGCCCGGGACACGGTCAAGCCCGGCTTCGAGGGTGGCCAGCTGCCCCTGAAGCAGCGCATTCCCAAGCTCAAGGGCTTCACCAACCCCTTCCGGGTGGAGTACACCGTGGTCAACCTGGACACCCTCCAGGCCGTGGCGGGCGATTCCGTCACCCCTGACTCCCTGCGGGCCGCCGGGCTCGTCCACAAGCACGGGCTGGTGAAGGTCCTGGGCCGGGGGGAGTTGGGCCGGGCCCTCAGGGTCGAGGCCCACGCCTTCTCCCGCTCGGCTGAGCGGGCCATCACCGCCGCGGGCGGTACCGTTACCGTCCTCCCCCCGCCGTACGGTCGGGGCCGGCCGCCGGCCCGGGGGAGCGCGTTGACGAACCGGTAGCGCCGGAGCCCGGGCCAGTCGGAGGAGCCGCAATGCTCGGAAGCCTCAAGAACATGTTCAAGGTTCCGGACCTCCGGAACAAGATCCTGTTCACCCTGCTCATCATCGGGCTGTACCAGCTGGGCGCCCAGGTGACCGTCCCCGGCATCGACCTGGGAGCGGTCCACCGCCTGCAATCGGCAGCCAAGGGCGCCGGGGTCCTCGGGTTCATCAACCTGTTCTCGGGAGGAGCGCTCACCAGGGTGGCCGTGTTCGGGCTCGGGATCATGCCCTACATCACGGCCGAGATCATCATCCAGCTGCTGATCGTGGTCATCCCCAAGTTCGAGGAGTGGCGGGACCAGGGGGCGGTGGGGCAGAAGAAGCTGACCCAGACGGCCCGCTACATGACGGTGGCCCTGGCCCTCATGCAGTCCACTGGTCTGGCCTTCGCCTTCCACAACGGGCTCACCGGGTTCCTGGGCGGGGGCGGCCAGACCAGCATCGACCTGATCCCCAACTTCACCGTGCCCCGCGTCATGCTCATCGTGCTCACGCTCACCGCGGGCACGGCCTTCGTCATGTGGCTCGGCGAGCTCATAACCCAGAGGGGCATCGGCCAGGGCATGTCGCTTCTGATCTTCGCCAACGTCGTGGCGGGCATGCCGGGCGGGGGGGCGGCGGTTCGGGCCGAGGGCGGCAACGTGAAGTTCGGGATCATCCTGCTCCTCACCGTGGCCCTCCTGGTGGCGATCGTCTTCGTCGAGCAGGGACAGCGCCGCATCCCCGTCCAGTTCGCCAAGCGGGTCGTCGGCCGCAGGATGTACGGGGGCCAGAGCACCTACATCCCCCTCAAGGTCAACCAGGCCGGGGTCATCCCCATCATCTTCGCCAGCTCGGTGCTCTACTTCCCGGTGCTGTTGTCCAACGTGGTGCCCTGGCAAGGCATGCAGAGGTTCATCAACAACAACCTCGTCCAACCGACGAGCGTGGTGTACATCTCGCTCTACGGCGTGCTGATCATCCTCTTCACCTACTTCTACACCGCCATCACCTTCGATCCTCACCAGCAGGCCGACATCATCCGCAAGCAGGGCGGTTACATCCCCGGGATCCGTCCCGGGCCGCCCACAGAGCGCTACCTGGCGGGGATCCTCAACCGCATCACCCTGCCCGGATCCCTGTTCCTGGCGTTCGTCGCCCTGCTGCCCTCGATCATGCTGGCCGTCTGGAGCATCAACAGGTACCCCTTCGCCGGGACCAGCCTGCTCATCGCGGTGGGCGTCGCCCTGGAGACCATGAAGCAGATCGACAGCCAGCTGATGATGCGGAATTACGAGGGCTTCCTGAAGCAGTGAGAGGGTCGCGCGGGCACACGGCGGGGAGCTAGTGGTCCCCGGGGCGCGCCTGGTCATCTTGGGAAAACAGGGCGCCGGGAAGGGAACCCAGTGCGTGCGGCTTGCTCGGCACTACGTCGTGCCCCACATCTCGACCGGGGACATGTTCCGGGCCGCGGTGAAGTCGCGCTCGGAGTTCGGCCGCAAGGCGGAGGAGTACATGAGGGCGGGCGAGCTGATCCCCGACGACGTGGTGGTGGGGGTGGTGCGGGAGCGCCTGGGCCAGGACGACACCAGCCACCGGGGCTTCATCCTCGACGGGTACCCCCGTACCGTGTACCAGGCGGTGCAGCTCTCGGTCCTGCTGTCCCCGGACGACATCGACCTGGCGGTGGACATCGAGGTGCCGACGGAGGCCGTCCTCCGGCGTCTGGCCAGCCGTCGGGTGTGCGTGGACTGCGGGAAGAACTACAGCGTGGACAACCCACCCCGCTTCGACTGGACCTGCGACAACTGCGGGGGCGAGGTGGTCCAGCGGGAGGACGACACCGAGGCTGCGATCATGCGCCGGTTGCAGCTGTACGAACAGGCCACGGCGCCCCTGATCGAGTGGTACCTGGAGAAGGACAGGCTGGTGGCCGTGGACGGGCTGGGGCACCCCGACCACGTGACCCAGCGGCTGATCCGCGCCATCGACGGCCGGCTGGGGCCGGCCCGGCGCCACGGCTGAGCCGGTGACGGGGCGATGAGACGCACGCCGGAGGAGATCGCCAAGATGCGCCGGGCCGGACGCGTCGTCGCCGAGATGCACGCCCGGACCCGTGAGGCCATCCGCCCGGGGGTGACGACGGCGGAGCTGGACAAGGTGGCGCGGGAGGTGCTCGAGCGCCGGGGAGCGCGGTCGAACTTCCTGGGCTACCACGGCTTCCCAGCGGTCATCTGCACCTCCCCCAACGACATGATCGTCCACGGCATCCCCGGCGACCATCGCCTCGAGGAGGGCGACATCATCTCGGTGGACTGTGGCGCCATCGTCGAGGGGTACCACGGTGACGCGGCCTACACCGCACCCGTGGGGGGGGTGAGGGAGGAGGCCCGCCGCCTGATGGAGGTGACCGAGGTCAGCCTGCAGGCCGCCATCGAGGCCATGGTGGACGGCAACCGGATCTCCGACATCGGCCACGCCGTGCAGACGGTGGCCGAGGGTGCCGGGTTCTCGGTGGTGAGGGAGTACGTGGGCCACGCCATCGGCACGGCCATGCACGAGGAGCCGCAGGTCCCCAACTACGGCCCCCCCGGCCGGGGCCCCCGCCTCCGTCCCGGGCTGGTCCTGGCCGTGGAGCCCATGGTCAACGCGGGCAGCCCCGGGACCCGCCTGCTGGCCGACGGGTGGAGCGTCGTGACGGCCGACGGCAGCCTCTCGGCCCACTTCGAGCACTCCATCGCCGTCGGGGAGGACGGCCCCGAGGTCCTCACCCTGCCCTGATGGGCGCCCCCTGCGGCGGCCCTGCCCCGCCCGGCCCGTCGGCCCTCGTCCCGAGGGGTGGAGCCCCGAGCCCCACGCCGAGCCGTTCTCCCGAGGGGCGGCCGCCCTCACCGGCCGGGAGGGCCCTGTTCCGGGGCTCGCTCGCCGGTTCCGGGCCTGATCGGATAGACTTTCCTGCTGGCCTGGCGCGCTCGGCGCGCGCATCCGTGCCCTGACTGGCCCGGTCGGCACCAGCAGTAGGTCGAGGAGGATCCACCTGCCCAAGCCCAAAGAAGATGCGATCGTGCTCGAAGGGACGGTGATCGAGCCGCTCCCGAACGCCATGTTCAAGGTGGAGCTGGAGAACGGGCACAAGGTGCTGGCGCACAGCTCGGGCAAGATGCGGATGCACAGTATCCGGATCCTCCCCGGTGACCGGGTCCAGGTGGAGATCACCCCCTACGACCTCAACAGAGGACGCATCACCTACAGGTACAAGTGATGAAGGTACGACCGAGCGTGAAGACGATGTGCGAGAAGTGCAAGGTGATCCGCCGCCACGGGAGGGTGATGGTCATCTGCACCAACCCGCGACACAAGCAGCGGCAGGGGTAGGGCATGGCACGGCTAGCGGGCGTCGACATACCCAGGGAGAAGCGGCTCGAGGTCTCCCTCACCTACGTCTACGGCGTGGGCCGGACGACGGCCAAGAAGGTGTGCGAGGCGACCGGCATCAGCTGCGACACCCGGGTGCGCGACCTCACCGACGAGGAGGTGGCCCGCCTGCGCACGTTCATCGCCCAGGACATCAAGCGCAAGATGGAGATCGGCTCCTACCAGGGCGTCCGTCACCGCCGCGGGCTGCCGGTCAACGGCCAGCGCACCCATACCAACGCCCGCACCCGCAAGGGACCCAAGAAGACCGTCGCCGGAAAGAAGAAGGTTCGCAAGCACTGACATGCCCAAGCCCAAGCCAGGAGGGCGGCGCCCCCGCCGCCGCGAGCGCAAGAACATCGCCTACGGCGTGGCCCACATCAAGAGCTCGTTCAACAACACCATCGTCTCGATCACCGACATGGAGGGCAACGTCCTGGCTTGGGCCTCGGCCGGCAACGTCGGCTTCAAGGGATCCCGCAAGTCCACGCCCTTCGCGGCCCAGCTGGCCGCCGAGGCGTGCGCCCGGCGGGCCATGGAGCACGGCGTGCGCAAGGTCGACGTGTTGGTGAAGGGCCCGGGATCGGGCCGGGAGACGGCCATCCGCTCGCTCCAGAAC
>VAXP01000109.1:0-10237 GCA_005884125.1 Actinomycetota bacterium | reverse complement strand
CGGGTCGGAGATGGCGAGATACACGGGGCCTGTCTGCCGGCTGTGCCGGCGGGAGAAGATGAAGCTGTTCCTCAAGGGTCCCAAGTGCGACTCCATGAAGTGCCCGATCGAGCGCCGCCCCTACCCCCCCGGGGAGCACGGGCGCGACCGCATGCGCCAGGGCTCGGAGTACCTGACCCAGCTGCGGGAGAAGCAGAAGGCCCGTCGCATCTACGGGCTGCTCGAGAAGCAGTTCGCCAACCTCTACGTGGAGGCGACCCGCCAGCCCGGCATCACCGGCGAGAACCTGCTGCGCATGCTCGAGCTGCGGGTGGACAACGCCGCCTTCAGGGCCGGGTGGGGCGCCAGCCGGGCCCAGGCCCGCCAGCTCGTCCGCCACGGGCACGTGACGGTGAACGGCAAGCGGGTGACCATCCCCAGCTACCGGCTCAGGAAGGGCGACGTGGTGGCCCTGAAGGAGGGCTCCCGCAGGCTCATCGTCGTCCGCCACAACCTCGACACCCTGGACCGCCAGGTCCCGCCCTGGCTGGAGACCGCGGCCGAGGGGTTCGAGGTCACCGTGCGAGACCTGCCGATACGGGAGCAGATCGACGTCCCCGTCCGCGAGCAGCTCATCATCGAGCTTTACTCGAAGTAACCACCCCAGGGGGCTCGACCCCCCGGCACCAGACATTCGAGGTCACACCATGCTGATCATCCAGCGCCCCAGCGTCGAGATCGTGAGCGAGGAGGAGGCCAACCGCCAGCGGTTCGCCATAGGGCCCCTGGAGCCCGGTTTCGGCCACACCCTGGGCAACGCCCTGCGCCGCACCCTGCTCTCCTCCATCCCGGGTGCCGGCGTCACCCAGGTCCGCTTCGACGACGCCCTCCACGAGTTCACCACCCTCGCGGGCGTCAAGGAGGACGTGACCGACATCATCCTCAACCTCAAGGACCTCGTCCTCAGGGTCGACTCCGACGAGCCCGTCATCCTGCGCCTCGACGTAAGGGGCCCGGCGGCGGTGACGGCCGGGGACCTGCAGGCCACCTCGGACGTGGAGATCCTGGAACCCGACCTGGTGATCGCCACCCTCAACGGCAAGGGCCGCCTGGCCATGGACGTGACCGTGGAGCGGGGCCGCGGCTACGTGTCGGCCGAGCGCAACAAGCGCTCGGCGACCATCGGGGTCATCCCTGTCGACTCGATCTTCTCGCCCGTCCGGCGGGTGGCCTTCTCGGTGGAGCCGACGCGGGTCGAGCAGTCCACCAACTACGACCGCCTCGTCCTGGATATCGAGACGGACGGGTCGATCTCCCCGCGGGAGGCGCTGGCCTCGGCGGGCGACACCCTCCGGGCTCTCGTGAGCCTGGTGGCGGAGATGAGCGAGAACCCCCAGGGGCTGGAGCTGGGCGACGTCAGCTCGGCGACCAGCGGCTCGCCCGACCTGGACCTGCCCATCGAGGACCTCGATCTCTCCGAGCGGCCGCGCAACTGCCTGAAGCGGGCCCAGGTCAACACCATCGGCGAGCTGGTCGAGCGCACGGAGGACGATCTCCTGGCCATCACCAACTTCGGGCAGAAGTCCCTGGACGAGGTTCTGCAGAAGCTGGACGAACGGGGCCTGGCCCTGCGGTCCAAGGAGGGCTGAGGTGCGGGGCACGCCCAAGCGGGGCGCCCGCCTCGGCAGCGACGCCGCCCACGAGAAGGCCATGCTGGGCAACCTGGTGGCGTCGCTCATCGCGGCCGAGGCCATCGTGACCACCGAGGCCAAGGCCAAGGCGCTGCGGCCGGTGGTGGAGCGGGTGATCACCAAGGCCAAGAAGGGCGGCGTCCACCGCCACCGCCAGGTCGTGGCCTTCATCCGGGACAAGGACATGGCCCACAAGCTGTTCGCGGACGTGGGTCCCCGCTACGTTGACCGTCCCGGCGGCTACACCCGCATCCTCAAGCTCGGACCCCGCCACGGCGACAACGCGCCCATGGCCCGCATCGAGCTCGTCTGAGCCCGCACCCGGGTGCCTCGGTGGTGATCGGCCGCCGACGCGGGCGCCCCGGCTGATCCCCCGTGTCGCTGTTCGACCCCGACCCCGAGCCCGACGCCGCCGTCAGCGGGGCCGACCGGCACCCCGGGGGAGCCGCTCCCGGCTCCGGGCCGCCGGCGCCGGCCGGGCCCCTGGTCCGCCTGCGCCTGCTCGTCGCCTATGACGGCCGCGGCTTTCACGGCTTCGCCGCCCAACCGGGCCAGCGCACCGTGGCCGGGGTGCTGGGGGCGGCCGTCGAGCGGGTCGTGCGCCACCCGGTGGAGCTGGTCTGCGCGGGCCGGACCGACGCCGGGGTCCACGCCTGGGGGCAGGTGGTGCACGTCGACGTGGTCGCCGCCACCGGGGACGCCCAGGCGCCCGCGGTCGAGCCCGCCGCCCTCCAGCGCGCCTGCAACCGGCTGCTCGCCCCCACCGTCGTCGTCAGGGAGGCCGCCCCCGAGGCGCCCGCATTCGACGCCCGCCGCTCGGCCCTCTCCCGGCGCTACCGCTACACCATCGTCAACCGGGCCCTGCCCGATCCCTTCCTCGCGGCCACGGCCTGGCACGTGGCCGAGGCCCTGGACCTGCGCTCGATGCAGCTGGCGTGCGACGCCTTCCTGGGCGAGCACGACTTCGCCGCCTTCTGCCGCCGGCCCCAGGGCGCCGGCGCCGAGGACCCCCTGGTGCGCCGGGTCCTGGACGCATCCTGGCGGGAGACGGGGGACGGCGTGCTGCGCTTCGAGATCGAGGCCAGCTCCTTCTGCCAGCACATGGTCCGCTCCATCGTGGGCACCCACGTCGACGTGGGGCTGGGGCGGAAGCGGGCGGGGGACATGTCCTGGATCATCCGGGGCCGGGATCGGGCCCTGGCCGGCGCTCCCGCCCCGGCCCACGGCCTGTGCCTGTGGGAGGTGCGCTACCCCCAGGACGACAGAGGTGGCGCCGGCTCCCTGGCTCGGAGCGGGGCCGGTCAGCGCACCAGCTCGACGCGGAACCCGGCCTGACGGAGGTCGCGCACCACCTCGTCGCGGTGGCTCGGGTCCCGGGTCTCCACCGTCATGAGGACCTCGACCTCCTCCACCGGGAGGGCGACCCCGGACCGGTGGTGCTCGACGGACAGGACGTTGAGCCCCATGGCGGCCACCGCCCCCGTGAGCAGGGCGAGGGAGCCAGGGCGGTCGTCGAGCACGATGCGCAGGACCAGGTAGCGACCGGCGGCCGACAGCCCGTGGTCGATGAGCCTGATCAACAGCAGGGGGTCGACGTTGCCGCCAGAGAGGATGGCCACGGCCGTGCCCGTGCCGGGGATCTTGCCCGCCAGCAGCGCGGCCACGCCCACGGCGCCGGCCGGCTCCACCACCGCCTTGGCCCGTTCGAGGAGGAGCACGACGGCCTGGCTGATCTCCTCCTCAGTGACGGTCACCACGTCGTCCACGTAGGCGCGCACATGGGCCAGGGTGAGGTCGGAGACCTGGCGCACGGCGATCCCGTCGGCCATGGTCGCGACCTGGTCCAGGCAGACGCAGTGCCCGGCGTCCAGGGCGGCGCGCATGGCCGCCGCTCCCGCGGCCTGGACCCCGACGACGCGGACGTCACGCCGGGTGTGGGCCAGGGCGGTGGCCACCCCGGAGAGGAGCCCACCCCCGCCCGTGGGCACGACGACGACAGAGGCGTCGTCCACCTCCTCACCCACCTCCAGGCCCACCGTTCCCTGGCCGGCCACGATCAGGGGGTCGTCGAAGGGAGGGACGTAGGTCGCACCCGTCGACCTTGCGTGCTCCTGGGCTGCGGCTATGGCCTCGTAGACCCCTGCTCCTTCCAGACGGACGGTGGCGCCGTAGGAACGGGTCGCCTCGACCTTGGGAAGGGGAGCGTTGGTGGGCATGAATATGGTCGCGGTCAGGCCGGTGAGGGAAGCGGCCAGGGCCACGCCCTGGGCGTGGTTGCCGGCCGAACCGGCGACGACACCCGGTCCCTGGCCGTTCTGGGCGGCAAGCCGGGAGACCAGGTTGTAGGCGCCGCGGATCTTGTAGGACCCGGTGCGCTGCAGGTGCTCGGGCTTGAGCACCACCCGCCTGCCCGCCAGCCGGGAGAGCGAGTCGGAGCGGTCGGGGGGCGTGGGCCGCAGGACGGGACCGACCCGGGCCCGGGCGTCGCGTATGTCCCGCAGCCCGATCACGCCCCGACGGTATCGGGTGCCGGGGAGGCGGCCATGGGGGCCCATTTGCCGCTCCGCCTGCCCCCAACTACCCTCTTTGACTCGGTCCAGTGGCCTTCTGACCGCGAACGAGGACGGCTTGCGCACCTTCTCTCCGAAACCCGCCGACATCCAGCGCGCCTGGCACGTCGTCGACGCGGACGGCGCTGTCCTCGGCCGCCTGTGCAGCGAGGTGGCCCGGGTGCTGCGGGGCAAGCACAAGGTGATCTTCGCCCCCCACGTCGACACCGGTGACCATGTGATCGTGGTGAACGCGGCGAAGGTCGTGATGACGGCGGACAAGGCCGAGAAGGAGCTCGTCTACCGCCACACCGGCTACCCCGGGGGCCTGCGCCAGCGCAGCTACGCCGACCTCCTGGCCCGGCGGCCGGAGGAGACGGTGCGCCGCGCCGTCAAGGGCATGCTCCCCAAGGGTCGCCTGGGACGGAGGATGCTGAAGAAGCTCAAGGTCTACGCCGGACCCGACCATCCCCATGCCGCCCAGCTGCCCCGGCCCATGACCCTGACCGCGGCCCGCAGGCCCGCCTGACCGTACGAGAGCGACGACCGTGCCCAAGCCCCTGACCCAGACCACCGGCCGCAGGAAGCAGGCCGTGGCGCGCGTCAGGCTGCGGCCCGGCGCGGGCAAGATCGTGGTCAACCGCCGCCCGGTCGAGAACTACTTCCCCTCCGTCACCCATCGCATGATCGTGGGCGAGCCCCTGCGGCTGACGGCGACGGCCGAGGCCTACGACGTCGACGCCACCATCCACGGGGGAGGCGTGGCCGGCCAGGCCGGCGCCCTCCGCCTGGGCATCGCCCGGGCCCTGGTCCAGCTCGATCCCGATCAGCGCGTGCCCCTCAAGCGGGCCGGCCTGGAGAGCAAGAAGTACGGGCTCAAGAAGGCCCGGAAGGCGCCGCAGTACTCCAAGCGCTGATCCCGGGCCCGTCCATGGCCCTACGGTTCGGCACCGACGGCGTGCGGGGGGTAGCCAACACCGAGCTCACCCCCGAAGTCGTTCTGGCCTTGGGCCGGGCCGCGGCCCGGGTCCTGGGCGGGCCCGCCCTGGTCGTGGGCCGGGACACCCGCCGCTCGGGACCGCTCCTGAGCTCGGCCCTGGCCGCGGGCGTGGCCGCCGAGGGGGTCGACGTGATCGACCTGGGCGTGGTGCCCACCCCGGCGGTGGCCTTCGCGTCCCAGGACATGGACGTGGCCGGGGCGGTCGTGTCCGCCTCCCACAACCCCTTTGCCGACAACGGCGTCAAGCTCTTCGAGTCCGGGGGCCGCAAGCTGGGCCCGGACCTGGAGCGCCGGCTGGAGGCCGAGGTGGCCGCCCTGCTCGAAGGCCCGGGCGGCGGGGCCCGGCCCGCGCCCACCGGCGCGGGGGTGGGCGCCATAGCCGGCGACCGGGCGGTGGTGGCGCGCTACGTCGACCACCTTGTGTCCTCGCTCGAGGGCAGGCGTCTGGAGGGCCTGAGGGTGGTAGTGGACTGCGGCAACGGGGCCGCCCTGGCCATCGCGCCCCAGGTGCTGGGGGAGCTGGGCGCAGGCGTCGAGGTCATCAACGACGAGCCCGACGGGACCAACATCAACTCCGGCTGTGGGTCCACCGATCTGTCCGGTCTCCGAGAGGTGGTGCGGGCTGCGGGGGCCGACGCCGGCATCGCCTTCGACGGCGACGCCGACCGGGTCCTGGCCGTGGACAACCAGGGAGAGGTTGTGGACGGCGACCGGATCCTGGCCCTGTGCGCCGGCGACCTGCATCAGCGGGGACGGCTGCGGGGTGACACGGTCGTCGTCACGGTCATGGCCAACCTCGGGCTTTGGCAGGCCATGGCCGAGCAGGCCATCAACGTGCACGAGACGCCTGTGGGTGACCGCCACGTGCTCGAAGCCCTCGAAGCCGGGGGCTGGTCGCTGGGCGGCGAGCAGTCCGGCCACCTCGTGTTCCGGGACCTGGCCACCACCGGGGACGGCATCCTCACCGCCATCCAGGTGCTCGACCTGGTGCGGCGCCGGGGGCGACCCTTGGCCGAGCTGGCCGGGGCGGCCATGAGGCGTGTGCCCCAGGTGCTCCACAACGTCGAGGTGGCCGACCGCGACGTGTTGACCCGGTCGCGCGCCGTTCAGGAGGAGCTGGCCGCGGTGCGGGCCGAGCTGGGCGACTCGGGCCGGGTGCTGCTCCGCCCGAGCGGGACCGAGCCGCTGGTGCGGGTCATGGTCGAGGCTCCCACCGAGGAAGAGGCGCGCGCCGCGGCCCAACGCCTGGCCGCGGCGGTGGTGCGCGCCGACGGGGGCGCGAGCACTCGGGGCGAGGACCGCGTCTCGGGACGGGCGCGGCCGGACAACTAGCCTGACGTCGTGTGCGGCATCATCGCCGTCCTGCGCCGGCCAGGCGGGAGGTCGCTTCCCAGCGCGTCCGAGCTCACGGCCCGGCTGGGGCGGGCAGACGCCGCCCTCGTCGCCCAGTCTGATCCCGCCAGTCTCATAGCCAGCCTGAACCGGGCGGCGGAGGAGCTTCAGGCCCTGGACCTGGCCCTGAGGGGGCCGGCGGGCGTCCGCCTCCTGATATCGGATCCCGGGCTGGGCGCCCTGCTCGAGCGGGGCGCGGCCACCCTGGCCGAGCGCGTCGCCCAGGTCGAGCGCGCTCTCGACGCCGGGCGGGTGGAAGCCGGCGACCGCGAGGTGGAGACCCTCAACGCGGGCGTGGTGGGCGTCAAGGACGCCCTCTGGGCTGTTCAGCGAGACCGGCTGGAGACGGCGCGCGGGGTGGAGAGCCTGGCCGGCCCGGGGGCGGGAACGGCGGCGCTCGAGGCGCTCACCTCCGTGCAGGTGGCCCTCTTCGCCCTCGACCGTCTCGAGGTCCGGGGCCGCGACTCGGCCGGCCTCCATCTGCTCGTGAGCGACCACGGCCTCGACCTCGACGATCCCGAAGTCCGCGTCGAGCTCAGCGCCAGGGGCGGCGACGCCCTCTTCTGCTCCGGTGCGGTGAGGCGCTCGGGAGACGTGCTGAGCTTCGTGTACAAGGCCGCGGCCGAGGTGGGCGAGCTGGGCGACAACACCAGGGCCCTGCGGGAGGCGGTCAGCGCCGACGGGCTGTTGGCCCGGGCCCTGTCCTCCGAGCGGGCCCAGGCCGCCGTGCTCGGTCACACCCGCTGGGCCAGCGTGGGTCTCATCTCCCAGCCCAACGCCCATCCCCTGAACCACGAGGAGGAAGGTGAGGTCGGGATGGCCGCGCCTCACGTGGTCGCCGCCCTCAACGGCGACGTCGACAACTTCGACGAGCTGCGCACGAGCGAGGGCCTGCGCCTCCCGCCCGAGATCACGACCGACGCCAAGGTCATCCCCACGCTCGTGTCCCGCCGCCTGCGGGAAGGCCAGGCGCTGGACGAGGCCTTCCGTTCCACGGTCGCCCGCTTCGACGGTTCGGTCGCCATCGCCGCCGCCGCGGCTCAGGCCCCGGACCGGCTGCTGCTCGCCCTGCGGGGGAGCGGACAGGCCCTGTACGTGGGCTTGGCCCAGGACTCCTTCGTGGTCGCCAGCGAGCCCTACGGGCTGGTTCAGGAGACGTCGACCTACCTGCGACTGGACGGCGAGTCGGCGGCCCCGTCGGGGTCCAGGGGCCAGGTGGTGGTGCTGTCCCGGGAGGAGGCGGGGACCGTCGCCGGCATCCGCCGACTCGCCTACGGGGGCGAACCCATCCCCGTGGCCTCCTCAGAGCTGCAGACGGCCCAAGTGACCACCCGCGACATCGATCGGGCCGGGTTCCCCCACTACCTGCTCAAGGAGCTCTCCCAATCCCCGAGCTCGTTCCGCAAGACGCTGAGGGGCAGGATCGTCGACTCCGGAGGCAGGCTGTCGGTGCGGCTCGGAGAGGAGTCTCTGCCCGCCGCCCTGCGGGCCCGCCTGGGCGACGGGTCGCTGCGGCGCGTGATCGTGATCGGCCAGGGAACGGCCGCGGTCGCGGCCAGCAGCACCGCTGCTGCCATGGCCCACGCCCTACGCCCGGCCGGGGTGACGGTCGACGCCATGCCGGCGACGGAGCTGTCGGGCTTCGGTCCCGAGCACGAGGGCCTGGGCGACGACCTGAGCGACACCCTGGTGGTGGCCATCAGCCAGTCCGGCACCACCACCGACACCAACCGCACAGTGGACCTGGTCCGGGCCCGGGGCGCGGCCGTGCTCGCCGTGGTCAACCGCCGCAACAGCGATCTGGTGGAGAAGGCCGACGCCGTCCTCTACACGTCCGACGGACGGGACGTGGAGATGAGCGTGCCGTCGACCAAGGCCTTCTACGCCCAGGTCGCGGCCGGGTTCCTCCTGGCCTGCGCCCTGGGTCGGGAGCTGGGGGTGGGGGACGAGCGGGAGACGAGCGATCTCCTGGCCGGGCTGCGCTCGCTGCCCGAGGCCATGGAGGCGGTGCTGGCCCGGCGAGAGGACATCGCCGGGGCCGCGGCCCGCCTGGCGCCGCCCCGGCGCCACTGGGCCGTGGTGGGCAACGGACTCAACCGCATGGCGGCCCAGGAGCTGCGCATCAAGATCTCCGAGCTCTGCTACAAGTCGATCTCCTGCGACGCCACCGAGGACAAGAAGCACATCGACCTGTCCTCCGAGCCCCTCATCCTGGTGTGCGCAGCCGGGCTGGCGGGCCCGACCGCGGACGACGTGGGCAAGGAGATCGCCATCTTCCGGGCCCACAAGGCCGCGCCCATCGTCATCGCCACCGAGGGAACCGCCTTCCCCGCCGCGCTGCACACCATCACCGTGCCCGCGGCCCACCCCAGGCTTGCCTTTCTCCTGGCCACGGTGGCCGGTCACCTCTTCGGGTACGAGGCCGCCCTTTCCATCGACGCCCAGGCCCGGCCCCTGCGCGAGGCGCGCGCCGCGGTGGAGGCGGCCGTGGCCCGGCCCACCCGGCCCCCGGGATCGGGCGGCCACGAGCTCCTGGACCGCCTGGCGGTGGAGATCGAGCCGGCGGCCAACCGCTTCCTCGACGACCTGCGGGCGGGAGCCTACGACGGGACCCTGGAGGCGAGCACGGCGACCCGCATCGCCTCGCTCCTGCGCTACGCGGAAGGGATCGTGCCTCTCGACGCCTACCCGCTCGAGCACGGCAAGCTGGGCACGCCGGCGACGTGCGTGGACGACCTCATCGAGGCCCTGACGCGAGGGGTCGAGGAGCTGACCAGGCCCATCGACGCCATCAAGCACCAGGCCAAGACGGTGACGGTGGGCATCTCCAGGGCCGAGGAGAGCGTGCTCGAGGTGCCCCTCGTGGCCGAGCTCATGGCCGCGGGAGCCCTGCGGGACCGCCTCAGCTACCGGGCCCTTCGCACCCTGGCCGCCCTCGACCCGGCCGTGGCCGAGGTGACGGGCTACACCCGGTACCGGATCGAGGGCTCGGTCGCGGCCGACCAGGCCAGCATCCACGTGGTCGACCAGGGCGGCGTGGCCCGCTCGATCCCCTCACGCACCGCGTCGAACCCGGCGCTGCGCGGCACCAAGCACCGGGCCGCCTTCGAGCGCGAGGTCACCGTGGTCCGGGGCCACGACGGGCGCACGGTGATCCTGGTACCGGAGGCCAAGCACACCGAGGTCACGGGCATGACCCTCCTGCACACGCGCCTGCACCAGCGCCTGGCCGCCCCCGTGGCGCGCGCCGTGCTGAGCGGCTACCGGCACCGCTACGGCGCGCTGGCCGACGCGGTGACCGAGACCGAGTCCGCCTTTGACGACGCCCGCCTGGCCGAGGTGGACCTGGTCGACCTGCTGGTCGCTCCCGTGCACGTGCTGGCCGCCCGCTGGCGGGGCGGGTGAGCGTGGTCGGCCTTGGCGTCGACGCCGTGGAGCTGGACCGCTTCCGGCGGGTGCTGGCCCGCACCCCTGGAGTGGCCCGCCGGCTCTTCACCGAGGACGAGCGCGCCTACGGGACCCGCTTCCGGGACCCCACGGGCCGCCTGGCCGCCCGTTTCGCGGCCAAGGAGGCGGCCATGAAGGCGCTGGGCGTGGGCCTGGGCGCCTTCGGGTTCCACGAGGTG
>VAXP01000018.1:8146-8510 GCA_005884125.1 Actinomycetota bacterium | reverse complement strand
AAACGGGCCGAGGGAACTCCGAGAGCAGTAGGCCAGCTGACTGGAGATGTGGATGGCGGACCTCGCTCCGAACGATGTGGCTGAGACGCTGGCGGAAGCGGCTCGGGTCCTCGCTCGGACCGGGACGGTCCAGGAGACGCTCCAGCGGATCGTCGACCTGTCCCTCCAGACCATCCCGGACGCGGACTGCACCGGGGTCACGCTCCTGAGTGACTCACGCATCACCACCCCGGTCGCCAGCGACAGGCGTGTGGCCGAGCTCGACGCACTCCAGGCTCGGCTCTGGGAGGGCCCGTGCATGAATGCCATCAGGGAGCTGGAGAGCGTCTACTCGGAGGATCTGGGCACCGATGAGCGCTGGCCT
>VAXP01000018.1:4347-8098 GCA_005884125.1 Actinomycetota bacterium | reverse complement strand
CGATCCTCTGGGTGCGCTCAACCTCTACTCCCGCCGGCTCTCCGCCTTCGATGAGGCCGACCGGAAGAGAGCCGCGCTGTTCGCCGTGCACGCGTCCGTGGCCCTGGCCGCGGCGGAGGTCCACGCTGATGACCTGACAAGAAACCTGAACCTGCAGGAGGCGCTCGAAACCCGTGACCTGATCGGGCAGGCCAAGGGCATTCTCATGGAACGCCAGCACATAGACGCCGACAGAGCCTTCGAGATCCTTCGGCGCGCCTCCCAGCGCTCGAACGTGAAGCTGCGCGACGTGGCCGCGCTCATTGTGAGTGGCGCTGAGCTGGACCAGCGCGACCTTCCCCAGCACTCGTGAGGCAGAGCGTCCCCCGACTGATGTCACGCTCGCTGCCGGGCGCTTGTCAGGTCAAAGGCCGCTCAGACTCCGTAGATCCGTTCGGGCTCGATGAGCACTGCGACCCGACGCTCGGCCGCCATCACGCGGTCGTACTCGTCCCAGTCGTCGTGGCTGCCACCAGCGGCAGTGAAGATCTCGCGTAGCAGCAGACGCAGGCGTTCTGCATCGATCCCTCCGAGCGGGTCGTCCGGGCCGGCCAGGTGGACCGGCCCCTCCACGCCCGCCCATTGCCATCCGGCCCGAACCACGACCGCGGCCCGCGGACGGGCCCGCAGGTTGTTCAGCCGCCTCGAGGATCCGGCCGAGACCAAGCCGACGACCGGCCTGCTGGTGACGGGGTGATCGAGCACCCCTGCGTTGACCACCGAGGACTGAATGGAGCCATCGGCTCGAGCGGTCGAAACGACCACGAGCCCGTGGTCGAGCGGAACGAGATTTGCGAAGTCGACGAGACTGCTCATGACGCAGTCCTAGTCGATCTCGGGCCCGAGCCGGAAGGATCCGCAGCCATCAAGCGTCGTCGAGGCGATCAGACGGGCCCTCGATCGACCAACTCCCGCAACTTCTTCGGCGCGACGATGCAGTAGCTCTCGGTGAGGAGTTCCGCGACTTCGTCCCAGTCGACGCCGCCGTCGAGCACCATTCCCACAACATTGGCGCCCGATCCGGGCGGGAAGAACGGATGACCTGCGTTGCGAAGTGCGTCGAGCTCAGGACCCGACGCTCGGAACGTCACCACCGTCACCGGGCCCTTGGGATCGTCGAGGGTGAGGACGTGAGCGAAGGTGCTCTTGCGGATCTTCCACCGGGTACCCGCCCAAGACTGCTCCTCGAAGGCCTCTGGTAGGCCGAGGCACACCAACCGCAGCGCCGTGAGCACTTCAAGGGGGACGTCAGCGTATTCGGTCACGCCGGTCGCTCATTGGAGACCGAGGCGCACAGGCCAGCGCCCTGTGCCTCGGTCGGTGACTCAATGAGCTCGCGCATCCTGTAGGACATGGAGACGCTCGCCACGAGGAGCCGAGCAGGAGAGGCGGCGACCTGCGGTCAGCAGCTCGCCCGCCTCGACGGACAGGTCGACGTCTCGGAGGGCTTGGACCCCGGTCGGCCCTTCGCCGTGGAGCTTGGACACCCGTCGCAACTCGAGGGCGGTCACCGCCGGACCCCGACCTTGCGTCGCAGCCGGGGCATGGGCGCCGGAGCGCGCCCGGGCGGCTCGACCGGCAGGCGCTTGAGCCGGCCGTCGGCCGAGTCCAGCCACCTGATGACCGAGTCCAGCCGGAACAGCTCAGCGTCGACCACTAGGGCCAACCCGAAGTCGTCGGCGCCCGCGTCCTCCTTGATGCGGGTCCACTGCTGCATGAGCTCGACCAGGTGCCGGCGGTGCACCTGGATGACCTTGTGCACGTCGACGCCGGGCACCCTCATCGCCACCAGCACCTTGATGACGAGCTCGTCTCGGGGCGGTGCGGTGAGGTCGGGCGGCGTCCGCAGCCACTGGGCCAGATCGTCCTCCCCGTCCGGCGTGATGCGGTAGTTCTTCTGGGGGCCGTCCTCGGCGGAGCCGTGCGACTCGACCAGGCCATCGCGCTCGAGCCTCTGCAGCGTCGTGTACACCTGGCCCACGTTCAGGGGCCAGACCTCGCCCGTGCCCGCCTCGAACTCCTGGCGGAGCTGGAGGCCGTACTTGGCTCCCTCGCTGAGCAGCGCCAGCAAGGCGTGGCGCACGCTCATGACCTCATCCAACCAGGTATCATACTGAGTATACTAGCGGCGGGAACGAGGCGGGCGCAAGACCGGATGATCGCGGCGGGGCCGGCTGCAAGCGGCCCGCTCCTGCCACGGGGCCGGCTGCCCGTTCGACGACTTCAGTAGAGGTGCTTGCCGGCGACTTCGCTGACCGACTGGAACACGTCGGCCCCGACCGGAAGCCGTGCCGCCGCGCCGGCGTGGAGGGCGCCGAGCAGGCTGACATGGACGGCCCGGCTGGTGAAAAGCTCGAGCGTGCGGGGGTCGTTGCGGTTGCCGGTGGAAAGCACGATGTCGCAGGCCCTGGCCAGGGGAGACCGGGCGAAGCTGGTGATGGCAATCGTGGTTGCCGCTGCGGCGCGAGCTGACCTGGCGATGCCCACCGTCTCCTTGCTCGAGCCGGTGTGGCTTATGAGCACGCAGGCCGATCCGGGGCGGAGCAGCCGCGCCGTCAGATCCTGGGCCTGCACGTCCTGGACGGCGATGGCGTGGATGCCCAGCACTAGGAACCGCAGCGCGCCGAGCTGGGCGAGCGGCCCCGAGGTGCCGACGCCGGCGAAGAGGACGTCGGTGGCGTTGACGATGGCGTCGACGGCCTGGTCGAAGGCGGTCGGCTTGACCAGCGATGCGGCGTCGGCGATCTCCCGGGCGTCGGCGACGAGAACGCTCTCGAGCACTGTCGTGGCGTCGTCCGCGGAGAGATCGGGATGGCCGAACTGGCGGCTCATGCCGACCTCGTGGGCCAGCGCGATCTTGAAGCGGTAGAAGCCGTCGAAGCCGACCCGCCGGCACAGCCTCACCACGGTCGCGGTCGAGCTGCGGGCGCGGGCGGCCAGGTCGCTCACGCTCTCGCTGGTCACCAGTTCGGGCCGGGCGAGCACGGCGTCGGCCACCCGGGCCTCCGCCTCCGGGAGCTCGGGGCGATGGGTCCGCAGGGCGACAAGGGGAGCCGAGCCGGTCCACGGATGAAACTCAGTTTGACTAACAGTGGTCATGACAAACTATTGTTTCATACCTCAGGCCGCGTACCGAGGAGGGAAAGGTGGCCGGCTCCGCGGTGTACGACGAGATCGGGGTGGGCTACGCCCGGTTCCGCCGTCCCGACCCTTCGATCGAGTCGGCCATCCACGCCGCCCTGGGCCGGGCCCGGACCGTGCTGAACGTGGGCGCGGGTACCGGCTCCTACGAGCCCTCCGACCGGACTGTGACGGCGGTGGACGCATCGGCCGAGATGATCAGGCAGCGGCCGGCCCACGCGGCGCCGTGCGTGCAGGGCGATGCGTCGTTGCTCGACTTTCCTGACCGGTCCTTCGACGCGGCCATGGCGGTGCTCACGGTGCACCACTGGGACCGCCCACGGCGCGGGCTTCGGGAGCTGAGCCGGGTGGCCGGTGGCGTCGTGGTGCTCACCTTCGATCCCGCCATGCACAACCAGTTCTGGCTGTTCCGCGACTACGTGCCCGCAATCACCAAGCTGGCCAGCACCGCTGGCGCCATCGGCGTGGACGAGGTGGCAGAGGTCATCGACGCCGACCGCATAGATCCCGTTCCCGTGCCGCACGACTGCCTGGACGGCTTCGGCACGGCGTACTGGCGGCGACCGGAGCG
>VAXP01000018.1:0-4340 GCA_005884125.1 Actinomycetota bacterium | reverse complement strand
ACGTCGCACCCGGTCTCCGGCGTCTCGCCGCTGACCTGGACTCGGGCCGGTGGCACGAGCGTTACCGGGAGCTGCTCGACCTCGACTCCATCGACGCCGGCCTGCGGCTGGTCGTGCGGGGCTGGCGGTGAGGAGCCCGCCTGCTCCCGCCAACCAGCAGCCGTTGCGGCCGAGACCGATCCGGATCTCACAAATACGTGAGGGAGCTTCTTAGCGATACGAATCCTCTGCTCGTCTCGGCTCGAGATGCAGCCGGGCTCAGGGGATGGCTCTGGCCGCTTCTGAAGCGAGAAGGTCTGCGGCGCCCGGCGGCGCGCTGACTCTTAAGTCATTGGCCGGGAGGAGAACTACGGGTGAGGATGGTGCATGTTGTCCGAGCACTGGCCGCTGTTCGGCCTGCGGATCCGCACACCACGCCTCGAGCTCCGCTACCCGTCGGACGACGACCTGGCCACCCTGGCCGATCTGGCGCGTGAGCCTGTTCATGACCCGGACTTCATGCCCTTCACCACGCCGTGGACTCGAGCCCCTTCGCCGGCCCGGGAGCGCGACGCCCTCCGCTTCTGGTGGCGGCTCCGAGCCGACCTCGATGTGGACGAATGGACCCTGCCCTTCGTCGTCCTCGACGATGGCGAGGCCGTCGGCGTCCAGGACGTCAAGGGGACTCACTTGCCCGGCACCAGATCGGTCCTGACGGGCTCGTGGATCGTGCAGCGCCACCAGGGGCGCGGCGTTGGCAAGGAGATGCGGGCCGCCGTTCTGCACCTGGCCTTCGCAGGCCTCGACGCCATCGAGGCCCACACGTCGGCCTTCGAGGACAACGCGGCATCCTTGGGCGTCAGCCGCGCCCTCGGTTACCTCCCCAATGGCGCGCACGTCGATGACCGCGAGGGGCAGGCCGCCCGGCACCTGCGCTTCGTCCTCTCCAGGGCTGCGTGGGAGCAGCGTCGGCGAACCGACATCACCGTTGACAACCTCGAGCCCTGCCTCGAGTTCCTGGGGTTGGGGCGCGCGGCCTGAGACCTATGAGGCCGAGAGCCGGTGGCCGGGACGCGCTGGTGCCAGTGACACGGCGCGTCCCGGACGACGCGATCTACCCCTCCGGCGGCTGGATGTCCATCCCGTGGCGCTTGCCGATCTCTACCAGGCGAGCGATGTCGGGCGGTGACGTCGGTGCGGGCGGCACCTCACGCCGTCGCGCCGGCTCGCCCGCCTCGGCGAAGAACTTCTCGATCCCGCCCGGCCGATATGTGACCACGACCTGGGCTTCTGCGACTCGAGGCCATCAGCGCCGACGTGCTCGATGGGGCCCATCGACCGGGCTACGGGCTGGTCGCCCGCCTCGGGATGACCGACGCCAAGGGGAACCCCCGCTGCGCCACCGTGCGGCCGGCCGACATCGTCTGGTCGGCCGAACCGATCTGAACAGGCGTCGGAGCGCACGCCGACATCGCCTGGCCCCGCAGGAGCCGGGCGGTGGCATTGTTGGTGGAGAAGCTGGGAGGCGCAGGTGGAGACTGGGCAGGCGGGCACCGGACAGCCGGGGTACCTCCAGGAGGAGCCGTCCGGGCCCGGCCCGACCGGAGCCGGGCCTGTGCGGGGCCTGGCCGCCGTGGTCGTGGTGTTGCTCGTGACCGCCCTGGCCACTGTTGCCGTCCACAAGCCTGATCACGGCGGCGCCCGGCTGGGGGTGGGACGGCCGGCTCCCATCGCCCTGGCCTCTGCCGCCGCCGCCCTGCGGGTCCACACCGTGCGGCTGCACATGTCCGTCTCGGTAGCCATCACGAACCAGGGTCGGGCCACCAGCGTCGACCTGGCCGGGGACGGGGTTGTCGACTACGCCTCCCGCACCACCCAGATGAACATGGCCTTCTCCATGGCCGGCGCCGGCCCCCAGATACACGCCACCGAAGAGCTGCGAGTCCTCGGAGGCTACGTGTACCTCCGCTTCCCCGACGGCTTCCCCGGGATCAGGCTGCCCGCGGGCAAGCTCTGGCTGCGCCAGCCCGCGCCCTCGCCGTTCGTCAACGCCGGGCCCAACGACCCTTCTCAGGCGATCGATCAGCTCCGCTCCGTCGCCCGGGACCTGAGCGTGATAGCGACCGAGACCGTCAACGGCGTCCAGGCGACCCACTACAGCGCCAATGTGAGACTGGCGGACACGCCCGCATGGGCCGCCCTCCAGACCCACAACTCGGCGCTGGCCAACAACCCGTTCGTGCAGGCGCTTGCCCGTCAGCCCTTCAGGATGGATGCGTGGATCGATGCGGAGGGGCGTCTGCGGCGACTGGCGGAAACGATCCACTTCCAGTTCGCGGGCCTGGTTCCCAACGCCGGGCCGGGGGACGCGGACGACACGCACATCACCATCGACTTCCTCGACTACGGCGCTCCCGTAGCCGTGCAGCCACCGCCGGCCGGCCAGGTTGCCGACCAGCCCATTCCCGGCCTGGCGGGCAACCCTGTACCAACCAGGTGACGACGATCTCTGCCGGGTGGCGCGCTGACTATCTCCTGCGGATGCGCCGAATCTGAGCCTTTCGCCGGCTCATGCCTTGGCCTACGGTCGTGTCGACGGCGGGCGTCGCTACCAAGGGGGCAAATGTGGGCAAGAAGGACATCGAGAAGCGTGAGCGGGACTGGCTGAAGGCCTTCAACGGCGGAGACGCCTCAGGAGTCGCCAAGCTGTACGAGGAGAATGCCCGGCTTTTGCCGCCCAACAGCGACATCGTTCAGGGTCGCGGCGCCATCGAGGGCTACATCAAGGAGTTCCTCACCACCGAGGCACAGCTGTCGTTCAAGCTCCTGACCGTGCACGAGTCCCCTGACCTCTGTGCCGCAGTGGGCGAGTACGAGATGAAGATTCCCGGCGCCCCCGATGACAAGGGCAAGTACATCGAGGTGTGGCGTCGCCAGGGCGACGGCACGTGGCAGGTCGCCGAAGACATCTTCAACTCGAACACCCCGCTGCCTACGGCCTAGGCACCTGCGTGTAGGTCGCCCCTGGGAGGGCGCCGGCGCGCGAGCATGACCTTCGCGGGGCGCGCACGTAGGGTGCGCGCCCGGCGGAGGTCTTCTCGTGCCCAGGTATGTCGCGCTGCTCCGGGGGGTGAACCTGGCGGGGAAGAACAAGGTCCCCATGGTCGAGCTCCGGGCTCTCTTCGAGTCGCTCGGGCACACCCAGGTGAGCACCTACATCCAGAGCGGCAACGTGCTGTTCACCAGCGCCAGGCCGCTCAAGCCCAAGAGCCTGGAGACGGTGATCCACGACAGGTTCGGGTTCCCGGTCGCGGTGATGTTGCGCACGTCCCAGGAGCTCGCAGGGGTCGTGGACTCCAATCCCTTCACACGCGCCGACACCTCGAAGCTGCACGTGGCCTTCATGGCCGGGGGGCCGAGCCGACCGGCGGCGGACGACCTCGACCGGGACCGATTCAGGCCCGAGGAGTTCGTGGTCCGCGGCCACGACCTGTACCTATATCTTCCCAACGGCGTGGGCCGCACCAAGCTTCCCGCATATCTGGATCGACAGCTCAAGACGCCGTTCACCATCCGGAACTGGAACACCGTGATGAAGCTGATCGAGCTCAGCCGTCAACGCGCTGGTTGACCCGTCCGTTCAGCGGTAGCTGAGGACGATGATCGCCCTGGTACCGGGATCCAGGGCCTGATAGGTGTGGACCCCGTCGGCGGCGAAGGTGGCCCGGTCGCCCGGTCCCAGCTCCACGTCGGCCCCCACCGGTCCGGTGCGCATGCGGCCCTGCACGACGATGACGCTCTCGCTGACGCCGGCGAGGTGGGGCTCGGCCCGGTAGACGGCGTCGGGCTCCATGGTCGCCTCGTAGATCTCGATGAGGCTGCGTCCTCCAGCGGCGACGAGCAGGCGGCTGGTGAAAGGGCCCCCGGCGGCCCTGGCGAGGACGCCTTCGTCGGCCCGCTGGACCTGCACGTCGGGCTCGTGGTGGGTCACCAGCTCGCTGAAGGCGACGTTGAGGGCCCTGGAGATGTCGACCAGGGTCTCCACGCCCGGGTTGCCGGTGCCCGCCTCCAGGTTCGACAGCGTCGAGGTGCTGAGGGTGGCGCGGGCGGCAAGCTCCCGCAGCGAGAGCCCGGCCCGCTCCCGGAGGCGGCGCACGTTGTCCCCCACGATGGACACAACTCCCTGTGCGTCTTCCGGGATGTTCTGTAGGCTGGACGAATCGTCCATCATAACGAACAGTCTCCCCGGGCCTCGATCCGCCGTCAAGCGTTGTCCGTGGCCCTGGCCGTGACGCCCTTCGGCATCGCCTTCGGGGTGGCGGGGGCCAAGGCTGGCCTGGCCCTGTGGCAGACGTCGGGCT
>VAXP01000145.1:5738-9824 GCA_005884125.1 Actinomycetota bacterium | reverse complement strand
CTGCTCACGCCAACTCGGCGATGTCGCTCGGGACGGTGCCGCCGCCGACCGTTGCTCTCATGACGAAAGGGCGGCGTGCAGTCAAGCGCGATGGGCAGCTCGAGGTCTTCGTTGTCGAGTCAGCCGCCCTTTCCTCGCTTTCCATCATTGGGCAGCGGACGACTTGGGAGGGTCGACCTCAAGCGCCGGTCGCACCTGGGGGGTCGCGGCAACAGGTCGGTTGGCCTGCTCCCTTGACCGCTTGACCCCGACCCGGTGGCAGCCGGTCCCTGGGGCGAGCCGAGTGACAAGGGGGACCTCCTCGGCAACCATTGGGCTGTCTAGTCGTCCCGACTGCTGCAGCAAGGAGGTCCCCGATGAGCATGCTATGTGGGTTGGATCTGCATCGCGGCCAGATCACCTTCGACGCCTTGGAGGTGGAGTCCGGCGAGGTCTGGCGAGGCCGTCTGTGGTCGCCCGATCGGGCTCGGTTCCGCCGCTGGTTGAACGAGGACCTTGCGGCCCGAGCCAAGGACGGATCGGTGGCCGTAGCGGTGGAGGGATGCACCGGGTGGCGCTATGTGGTGGAGGAGATCACCTCCGCGGGCTTCGAGGCCCACGTGGCCGAGCCGGCCGACACCCAGGCGGCGCGGGGCCGCAAGAAGCATGCCAAGACCGATCGCAGCGACGCCAGGCTGTTGCGGGAGCTGCTCCAGAGCGGAGAGCTGCCCGAGTCCTGGATCCCGCCCGAGGCGGTGTTGGAGTGGCGGGAGCGGGTCCGGCTCTACAAGACCCTGCTCGATCAGCGCGGCATGTGGATCCAGCGCATCCACGCCGAGCTCTTCCAACACGGCGTGAGCCTGCCCGAAGCCCAGATCTGCTCGTGCGAGACGAGGGACTGGTTGGCCAGCGACACGGTGCCGTTGAGCGGGGCTGCTCGACAGCGCATCGCGGTTGGCTATCACATCATCGATGCCACCGACGCGGTGCGGTTGCCCTTGCGAGCAGACCTCGACCGGTTCGGTCGACGCCAGCCAGCATGCAAAGCCTTGGCCGCGGCGCACTACGGGGTCGGGCCACTCACCGCGGTGGCGGTGTGGGCCGAGCTCGGGGACTGCCGCCGGTTCTCCCGCTCCATGCAGGTGGTCCGCCACACCGGCCTGGACGTCACGGTGGACGCCTCGGACCGCCACCGCGGCCACGGTCACCTGTCACGGCAGGGTCCCGAGACGCTGCGCTGGGCGCTGTTCGAGGCCGGCATGTGCGCGTCGCGGGCCACCAGTCCCGACCGGGCTTACTACCAAGCGGTCAAGCAGGCCCACGACGGCAAGCTGGCCGCCATATCCATGGCCCGCAAGCTGGCCCGGCGTTGCTACCACACGCTGAGACAGCTGGACCCCGAGGTCGTCTACGCGATGCCTGCCTGAGCCGGATCACCCCAGTCGGCATCGACGGCCTGGATCGCCCACATCAAACATCAAGGTCTCCGCGGTCAGCTCCTGACATCGGCATGCCCGCCGGCACTCGTGCTGGACGGCCTTCTAACACTGACGCGACCGCGGCTCCCAACGGGGGTCACCCGACCAGCATTGTTGTCGCCGACGACACGTCGTTCGTCGCGCACCTAGGAAACGCTGGGCGCCCCCACCGCCGTCGCCAACCGACCAACACCGACCGTCCTGACCAAGATTCTCGGCCGCAAGCCAAGAAGGGTCTTGACAGCCGGGCCCATACAGGAAACGCCGAGTACGACCGTCTTTCCTTTCACTCGCGGCTAGCTGCAGGGCGTCGTGGAGCGGCTCCAACGCTGCGATGTCGGTCGGCCCGGTAAGGGTCACGACGATGACTGAGCTGCGTTCGACGATCTCGACTTGAAGGCCCATGTCATCCTGCCTGAGGCTGCCAACCTCGTTTGTGAGCGAATTAGTCATTGTCCTGTTCGGGTTTGTCGGTCGGTTGGTGCCGATCTGTGGGTGTCTTTCGGTTTGCCTCGGTGGCCAGATCGGCGCGGAATGCGTCGTAATACGCCTCGTAGATGAGGTCGGACTCTCGGGCCCGTTGGTGGCGCAGTCCGGTCAGGACCCCGCCCACGGCCGGCCCGGTCGCTTCTTCCATCTCCTTTCTAAGCGATCCGAGAGAGTGACGGATCTGCTGGTACTGGAGGCGCACCCCTCGTACCCGGTTGCGAAGCCACGGCTGGGTCCGGGCCAAGTCAGAGAGCAGACTGTCAGGTGCTTGGGCGTTGTCCGCCTCCTCGGCGGTCGCCTCCTCCAATGCGACCAACGCTGCTAGAACCTCCGAACGCCATTCCTGCTCGCGGCCGGGCGCGGCCGCGGCGAGCATGGCCTCAAGGCGATGGATGCCGGCCAGGGTTCGATCCTGATCGGCTTGGCGGACGTCGAGGCCAGCCCGCTGCGACTCGCTGAACTCACCCGAACTCTGCGTCTTTTCCATGGCAGCGGATTTGCGATACGACATCTATTCGGGCCTGGCGCCACCCGATCCAAACTGGACGGGTTCGATTACGCCGAGGTCAGTTGCTTGTCGGTATCGCTGCTGGTGACGGCCAGCTTGCGGGGCTTGGCTGCCTCGCGCACCGGGATGGTCAAGGTCAGCACCCCGGCGTGATAGTCGGCGGCGATGCCCTCCGCTTCGAGCGTTTCGCCCAAGAACAGCTGCCGCGAGAAGGATCCGCTCGGCCGTTCGCTGACGATCATCTCCGCCCCCTCCGGCGAGACCTGGGAGCGCTCGGCACGGATGGTCAGCACGTTCTGCTCGACCTCCAGGTCGATCGAGTCAGAATCGATCCCCGGCAGGTCCAAGTGCACGAAAAACTCGTGCCCTTTGCGGTAGGCGTCCATCGGCATGGCCGCTGGCCGGGCCACGGTCCCGAAGACCTGCTGAGTCAGCCGGTCGAGGTCACGGAACGGATCGGTTCGCATCAGCATGGTGGAATCCTCCTTTCGTCTCCTTTATCCACCGCTGATCACTTGCCTCCTAGGAGGCAAGTGTTATGATAGCAGATCATCAGAAATCTGCAAGAGGCGACTCAGATTATGGCATCTGAACCAGGCAACGGAGAGCGGATGTACCGGCGGTTGCAGGTCACGCCCGAGGCGACGGCGCAGCAGATCCGCCGGGCATATCGGCGGCTCGCCCATGATGTACACCCGGACGCCAACCCCGAGGACCCGCAAGCCTCCCGGCGCTTCCAGGAGATCACCGAGGCGTACGAGATTCTCAGCAGCCCCGAGCGCCGCGCCGTCTACGACCAGGCGCGCCAGTACACCGGAACGACTCGGGCGAACCTCGTCCGCTTGGCCTCGGCCGAGACGTCCAGAGCTGCTGATCGGATCGCAGCCGGTTGGCCGACGGTGATCGGGGCACCGGTCTTTCCGATCGGCTCGCCGTTGGTCGCCGGGCCAGTGCGCACCGTTCCCGCCAGGAACCCGCCCGACCCCTATGCCGTGGGAGGCGAACTCAGCCGACTGATCGAAGCGATCTCGGCATGGTGGAGGTCGTACTGATGGATTGGCCCGACGCAGATCGCGGTGTTTACGCCATCTCGGTAGCGGCCGAGTTATGCGGGCTTCACCCCCAAACCCTGCGGGTCTACGAACGAGAAGGCTTGGTCGACCCCGACCGCACGGCTGGGGGCACGCGCATCTACAGCGGGCAGGACCTGCAGAAGCTGCGCGAGATCGCCGCCTTGACTGATACCGGCATCAACGTCGCCGGTGTCAAACGCATCCTGGAGCTGCAAGAAGAGGTTCGCCTACTCAAAGCGCAGGTCGAGCGTCTGAGTTCAAAGACCGGGGCCGTACCACCCCCCCATAGCCGGACGATAGAGGGCCTCTGAGGATTACACGTCGCGTCCATGGGGGATTGGACGCGGCGTGCCCCATCCTGCACTGCCTTCACTCGCTCCCTGATTCTCACCCGGCGCCTGCAACAAGACACCGGTTCGCACAGGACAGTGGTTCGTACGGTAGCCACCAGTCAGGCGACCGTCTGATCGCGTTGCGCTTGCTCAAAGCCGCAAGCAGTCGCTGGTTCGTATGGGCCCACGTCATCGGAGGTGATGCCTCCGGAAGGCCCGTCAGTGGC
>VAXP01000145.1:0-5720 GCA_005884125.1 Actinomycetota bacterium | reverse complement strand
TCGTCTGAGTACCCGGCTTCGAGCCGTGGCCACTGCGAGGTGGGACGACCGCCTGGCCACCTCTTTCTTGGTCGGTGGCGGGGGTAGGATTTGAACCCGCGACCTTCGGGTTATGAGCTGCCCGAGGTGCCTGACGGTCTGTGCCGGTCGGTGTCGGTTGATGCGTCTGAGTTGCGCCTTCGCGACTCCGGGGTGCTGATCGGTGTGCTCTCGTTCGGGTTCGTTTTGATCGATCCGGTAGAAGATCCGGTAGAAGGTTCGGCCAGAGTGCCGTAGCCGTGACGCTCCAGGTACGCGTCGATCGAGGCCTCGCTGAAGTAGACCATGCCGTCGCGGCCAGGGCCGCCGTCGAGCTCTCCGACAAACAGCATCCGATACACGTCGGCGCCATCGATCCCCAGCCGACGCGCCGCCTCGGGGCTTCGAACGCCGGAACTCGCGAGCTTGATCATCGACATCGAGACTACTCCCCATCGTCCTCGTCGAGAAGGTCGCCGAGCTCGGGCCACAGCTTGGTCGTGACCAGTCGGACGGCTCTCCTGACCTTGGCGGCCTCCTCCGTGTCGATGTCCGTCGCCTCGACGACAACATCAAGGCCGGATAGGACGGTGGCGGCCTCGTCGCGGGTCAGAGTGATGTAGTCGGGAAGTTCCGCAATCGGCGCGTCGGGCACCGGAGGACGGTACAAGGCTCGAAGCGCCCGGCGCGGTCCCGGGCCGCGGTGGGCGCGCGTTTCCGTAGACCTCGTTGTCGGCACCGGCCGAGCAGATCGCCGAGCCCTGGTCGCGGACTGTGCGTTCAGATCATCCAGTTCTGCGCCCCCGGGCCAGCCGCCAGGCTGCGTCCTGGGGGCAGCGACGCGCACACGCGTCCTCGTGTTCAGCGGAAGTGCGCTATTCCCTTCTGTTTCTGGACGGACTCCATGAGATAGTGCCGTGCGTGCATCCCGATCTCGTCGATGCAATCGACGTTCGAGAGATCGAAGATCAAGCACCCCTCCATGTGGACCATTGCTTCGACGCTGCGCACAGTGAGCTGCGTGTCCGCAACGACTGCGCCTCGAACGCCAAGGTGCAGTGACGCTCCTCCTGGACGACATGGACCTGCAACACGACGCCGTGCGGGCGGGCGCGAAGCGGCGGAGGTCCGGGGGTGTGCGGGTGGTGAGGTTCGCCAAGCTGGGTCATCGTCCGCTTCAGTCGCCGACGAAGAGGACGTCGTGGGCGCGCCGGACGTGATCGACGTCTTCCTGGTTGGTTGAAGCGTGCAGTGATCTCGACATTGGCGCTCACGGTGACGGTTCCGTTGCTGCCGTTGCTGCCAAACGCCATTGTCCCGCCTCCTGGTGAAAGGGCCGTCGCGAGATCAGCGCGCACCCGGGCTCCGTGGCCGCTCGATGGGCGGCCACGGCGCCGGGTCTGCGAGTCGCTGGGGGATGATCTGGCCGGTCCGGCCAGTACCCCATACCGATCGTGTCTGTCAACGAGCGGCTCGACTGGGGGTGCGGGCTCCGTTCATGGAGCCGGTGGAGGTTTCCAATCCGGTTGCTGTACCCAGGCGGAGCTCGACTGCGTCGTTGGTGATGCGCCGCCGAGGGATCAGACCGCCGGCGCACCCGCCCATTGCGGCAGCGCCCAAGCCAGCCACGGCCGACCAGAAGGCAACGTACGGGGTAACCAGGTCGACGTTGAGCGCGCCGTTCGGAAGCGACAGTGTCGAGGTTGTGCCGTGGGCGATGGCGGTTATCGCCACGACTGCCCCCGTCGCGAGGGCGATGAGGGACCAACTGCTGAGGCCGTTCACGATCCCGGCGGTGGCGCCGCGAGCACCGGAGAGGGCGCCGGCGGTGACCGCACCGAGAAGGGCGACGCCGATCATGGTGCCGCCGAACCACCAGGCCAGGTTGTTGTAGAACGTGCCGTTGTGGGAGCTGAACGCGGCCGCGGCCCAAAGGGACCCGGCGACGAGCGCAACCGCTGAGCCGATCGCGGCCCCGCTCGAGGCGGCTGGCCAATCGACGAGGGGGATGCTGCGAGCCCCAATTGGATGGCTGGTTACCGATCGAAACTGCTTCATGACAACCTCCCTTTTAGTCGTCAAACACCCGGGTTGGTGTTTGATTCGGAGTTCCTGGTGCCCGCACCATTTGCGGTGCGGCCGTGAACTCCATATCCGGCAACAGACGCTGCCGAAAGTGGCAGTCCCGCATGGACCAGCCGATTTCATGGGTCATTCCCGCGCTCGCTAATAGTGGCTCGTCTCCGACGGTCAGCTGGCGGGCTCGAGCAGCTGAAGGTCGAGCTCGACCTTCACCACGTCGCCGAGCGCGACCGCACTGATCCCCGGCGGCATCGCGATGTCGATGCCGAAGTCCTTGCGGCGGATCTCGGTTGTCGCTTCGAACCCAGCGTGGCGGGGGCCGCCCGGGAAGTTCTCGATGCCCCCGAGCTCGACCGCGAGCACGATCGGGCGCGTGATGTCACCGATGGTCAGGTCACCATCGATCTGGTATTCCGATCCGGCGCCCGCGATCCGCGTGGAGCGGAACACCATGGTCGGGCGCTTGGCGACGTCGATGATGTCCGGCGACAGCACGTGCGCATCACGGTCGGCGTTGGCAGTGTCGATCGATGCCATGTCCACGGTGGCGGTAACGGCGGTCGTGTCGAGGGTCTCCCCGATGACGACGTCGGCTTCGAAGCGGGTGAACCGCCCCCGCACCTTGGACACGCTGAGGTGCCGAATGGCGAACCCGATCGAGGAGTGGTTGGTGTCGACCGCCCAGCGGCCGGGGCGTAGGGGCAGCGAAACGGTGGTCGGGATGGTGGTCATGGCCGCATCATCCGCTCACCACGCCCGTCCGAGAAGGCCGGGTTGATCCTGGTACTGGCAGGGCCAGGCTGATTCGCCGGCTCTGTGGGATGCTGTGGGTGTGACAACGCTGGCCGAGTTCCTCCGTGCCCGCCGCGACCAGCTCCAGCCGGCCGACATGGGACTGCCCGCCAACGGGCGTCGGCGGACACCCGGTCTGCGCCGCGAAGAAGTGGCCACGCTGGCCGGGGTCAGCATCGACTACCTGGTTCGTCTCGAGCAGGGCCGCGACACGCGACCGTCGCCGAGTGTGATCGCCGCGCTCGCCGACGCGCTCCGTCTTGACGACGAACAGCGCCGGCAGTTCGGAATGCTGGCCATGGTGAGTGAACGCGCCTCACTCTGCCCGGCTGCTCGCCCCCTGGCCCGCGCCGTGGCGCCAACGGTCACGGCGCTCCTGGAACGAATGGGCCCGACGCCCGCGTTCGTGGCCGGCCCGATCAACGACGTCCTCGCGTGGAATCGCTCGTGGGAACAGCTCGTCCGCCCACTCGGAATGCTCGACGGTGCGGTGCCGAACCTCGCCCGCCACGTGTTCCTCCACCCGAGCGCGCCAACCGTCTACCCCGACTGGATCGCCGCCGCCGACGAACAGGTCAGCCGCCTACGCGCTGCCACCGAGTGCGCGGGCGACGATGAGATCTTCGCGACGCTCATGGACGAACTGCGCACCGCTCCTGGCTTCGTCGAGCGCTGGTCGATCGTCCCGACAACAGAGAAGCGCCGGGGTACGCAGCGCATCAACCACCCCCACATCGGCGCGCTGCGACTCAACTATGAGGTGCTCCTCCTCCCCGATGACGTCGCCGGGCAACGTCTTGTCACTTGGCTCCCCGCCGACGATGCCACCACCAACGCGCTCGCGCGAATCGGCGAAACCGCGGTGCCAACGAGCCCCGCTCACCTCCGCGTCCTCGGCTGACAGGGCTCACCGAACCGCCGAGCAACGCTTGCACTGTTGGGTGGTTCCAGCGTCCGATCGCGGCGCTCGCTCGTCGAGCGTCAACGGCCCTTCGTGTCTGACGCCGACCTCGGCTGAGTCACTCGCTGAACAGTGCATTGACGGCCACTGGCCCGGATACGTAGCTGCTCCAAGCCCGGCGTCCCTTCCCTCCAGCCCGCGATGCCGCCGATTGGAAGGCCTCTCTCTCGGTCCGGTGGGTCCTGTGCCGCCAGCTGCGGCCTGACGAGCTTGCAGGCGTGCGGGACCAGCTGTTTCCCCTCGATTACCCGGGTTGCTGAATTCACCACCCCGGTCCCACCCCCCCACCTGCCGCCATCAGCATCCTGTCACCGCGGGGCCATTCGCCGGGCGGCTCGTCGGGGCCTAACCCCCAAGAGGCACCTCAACCCGGCGGACCGGCCGTGCACAATGGCGTGATCTCGCCCTGTCCCGGGTCGGGCTCGGGTCACCCCGATGCCGCTGGGGTCTGCACTCAGCCGAGGGCAGCTACCGCGATTCCCTCGGCGCTCGCCGCGTCGAGGAGGGCGCCGTCCCCGGCAACGACGACGAGCCAGATGGACGGCGTCGTAGCCTCGCAGGCTGTGCGCCTCGGCGAGCTCGCCGGCTCGGTGGGCGAGTGGCTCGTCGATCTCGATCACGTCGAGCTGGTCGAACCGCGCATCGAGATCGGTGACCGCGACGCGCAGCTGCCGAACGGTGAGTCGCCCGAGCCGCTGAGCTTGGGCGAGCGCGGCGCGGCCCTCCGGGTAGGCGAGGCGCACACTCACGACGCGGTCGGCGCCGTCCCACAGCGACGCGGCACGGACAGACCCAACCTCGGCGACCAGCAACGGCACCACGGCCGAGGTGTCGAAGTAGGCGATCACCGGCGCTGGTCGCCGACCAGATCAGACACGGTCCCGGCCGTCTTGATCGGCCTGGCTACGCGCCGCTTCGGTTGTCTGGCCGGCGTGACCACCCCCTCGGCGATCAGGCGGTCCAGCGTGCGCTCGGCCCCGACGGGCAGGACCCGGGCAATGGCGCGTCCCCGGTCGGTGACCACTACTTCCTCGCCGCCGCGCACCCGATCCAGGTAGCGGCTCAGGTGGTTGCGCAGCTCCCGCACACCGACCTCCATCGCAGCACGTCCTCCCATGTAGCCACTTCCTGCACATCAGTGTAGCCACATACGGCCGGTCGAGCGATGGCGGCAAGGCCGCGACCGCCCGGACTCCGAGTTTGTTTCGACTGTCGCCCGTCTCATGGCTCCTGCTACCGATGCCGCACCACACGAGCAAAGGAGCACGAACAGATGGCCTACGTGGTCGAGAAGGCAGGGTTGCACTACGCCGTGATCTACGAGGGGGTGAACCCGATCACTGGAAGCGAGCGGCGGCGATGGTATCGCTGCGCCGACCGGGCCGAAGCTGGGCAACTCGCCCGCCAACTCGGCGCTCGCCGCGCACGCGCCCGACGGGCCGGGTCGACGATGACCCTGGCCGACTACCTGCTCGGCCGGTGGCTGCCGACCCGCGAAGCGGCGCTGTCACCGACCACCTACGCCCGGTACGTGACCATGGTCGAGCACTACCTGCTCCCCCACCTCGGGCACGTGCAGCTCCGCCAACTCCACGCCGATCAGCTCGCCGCCCTCTACCGACGACTCGCCACGAACGGCAGCCAGACCGGCGAGCCGCTGGCGGCCAAGACCATCCTCAACCTCCACCAGCTCATCCGCACCGCCCTCGATGCCGCCGTCGCCCGAGAGCTGATCGTGCACAACCCGGCGCTCGACGTTCGGGCGCCCGACCCGCGCAGACGACCATCACGACGGCGGCGGGCCGCATCGTGGACGGCCGCCGAGCTGGCAACCTTCCTCCAGGCCGCCGATTCCGAACGGCATGGG
>VAXP01000108.1 GCA_005884125.1 Actinomycetota bacterium | reverse complement strand
CGTCGGGCACCCACAGGCGCACCCGGAAGCGGCGCCCGTCGACCTCGGCCTCCACCTCCCGCAGCACCCGGCCCTCCGCCGGCGGGGAGGCGCCAGTGGCGGCCTCGGCCGGGACGGGCTTGGGGGCCTCGACGCCCGACAGGTCCAGCTTCTCCTCGACCCAGTTGGTGGAGTGGCGGGCCTCGACGAAGTCGGGGTGGGTCAGGATGGCGAGGTGGGCCGGGATGGTGGGGCGATGCCCTGGATGTCGGTCTCCGCCAGGGCCCGGATCATGCGCCGGCGGGCGTGCTCCCGGTCAGAGCCCCACACGATGATCTTGGCCACCAGGTTGTCGTAGAACTGGCTGACGGCGTCGCCTTCCTCGTAGCCCGCGTCGGTGCGCACGCCGATGCCGTCGGGACGGCGGAAGCGGTTGATGGGGCCGGGCGAGGGCAGGAAGCGGCCCTTGGCCGGGTTCTCGGCGTTGATGCGGCACTCCATGGCGTGGCCCCGGCGCTCGATGTCGCCCTGGGCGAAGGGCAGGGGCTCGCCCGACGCCACCTTGAGCTGCAGCTCGACCAGGTCCATGCCCACCACCAGCTCGGTCACGGGGTGCTCCACCTGGAGGCGGGTGTTCATCTCCAGGAACCAGAACTCGCCGTCCTGGTAGAGGAACTCGACCGTCCCGGCGTTGACGTAGCCGCAGGCGCGGGCCACGGCGACGGCGGCTCCGCCCATGCGCCTGCGCACGTCGTCGGGGAAGGCGGGCGCCGGGCTCTCCTCCACCAGCTTCTGGTGGCGTCGCTGGGCCGAGCAGTCACGCTCTCCCAGCCAGACCGTGTTGCCTGAGGCGTCGGCCAGCACCTGCATCTCGACGTGGCGGGGCCAGGTGAGGTAGCGCTCGAGATAGCACTCCTGTCGTCCGAAGCCCTTGAGGGCCTCGCTCTGGGCCGATTCGAGGGCGGCGGCGGCCTCGGCCGGCGACGGCACGACGCGCATGCCCCGGCCCCCCCCGCCGTAGGCGGCCTTGATGGCGACGGGCCAGCCGTGGGCCTCGCCGAAGGCGATCACCTGGTCGGGGCTGCTCAGCACGGACGAGTCACCCGGGACGCTGGCGACGCCCGCCCTCTCGGCCGCCAGCCGGGAGGTGATCTTGTCTCCCATCACCTCGATGGCCTCTGGGGGCGGCCCCACGAACACGACGCCCGCGGCGGTGATGGCCCGGGCGAAGTCGGCGTTCTCGGAGAAGAAGCCGTAGCCGGGATGCACGCCCTGGGCCCCGCTGCGGGCGACGGCGTCGAGGATGGCCCCGGTGTTGAGGTAGCTCTCGGCCGCGGTCTGGCCTCCCAGGCCGAAGGCCTCGTCGGCCATGCGCACGTGGAGGGCATCGCGATCCAGGTCCGAGTAGACCGCGACCGTCGTCACGCCCAGCTCCCGGCAGGTGCGCATGATTCGTACGGCTATCTCGCCGCGGTTGGCGATCAGGATCTTCTGGAGCAAGGGGCGTCCTCCGATTGGCGGTCATATCGTTACAGGGATGCCCGATGGCAGCGCCAAACCGGGGGTTGGGGCGCACCGATTCCTAGACGTGCGCCGGTTCGACTCCATCGACTCGACCAACCGTTACCTGCTGGACGAGGCCCGATCGGGCGCCCCCGAGGGCCTCGTGGCCGTAGCCGACAGCCAGGAGGCGGGGCGGGGACGGCTGGGCCGGACCTGGGTCGCCCCCCCGGGCTCGTCCCTTTTGGTCTCGGTCCTGCTGCGGCCCGGGGCCGCTCTGCCCCAGTCGAGCTCGCACCTGCTGACGGTGGCCCTGGCCCTGGCCGCGGCCGACGCCTGCGCCGAGCTGGCCGGCGTGAACCCCTTGCTCAAGTGGCCCAACGACCTGCTCGTGGGGGACCGCAAGTTGGCGGGAATCCTGGCCGAGGCGGACGCGGGTCCGGCGGGCGCGGGCGCCCGGGCCGTCGTCGTGGGTCTGGGCCTCAACGTGGCCTGGCCCCGGGAGCTGCCCGACGAGCTCAAGGAGACGGCCACCGCCCTCAACCACGCGGCCGGGAGCAGGGCGGTGGACCGGGACGAGCTCCTCGACGGCATCCTGGCCGACCTGGAGGCCCGCTACGCCCCCCTCGTGGGGCCGGCGGAGACGACGGGGACCGCGGAGCCGGCTGAGCGGGTCCGGGAGCGGGCCCGGCGGGAGCTGGCGTCCGAGTACCGGCGCCGTTGCTCCACCGTGGGCCGGGCCGTGCGCGTCGAGCTCCCCGACGAGACCTTCACGGGCACGGCCGTGGACATCTCCGAGCAGGGCCAGCTCATGGTCGACGTGGGCACCTGCCTACGCGCCGTCACCGCGGGCGACGTCGTGCACCTGCGCGCCCTCTCCTGAGCAGGACCACGCCGGCGAGGACGGCGACCAGGAGGGCGGCGCCGGCGCCGGCGAGGAGAGCCGTGGTCCCGATGCCCTTGCCCCCGGGCGGGAGGCCCGCGGCGTCACGGGTCCTTGCCGCCGGCCAGGATGGCGGCGAAGGCTTCCGCGGCCCTTTGCGTCAACGGGCCCGGACACCGGGGCAGGGGGCGGCCGTCGACGGCCCGGATGGGGTGGACCTCCCGGGTGCTCGACGTGAGGAAGGCCTCCTCGGCGTGGGCCAGGCCCGAGGGGTCGAGGTCCTCCTCGCCCGCCACCCCCGCCTCCAGCAGCAGCTCCCGGGTGACGCCGGCCAGGCAGCCGGAGGACAGAGGAGGCGTCAGGAGGCGGTCGCCGATGGCGACGAAGACATTGGTGCCCGTGCCCTCGCACAGCCGGCCCGCGGAGTTGGCGAACACGGCCTCGCCCGCACGTTCTCGCCGTAGGAGATCGTCTTCAGCCCGGCCAGGGCGCCGCGCTCGTTGCGGGGCCACGGCACGGTGACCACCGCCACCGGCGGGGCCGGGCCGGGGGCGGGCAGCTCGCTGGCCGCCAGGATCAATGTCGGCGTCGCCCGGCCCCGGTCGGAACCGAGCGGGGCCGGGCCGCCGGTCACGGTGATGCGCAACCGGGCGTCGGTGAGCCGGTTGGCGCCGATCACGTCCAGTGCCGCCCGGCGCAGCGCCGGCCCCGGCGGGATGGCGAGACCCATCCCCGAGGCGCTCCGGGCCAGGCGCTCGTAGTGCCGCCGCCAGCAGTACGGCTCCCCCCGGTACACGCGCAGGGTCTCGAACACGCCGTCGCCGGTGAGGAGGCCGTGGTCGAAGGGCGAGATCCGGGCCTCGGCCTCATCGCACAGGGCACCGTCCAGCCAGATCTTCACCCGGCCGAGCCTACGATTGCCAAGGTGGACTTCGACCTGTCGCCGGAGCAGGAGGCCTTCCGCAAGGTGGTCCGCGACTTCGCCGAGTCGGAGATCGCGCCGCACGCGGAGGCATGGGACCGGGACCACACCTTCCCTGTCGACGTCGTCGTGGACATGGGCAAGCTCGGGCTCTTCGGGCTGCCGTTCCCGGAGGCCTACGGGGGCTCGGGCGCCGACTTCACCACCTTTTGCGTGGCGGTGGAGGAGCTGGGCCGGGTGGACTCGTCCATGGCGATCACCCTCGAGGCCGCGGTCGGCCTGGGCGCCAACCCCATCCACGCCTACGGCACCGAGGAGCAGCGCCAGCGCTGGCTCCCGGCCATGTGCAGGGGCGAGGCCCTGGGCGCCTTCGGCCTGACCGAGCCCGACGCGGGAAGCGACGCAGGGGCGACGCGCACGCGTGCCCGGCTGGACGGCGGTGAGTGGGTGATCGACGGGGCCAAGGCCTTCATCACCAACTCGGGCACTCCCATCACCAGCGTCATAACGGTGACGGCGGCCACGGGGCCGGGGGAGATCTCCGCCATCCTGGTGCCCGGGGGGACGCCCGGGCTGGTGGTCGAGCCGCCGTACCGGAAGATGGGGTGGCACGCGTCGGACACCCACGGGCTGCGGTTCGAGGCCTGCCGGGTGCCCGAGGGCAACCTGCTGGGGATGCGGGGCCAGGGCTTCCGGCAGTTCCTGGCCATCCTGGACGACGGCCGGGTGGCCATCGCCGCCCTGGCCGTGGGCCTGGCCCGGGCCTGTCTGGAGCACAGCCTGGCCTACGCCAACCAGCGGCAGGCCTTCGGCGGGCCCATAGGGCGCTACCAGGCCGTCGCCTTCAAGTGCGCGGACCTGGCGGTGATGGTGGAGAACGCCCGCAACCTCACCTACAAGGCGGCCTGGCTGAAGGACCACGACCGCCCGTTCAAACGCGAGGCCGCCATGGCCAAGCTCTACGCCACCGAGGCGGCGGTTACCGCGACGCGCGAGGCGACGCAGATCTTCGGCGGGTACGGCTTCATGGACGAGACACCGGTCGCCCGCTTCTACCGCGACGCCAAGGTGCTCGAGATCGGCGAGGGGACGAGCGAGATCCAGCGGCTCGTCATCAGCCGGGACCTGGGTCTGCCCGTCGAATGACCCGTCCGGGCACGAACCGGGACCGCTGAGACCAACGTGTTGCACCGAGCCCCCGGATCGACGGGAGCCGGGCTCGCGCCCCGACTGCAGAACGCACACATGCCGCTGGTAGCCTCCCCGCGTGGTCACGGGTGTCACCGACGATGCACCCGCGCGCCCTAGACGGTGGCCCCGTCGCCTTCTGATCGGGGCCAACATCTTCCTGGTTCTGTCCCTTGTGGCCGGCGCCGGCGCCTACCTCTACGTCAGGTACCGCTTCGACCAGATTCCCAAGAAGCCCTGTCCGGAGTGTGCTCCCAGCGACGGGGGCGGCCAGCCCATGACCGTCCTGCTGGTGGGCTCGGACACGCGGGCCGACATCTCCCCGGCCGAGGCCAAGGCCTTCTGCCTGCGCAAGGACTGCAGCGACCAGGCCGGGCCCAATCACAGCGACACCATCCTCCTGCTGCACATCGACCCCAAGCTGCGCCGGGCCTCGGTGCTGTCCATACCCCGGGACACGTTCGTGCCCATCGCCGGGACCAACAGGCGCGACCGCATCAACAGCGCCTTCGGCACCGGTGTCGGGGGGCTGATCCAGACGATCAAGCAGGACTTCAACATCGATGTGAACCACTACGCGGTCGTCGACTTCGTGGGGTTCCGGGGCATCGTCAACGCCATCGGGGGGATCAGCATCTACTTTCCCGCTCCCGCCCGGGACGCCTTCTCCGGGCTCAACGTCAAACAGCCCGGTTGCGTCCGCCTCGACGGCAACGGCGCCCTCTCCTACGTGCGCAGCCGCCACTACGAGTACTACGAGGCCGGGCGCTGGCGCCCCGATCCCTACAGCGACTTCAGCAGGATCCAGCGCCAGCAGGACTTCATCCGCCGGGTCCTCAAGAAGGCCCTGGCCGTGCGCAACCCCCTGACGGCCAACCAGCTGTTGGGTTCGGCGGTGGGCAACCTCAAGATCGACGACAAGTTCTCGGAGGGCGACATGCTCAAGCTGGGCAAGCGCTTCCGCTCGCTGTCGCCCGATGCCGTCGACATGCTCACCCTCCCCGAGGACCCGGTGGTGATCGGGGGAGCCGACGTCCTCAAGCTCCACCAACCGGCGGCCGACCAGACCATCGCCCGGTTCCTGCAGGGGCCCCCCGCCCCGCCCGGGGGGCCGACGTCGGGCGTCCTGCCCAACTCGGTGCGCATCCGGGTGCTCAACGGGACGGGCACCGCGGGCGAGGCCACATCGGTGTCCAAGCAGCTGCAGGAGGCCGGCTTCGGCGTGGCCGGGACGGGCGACGCCGACTCCTTCCGCTACATCAGCCCCGTGATCCGCTTCGGCACCGGCCAGCACGACAAGGCCGCCCTGCTCCAGTCTGCGGTCGTGGGCGGCGCCGAGCTGCGTGAGGACGCGACGCTCCGGGGCATCGACCTGGTGCTCATCACCGGGTCGGGGCTGAAAGGCATCAGGCTCGGGGCCCAGGCGCCGGGCTCGGGCGCCCCGGCCGTGACCACCACGTCGACGCCTCCGGCCAACGGGCCCTCGGCCACACCGGGCGGCCTGCCCGCGAACAGGGGAGCCCCGCCCCAGCCGCAGTGCTGAGCGATCCCATAGGGTGAGGCCGTGAAAGGGCTCATCCCTGCGGGAGGCGAAGGCACGCGCCTTCGGCCCATCACCCACACCAGCGCCAAGCAGCTGCTCCCGGTGGCCAACAAGCCCATCCTGTTCTACGCCCTGGAGCACATGGCCGAGGCGGCCATCAAGCAGGTCGGCATCGTCGTGGGCGAGACCCGTGAGGAGATCATGGCCGCCGTCGGGGACGGCTCCCGATGGGGGCTTGACGTCACCTACCTCCCGCAGGACGCGCCCCTGGGTCTGGCTCACTGCGTGCTCATCGCCCGGGACTTCATGGGCGAGGAGGAGTTCGTGATGTACGCGGGCGACAACCTCCTCGGCCGGGGCGTCTCCTCCTACGTCGCCGAGTTCGACGCCGACCGGGCCGCAGCCCGCACGCCCACCCCGGTAGAGGGCCGGGCCCCGGCCGCGGCCCAGATCCTCCTCGCTCCCGTGCCCGACCCCCACCGCTTCGGCGTGGCCGAGCTCGACCAGGCCGGGGAGGTGGTCCGCCTCGTGGAGAAGCCCGCCCGGCCCCCTTCCAACCTGGCCCTGGTCGGCGTCTACCTGTTCGACTCCAGGATCCACGAGGCCGTTCGGGCCATCTCGCCCTCGGGCCGGGGAGAGCTGGAGATCACCGACGCCATCCAGTGGCTCATCGAGAACGGCCACCGGGTCCGCAGCCAGGTGGTGGGCGGGTACTGGAAGGACACCGGGACGCTGGAAGCGCTGCTGGAGGGCAACCGCCTCGTGCTCGAGACCCTGGAGCCCCGCCTGGAGGGGAGCGTCGACAGCGAGTCCCTCATCGAGGGGAGGGTGGTGATCCAGGCCGGGGCCGAGATCGCCCGCAGCACCATCAGAGGCCCGGCCATCATCGGCGAGGGCACGCGTGTGGAGGACAGCTTCGTGGGCCCCTTCACCTCCATCTACTACGGCTGCGAGCTGGTGGGATCGGAGATCGAGCACTCGATCGTGCTCGAGCAGAGCCGCATAGTCGGCGTCGCGCCCATCGTCGACTCGCTCCTGGGCAAGAAGGTGGACGTGACCCGCTCGGCCCGGCGGCCCCACGCCGTGCGCCTCATGCTCGGCGACCACTCCCACGTGGAGCTGGCTTGAGGGGAGGGGGTGCGTGAGGCTGCTCGTCACCGGCGGGGCCGGGTTCATCGGCTCGAACTTCACCCGCTACTGGGTGGGACGCCACCCCGGAGAACAGGTGGTCGTCTACGACCTGCTCACCTACGCAGGCACCCGGGCCAACCTGGCCGGCGTGGAGGAGAGCGTCGCCTTCGTGCAGGGCGACATCGCCGAGCCTGAGGCGGTGTCGGCTGTGGTGGCGGCCCACGACATCGACACCATCGTCAACTTCGCGGCCGAGTCCCACAACAGCCTGGCCGTCATCGACCCCGGCCGCTTCTTTCGCACCAACGTGCTGGGGACCCAGGTCCTGCTCGAAGCGGCCCGCCGAGCCGGTGTCTCGCGGTTCCACCACATCTCGACCTGCGAGGTCTACGGCGACCTCCCCCTGGAGGGCGGCGAGGCCTTCACCGAGGACTCGCCCTACCGGCCTCGCACGCCCTACAACGCGTCCAAGGCGGGCGCCGACCACGCGGTGCGGGCCTACGCCGAGACCTTCGGGCTCCCCGTCAGCATCACCAACTGCTGCAACAACTACGGCTCCTACCAGTTCCCCGAGAAGGTCATCCCTCTCTTCATCACGAGCGCCCTCGACGACTCGCCCCTGCCGCTGTACGAGTCGACCCAGAACAGGCGGGAATGGCTCCACGTGCTCGACCACTGCCGGGCCATCGACCTGGTGTTGACGAGGGGGCGGGTGGGGGAGACCTACCTCGTGGGCAGCGGGGTCGAGGCGAGCATCGAGGAGCTGGCCGACCGCATCCTGGCCGCCCTGGGGAAGCCGGCGACGCTAAAGACCATCGTGCCCGACCGTCCCGGCCACGACCGCCGCTACCTGCTCGACTCGTCCAAGCTGCGCCGGGAGCTGGGTTGGGAGCCCGAGGTGGACTTTGCCCAGGGCCTGGCCGAGACCGTGCGCTGGTACGCGGAGCACCGCGAGTGGTGGGAGCCCCTGCGGGGGCGGGCGCCCGTCGTCGAGACGGCGTGGTCGGCGGGGCAGTGAGCCGGGGGGCGGCATGCGGGTCCTGGTGACCGGCGCGGGCGGACAGCTCGGGCGCGAGCTGCTCGATGCCTTCCAGCCCCACACCGTGCTCGGCGCCGCCCGCAAGGAGCTCGACGTGACCGACCGCGACGCGGTGATGCAGGCCTGCACCACCTTCCGCCCCGACGCCGTGGTCCACGCCGGGGCGTGGACGGACGTGGACGGCTGCCAGACCGACCCCGATCGGGCCTGGGCCGTCAACGCCCTGGGCACGCGGCATGTGGCCGAGGCGGCCCGCCTGGTCGGTGCCCGCGTCTGCTACGTGTCCACCGACTACGTCTTCGACGGCACCGCAGACCGCCCCTACACCGAGTGGGACGAGCCCAACCCCCTGTCGGTCTACGGCCGGTCCAAGCTGGGAGGGGAGCGGGAGCTGGGCCCGGACGCGACCATCGTGCGCACGTCGTGGCTGTGCGGCCGCCACGGCCGCAACATGGTCAGGACCCTGCTGCGCCTGGCGGGCGAGACCGGGGCGGGACGGCTGGCTTTCGTCGACGACCAGCACGGGTGCCCCACCGTGGCCGCCGACCTGGCGGGGGCGGTGCGGGCCCTGGTCGTGGCCCGCCGGCCAGGTGTCTTCCACGTGACCAACCAGGGAGCCACGACCTGGTTCGGCCTGGCCCGGGCCGTGCTGGAGATGGCGGGCCTGGACCCCGAGCGGGTCGAGCCCGTCTCCACCGACGCCCTCCGGCCCCCCAGGCCCGCGCGACGACCTTGCTACTCCGTCCTCGACAACACCGCCCTGCGGCTCGGCGGCCTGCCCTTGCTGGCGGACTGGCACGAGCCCATCGAACGTCTGGTGAAGGAGCTCACGGCATGAGTGTCGTCGCTGTCATCGGTACCGGCTATGTCGGCCTGACCACCGGTGCCTACCTCGCCCACCTCGGCCACAACGTCACCTGCGCCGATCTCGACCCCGGCAAGATCGAGCGCCTGACCAGGGGCGAGATCCCCATCGTGGAGGCGGGGCTGGAAGAGCTGGTGCGGGAGGGGCTCGACCGGGGACGGCTGTCGTTCGTGCTGGGCGCCCCCCGGGCCGCGGCGGGTGCCGAGTTCGTCTTCCTGTGCGTCCCCACCCCCCAGGGCGCCGACGGCTCGGCCGACATGAGCTACATCCAGGCCGCCGCCCGTGAGGTCGGTCCCGTCCTCGACGCCGAGGCGGTGGTCATCAACAAGTCCACCGTCCCGGTCGGGTCCACCCGTGTCGTCGAGGGCGCTCTGGGTCGCACCGACGTGTTCGTCGTGTCCAACCCCGAGTTCCTGCGGGAGGGTTCGGCCGTACACGACTGCCTCCACCCCGACCGCATCGTCATCGGCAGCGACGATCAGGCCGCGGCCATCAGGGTGGCGGGCCTGTTCGAGGGGATAGCGGCGCCGCTCATCGTCACCGACCCGGCCTCGGCCGAGACCATCAAGTACGCGTCGAATGCCTTTCTCGCCACCAAGATCAGCTTCGTGAACGCCGTGGCCAACCTGTGCGAGGCGGTGGGCGCCGACGTGCGCGAGGTCATCCTTGGGATCGGCTACGACAAGCGCATCGGCTTCGAGTTCCTCAAGCCCGGGCCGGGGTGGGGCGGGAGTTGCTTCCACCCCGAGGAGACCGTCCTGGCCCGCCGTGGCCACGAGGTGCGTCATCTGACGTTCGCGACCTTGTTCGACGAGGTCGAGCGACTGGGAGCCGAGGGGTGGGAGGTTCTGTCCTGGTCCCCGGGGGGTGTGGGGCCCGAGTTCAGGTCCGTGGCGGCCGTCACGTGCCGGCCGTTTCGCGGCGAGTTGCTCGAGGTGCGAACCAAGATGGGCCGCCGCTTGACGGTAACGCCCGACCATCCCTTCGTCACCGGCGACGGCGCTCCGCATCCAACCACCACCGTGAAGCTTGCCGCTGACCTGGGTGTCGATGACTGGTTGCCGATCGCGGAGGGCTTCCCGGACCTGGGTTGGGAGCAGTCCACCGGGATGCCCCTGGGCACGCTCGATGCGGCCGGGCTCAGTCCCGACCAGGTGATCGTGCGGTGCGGCCCCGTCCTCCGGGCCGAGCTCGCCCGCGCCGGCGATCAGCTCCCCCCGAATCGGCGCCGTGACGTCTTGCGTTGTGGAGCCCTTCGGCTCTCGGAGCTGGCCGAGTTGGGCCTCGATCTCAACGACCTCGACGCTCCGGATCTGGCCTGGGTCGGAACCACCACCAACGGCACCTACGTCCCCACCCAGATCCCGATGGACTCCCGCTTCTGGTGGATCACCGGGCTCTATCTGGCCGAGGGATCCATCAGCTGCGATGGTCAGCGCCGCAGGGTCACGTGGCACTTCGCACCCCACGGAGAGGAGCACCTCGTCGAGGCCGTACGCTCCTACTGGGAGGGACTGGGTGTCAAGGCGTCCGTGTACCGGAGGACGACGTCTCTGGACGTGTCCGTCTCGAGCAGGATTCTCGCCGCGTGGTTCGATCACGGCCTGCGGGCGGGGGTCAACTGCTACGACAAACGAGTGCCCGACGCGGTGTGGACCGCGGGGTCCGGCGATCGGGTCGCCTTGCTGAGGGGGCTCTGGGACGGCGATGGATCCTGGTCCCCGGTGGCGGGCGGCCCGAGCGTCGTCTTCGAGTACGGGACCGTCTCTCGTTCGCTGGCCGACGGCATGCTGCGCCTGCTGGCGGCCGAGGGAATCACGGCCAGGCTCAAAGTGGGCCGCACGGCGAAGTCGACCGTGGACACCTACTGGCTGGTGGTCTCCGGCGCCGAACAGCTCGACCGGCTGCCGTCGCTCTTCCCGGCCGAGGAGTCGGCGCGCATCCGCGAGTCAGTGGGCCGCCAGGCCAAACGCATCGCGCCCACGGGGTACCGGCGGGCCAAGAACGCGTCATGGGTCCGGGTGGTGTCCTCGACGCGCCGTCCTTACCAGGGGCCGGTGTACTCCGTCGAAGTCCCCGCGACGGGGACAGTGGTCGCGACCGGCGGCCTGACCGCCCACAACTGCTTTCCCAAGGACACGCGCGCCGTGATCAAGATCGCCGAGGACGCGGGCTACGACTTCAACCTGCTCCGGGGCGTGATCTCGGTCAACCACGAGCAGCACGAGCGGGTCGCGGCCAAGGTGGCCCGCCTGGCGGGAGGCTCGGTCGACGGCCAGGTCGTGGCCGCCTGGGGGCTGACGTTCAAGGCCCGCACCGACGACCTGCGCGACTCGCCTTCGCTGGAGATCATCCGCCGCCTCACCGATCAGGGCGCGACGGTGCAGGCCTACGACCCCACCGTGCGCGGCGAGCTGCCGGGTATGAAGGTCATGCCCGACCCCTACGCCGCCTGCGAGGGCGCCTCGGTGCTGACCGTGCTGACGGAGTGGGACGAGCTGCGCTGGCTCGACTTCCGGAAGGTGCGCGAGCTCATGGCCCGGCCCGCCGTGGTCGACGCCCGCAACCTCCTCGATCCCGCGGCCATGCGCCGCTGGGGCTTCTCCTACGAGGGGATAGGCCGCTCGTGAGGGTTGTGGTCACCGGGGGGGCGGGCTTCTTGGGGTCGCATCTGTGCGCGGCCCTGCTGGCCCGGGGCGAAGAGGTCGTGTGCGTCGACAACCTGGTCACGGGGGCGGCCGAGAACGTGGCCGAGCTCTACGGCGGGGACGGTTTCAGCTTCCTGCGTCACGACGTGAGCGACGACCTCTACGTGGCCGGCGCCGTCGACGCCGTGCTCCACTTCGCCAGCCCGGCGTCGCCCCGCGACTACCTGGAGCTTCCCATCCAGACGCTCAAGGTCGGCAGCCGGGGGACGCACAACCTGCTGGGCCTGGCCAAGGAGAAGGGGGCCCGCTTCCTGCTGGCGTCGACCAGCGAGGTGTACGGCGACCCCGACGTGCACCCCCAGCCCGAGGCCTACTGGGGCAACGTCAACCCCGTCGGCCCGAGGGGCGTGTACGACGAGGCCAAGCGCTTCGCCGAGGCCATGACCATGGCCTACCACCGGGTCCATGGGATCGACGTCCGCATCGCCCGCATCTTCAACACCTACGGGCCGCGGATGCGGGCCTCGGACGGACGGGTGATCTCCAACTTCCTGGTCCAGGCCATCGAGGGCAAGCCCCTCACCGTCTACGGCGACGGCAGCCAGACCCGGAGCTTCTGCTACGTGGACGACGAGGTGGCGGGGATCCTCGCCCTGCTCGACTCGACCCACACGGGGCCGGTCAACATCGGCAACCCGGACGAGTTCACCGTGCTCGAGCTGGCCAGGCACGTGATCGAGGTGACGGGGTCGAGCTCGGAGGTGTCGTTCGAGCCCCTGCCCGAGGACGACCCCAGGCAGCGCAGGCCTGACATCTCCCTGGCCCGGCGCCTCCTGGGCTGGGAGCCCAAGGTCCCCCTCGGGGAGGGCCTGGCCCGCACGGCGGAGTGGATGCGGCACCACCTGGGGACCGGCGGTGTCTGAGAGGCCTCGGGTCAGCTCGACGTGAGCGCTCGCGTGAGCGCGGTGGTCGTCAACTACAACGCCGGTGACCACCTGCTGGCGGCGGTGCGCAGCGTCCTGGCCCAGGGCGTGGCCGAGGTGGTGGTGGTGGACAACGGATCCGTCGACGGCTCTCCCGAGGCGCTGGCTGCGGCCGAGCCCGCAGTGCCCATCGTCCGCCCCGGGCGGAACCTGGGCTACGGGGCCGCGGCCAACCGGGGCGCGGCCGCCTGCCGGACCGAGGCCGACCTGCTCCTGGTGTGCAACTCCGACCTGGTCGCCGAGCCGGGGGCGCTGGCCTCCATGGCCGCGGCCATGGAGGCCGACGGCCGGCGGGCCGTCGTGGGGCCCGGGATCGAGAACCCCGACGGCACCCTGTACCCCTCGGCCCGGACCTTCCCTTCCATGGGAGACGCCCTGGGCCACGCCGCGCTGGGGTTGGCCGCGCCCGGCAACCGCTTCACCCGCCGCTACCGGATGCTCGACTGGGACCACGCCGCGGCCCTGGAGGTCGACTGGGTCTCGGGCGCCTGCCTGCTGGTCCGCAGGACCGCCTTCGCCGCCCTGGGCGGGTTCGACGAGGCCTACTTCATGTATCTGGAGGACGTCGACCTGTGCTGGCGGGCGTGGCGGGCGGGGTGGACCGTGTCCTACGAGCCCGGGGCCAGGGTCGTGCACGCCCAGGGAGTGTCGACCGACCAGCACCCCTACCGCATGATCCTGGCCCACCACCGCTCCATGCTGCGCTTCTCGGTCCGGTCAACCCGAGGGGGGGGACGCCTCCTGCTCCCGGTGGTGGCCCTGGGCATCGCGGCCAGGACGGTCGTGGCCTGCCTGCACCGCCTGGCCGCCGGCGCCCGGGGCCGCCACGCGCCCCCGATCGGCGGTGGAGGCGGGTAGGGTCAACCGCCGTGGCCCCACGATCCACCGGCAGGAAGGTCTCGCGCGCGGCGAGCATCGGCGGCAGCCGCACGGTGCGGCGCACCACGCCCTGGGGCTGGTACTCCACCATGGCCCTGGTCGTGGTCCTGGGCGTGGCCGGAGTCGTGTACAGCCGGGACCAGCGCATCAGCCAGCTGGCCGGGGGCGGCGCCCATCCCAACGGCAGGGACCACTGGCACGCGGCCCTGGCCATCGACATCTGCGGGGAGACGCAGCCCAACATCGTGGAGGACTCCAGCGTCATCAGCACCCACGGGCTGCACACCCACGCCGACGGCCTGATCCACGTCGAGCCCTTCGTCACCGGCAGCGCGGCCGACTCGGGCGGGCACGCCACCCTGGCCCGCTTCCTGGAAGGGGTGCCCGGCCTGAAGCTGACCAGCAACCAGCTCCGCTACCCGGGCGGCAAGCTCTACAAGAACGGCAACAACTGCGGCACCCGGGCCGGCACCGTCCAGATCCGGGTGTGGCCCGACGCCAAGGGCACATCCAGCACGACGCTCACCGACGCCAAGAAGGTCCACATCAGCGACGGCATGGCCATCACCGTCGCCTTCGTCTCCGGTACCCAGGACGTGCCCAAGCCCGCCAGCATCCCCAGGCTGGCCAACCCCAGCGCCTCCGAGCCCGGCGCGGCGTCGGCGACGACCGTCCCGGCGGGCAGCACGACCCCCGTCAGCGCGCCGGCGGGGACCTCGTCCACACCGGGGAGCACCGGGAGCACGCCGCCCAGCTCGCCGTGAGGGCCATCGTCCTCGTCGGCGGGGAAGGCACGCGGCTGCGGCCCCTGACCCTCACCACGCCCAAGCCCCTGCTCCCGGTGGCGGAGGTGGCCATGATCGAGCGGGTGCTGCACCACCTCGCCGGCCACGGCGTCGAAGAGGCCGTGCTGTCGATGGGCTACCGGCCCGATGCCTTCGCCGTCGCCTTCCCCGAGGACCGGGCCGCGGGGGTGCGCCTGCGCTACGCGGTGGAGCCCGAGCCCCTGGACACCGCGGGAGCCATCCGCTTCGCGGCCGAGGAGGCCGGGCTCGACCAGGCCTTCCTCGTCGTCAACGGCGACGTCCTCACCGACATGGACGTGTCCGCCCTGATCGCCTTCCATCGGGCGAGCGGCGCCCTGGCCACGGTGAGCCTCACCCCGGTGGAGGACCCCTCCGCCTTCGGCGTGGTGCCCACCGACGCCGACGGGCGGGTGAGCGCCTTCATCGAGAAGCCGCCCCGCGATGCCGCGCCCACCAACCTCATCAACGCCGGAACCTACGTGCTCGAGCCCGACGTGCTCGACCGCGTCCCTGCGGGCCGGAGGGTCTCCGTCGAGCGCGAGGTCTTCCCCGGCCTGGCGGGCGAGGGTCTGCTCTACGCCCTGGCCTCCGACGCCTACTGGCTCGACACCGGCACCCCTGAGGCCTACCTGCAGGCCAACGCCGACCTCCTCGCCGGCCGCCGGCGCTGTCAGGTGGCGCCGGGGGCGACCGAGCGCGATCCCGGCGTGTGGATCATCGGAGCCCCCGTCATAGACGGCGAGGTGGAGGCGCCCTGTCTGGTGGGCGAGGCCGCCTTCGTCGCTGCCGGCGCCCGGGTCGTGGGCTCGGTCGTGGGTGGGGGGGCCCGGGTGGGCCGGGGGGCGATTGTGCGGGGCTCGGTCGTGCTGCCCGGCGCGGTGGTGGGTCCCGACGCCATCGTCGACCGCTCGATCATCGGCGAGGCCGCCGCCGTGCACGAGGGGGCCAGGGTGCAGGCCGTCTCCGTGATCGGCGGCGGGGCCGTGGTCGCGCCCGGCAGCGTGCTCGAGGGAGCCCGGGTGGCGGCGTGAAGCCGGACAAGGGCGCGCCGGTGGAGGCGTGAGGGCCCTGGTCACCGGGGGCGCGGGCTTCATCGGCTCGACCCTGGTCGACCGCCTGCTGGCCGAGGGACACGGCGTCGACGTGGTCGACGACCTCTCCACCGGGTCCCTGGCCAACCTGGCCGAGGCCCGCTCCCGCCAGGGCCACGACCTGACCTTCCACCGCCTCGACGTGCGGTCCCCCGACGCGGTCGACCTCATCGCCCGCCGGAAGCCGGAGATCGTCTTCCACCTGGCCGCCCAGGCCGACGTGCGGGTGTCGGTGGCCCGCCCGGCCTTCGACGCCGAGGTGAACCTCATCGGCAGCATCAACGTGCTGGAGGGGGCGCGGGCCGCGGGCGCGGCCAAGATCGTGTTCGCCTCCAGCGGCGGGACGATCTACGGGGACGCCGGTCCCCGCGACCTGCCCCTCACCGAGTCCCACCCGCAGCGCCCGCTCTCGCCGTACGGGGTGGCCAAGAAGGCGGTGGCGGACTACCTGGCCGTCTACCGCGAGGTGCACGGGTTGGAGTTCACGATCCTGGCCCTGGCCAACGTGTACGGGCCCCGTCAGGACCCCAACGGCGAGGCGGGCGTGGTCGCCATATTCGCGGGCCGCCTGCTGGACGACCTCCCCTGCACGATCTACGGCGACGGGTCCCAGACCCGGGACTTCGTCTACGTCGACGACGTCGTCGACGCCTTCGCCCGGGCCGGGCAGCGGGGAGGGGGCCTGCTCTTCAACATCGGGACCGGGGTGGAGACCTCGATCAACCAGCTCTACGCCACCATGGCCGCGGCCGCGGGGGCCGAGCACCCGGCCGCCTCGGCTCCGGCCCGGGCGGGCGAGCTGCAGCGCTCGGCCCTCTCACCGGCCCGGGCCGCCATCCACCTGGGCTGGAAGCCCTGGACCTCGATGAAGGACGGCGTGGCCTCGGTCCTGGAGTGGTTTCAGCGGAACAGGTCCTCCTCGTAGGGGCGGACGACCTCCTCGCGCACGGAGGCCTCCCGGAACCAGCTGCGCTCGACGCCCCGGATCACGGTCACAGGTACCCCGGACGACTTGCCCCTCACCAGCTCGGCCGCGGCCGCCAGCTCGTCGGCCACGCACACCTCCGTGACCTGTAGGGGCCGGCCCAGCGAGTCCGAGGTTCCCCGCAGGTCGACCACGGCGGCGATGCCGGCCACCCCGATGGCCACGTCGGTCAGCCCCCGGCGCCAGGGCCGCCCGAAGGTGTCCGACACGATGACGCCCACCCGAGCCCCGGCCCGGGCCCGCAGCCCGTCCCGGATGCGGCGGGCCGAACGGTCGGGATCCACGGGCAGCAGCGTCGCCTGGCCCTGGGGCACGTTCGACAGGTCGACACCGGCGTTGGCGCACACGAAGCCGTGGCGCGTCTCGGTCACCAGAAGGTCGCCCCGCCGGCGCAGCACCCGCACGGCCTCCTTCTCGACGGTGGCCTTGTGTGACAGCGGGTCCCGGGGGTCGACCTCGACCAGGCGGCCCTCGGCCTTGGACACCACCTTCTGGGTCACCACGACGACGTCGAAGTCGGACAGGTGCACCCGGGCCGCGATGAGCTCGGCGAGCACGTCGCCGGGTCCGACCTCGGGCAGCCCCTCCACCGGGACCACGGTCAGCTCCGGCATTGGCCTCGCCTCACGCAGGTCGGGGTGCGGCCAGCACGGTCTCGCCCAGGGCGGCCGCGGCCGCGGCATCGGTCATGACCGCGGGGGCCACGACGCAGCGGACGCCCTCGGCCTCGACCGCGGGGGCGAGCTCGGCGTCGGCCCGGTCGACGACGAGGGTGGCGCTCGTGGCCCAGCTCGGCCATGAGGCGGTCGGCCGGGCCCTTGAGGGCGGCGCCGGCCACGATGGGGGACACGGCGACCACGTCGGCCCGGCGGGCCTCGAGGGCAGCCCGGATGCCGGGAACGGCCAGGATGGGGCCGATGGAGACGATGGGGTTGGACGGGGCGATCACCACCGCCTCGGCGTCGGATATGGCGGCCAGGACGCCGGGCCCGGGGCGGGCCTCGGCCGCGCCGTCGAAGCGGACCGAGGCCACCGCCACCTCGTGGCGCAGGGCCACGAAGTAGTGCTGGAAGGCGACCTCTTTCCCGTCCCGGGCCAGGGTCAGCCGGGTGGCGAGCCGGTCGTCGGTGGCCGGGAGGAGCCGCACCCCCACGCCCCAGGCCGCGGCCAGCTCCGCCGTCACCTGGGAGAGGGGCGCGCCCTCCTGCCGGCGCTGGGTCCGGTAGAGGTGGGTGGCCAGGTCGGCGTCACCCAGGCGGAACCACGTCTGGCCGCCGAAGCGCTCGAGCGCCTCCATCGCCCTCCACGTCTCCCCGGCCAGTCCCCATCCCGTCTCGGGGTTCACGGCGCCGGCCAGGGTGTAGAGAACGGTGTCCAGGTCGGGGCTGATCTCCAGACCGTGGAGCACGAGGTCGTCGCCCGTGTTGAGCACCGCCGTGATCCGGTCCGGGGGCACGACGTCCACCAGGCCCCGGAGAAGACGGGCGGCTCCGACGCCGCCGGCGAGGACCGTGGTGCCGGGCACGGTCTCACGGTAGGCCTGTGCAAGGCTCCCCCGCGGTGGCAGACAGAGCACGAGCCCGGGCTGATTCCGAACCCCAGCCCCCTCCGGTGAGAGCGAGCGAGGGCGGCGCGCTGCGCCTGGCCGTCGACGCCACGCCCCTGCTGGGTGAGCGCACGGGCGTGGGCACGTTCACCTCCTGCGCCTTGGAGGCCCTGGGGGCGCGACCCGACCTGGACGTGCGCGCCTTCGCCGTGAGCTGGAGGCGGCGGGGCGGTGTCGTGCCCCACCTTCCGGGGGGCGTGAGCTTCCTGGACCGGGCCATGCCGGCCCGACCTCTGCATTGGGCGTGGCGGCGCATGGACGGGCCCACGCTGGAGTGGTGGACAGGCCCCCTCGATGTCGTGCACGGCACCAACTTCGTGGTGCCGCCCACCCGCCATGCGGCCCGGGTCGTCACCGTGCACGACCTCACGACCGTGCACTTCCCCGCCCTGTGCAACGCCGCCACCCTGCGCTTCCCGGCCATGGTGAAGCGGGCTCTGGCCCGGGGCGCATGGGTGCACACCCCCTCCCGCTTCGTCGCCGCCGAGGTGGTGGAGCTGCTGGGCGCGGACCCCGACCGGGTCCGGGCCGTGCACCACGGCGTGCCCACCGTCGCCGGAGCCGGCCCGACCGAGCCGTCCCGGCAGGCCGAGCGGCCAGGCGCGTCTCCTCCGGCGGGGCCCGGCCCCGCGTCGCGGCGCTACGTCCTCGCGCTGGGCACCATCGAGCCCCGCAAGGACCTGCCCAGCCTGGTGCGGGCCTTCGACGCGGTGGCGGCCGAGCGACCCGACCTGGAGCTGGTGGTGGCCGGGCCCGACGGGTGGGGCGTGGGGGCCTTCACCGCGGCGGTCGACGCCGCCGCGCACCGGGGGCGCATCCGCCGCCTGGGCTGGCTGGACGGCCCCGAGAGGGACCGGCTCCTGCGGGGCGCCCACGTGTTCGCCTACCCCTCCCTCTACGAGGGCTTCGGCCTCCCTCCCCTGGAGGCCATGGGGGTGGGGGTGCCGGTCGTGACGACGACCGCGGGGGCGGTGCCCGAGGTGGTGGGGGACGCGGCCGTGCTCGTCCCCGTGGGCGACGTCGACGCCCTGGCCGGCGCGCTGGCCCGGGTCGTCGACGACACCGACCTGCGCCGCCGGCTGGTGGAGCGGGGCCGGCAGCGGGTCGCCTCGTTCAGCTGGCAGGCCTGCGCCGAGGGCCTGGCCGGGCTGTACGAGTCCGCGGCGTCCGCCGCGTCCGGCGCGTCGGGTCGTGACCGGAGCTGAGCCGCGTGCGGGTGCTGCTGGTGGCCGAGCAGCTCAGGCGGCGCGTGCCCGGAGGGATCGGCACCTATGTGCGGGGACTGCTCATGGGCTTGTCCCAGCTGGAGGCGGCGGCCGGCCCCGACCACAGGGCCGAGGTCACACTGTGGGCCAGCCGCGGCGGCCGGCCCGATCCATTGGCCGGACTGGGCCCGTCCCTCGTGACGTCGCGCCTACCCGGGCCCGCGCTCACCCGTGCCTGGGACCTGGGGCGGTGTCCGGCGCCCTCGGGCTTCTCGGCGGTGCACGCCCCATCCCTGGCTGCGCCCCCCACCCGCTCGGTCCCCCTGGTGGTGACGGTCCACGACCTGGCCTGGCGCCGGCTGCCCGACGCCTTCCCGGGGCGGGGCCTGCGCTGGCACGAGGCCGCCCTGGCCCGGGTCCTGGCCCGGGCCCGCTTCTTCGTGGTGCCCTCCCGTGCGGTGGCCGACGCCCTGGTCGGGGCGGGGGCGCCGACGGATCGCGTCGAGGTGGT
>VAXP01000144.1:4158-5421 GCA_005884125.1 Actinomycetota bacterium | reverse complement strand
CTGTACGACCTGATCTACGAGGCTGCGGGCAAGGACTACGCCGCCGAATCGGCGGAGCTCCACGAGCTCATCGAGGCCCGCAACCCCAGCGCCATGTCGCTCCTCGACGTGGCCTGCGGCACGGGCGCCCACCTCGCCCATCTGCGGGACTGGTACGAGGTGGCCGGCGTCGACGTCGACCCGGCCATGCTGGCCCAGGCCCGTCTGCGTCTCCCGGAGGCCGTCCCGCTCATCGAGGCCGACATGCGGTCCTTCTCGCTGGGCCGGCGCTTCGACGCCGTGATCTGCCTGTTCAGCTCCATCGGATACATGGCCTCCGCCGCCGAGCTGCAGTCGGCCGTCGCCGCCATGGCCGACCATCTCCAAACCGGCGGGGTCCTGATCCTCGACGGCTGGGTGCGGCCGCAGGAGTGGCGAGATCCGGGCACGGTCCACGTCGAGGTGGCCGAACGTCCCGAGGTCAGCGTGGTCCGGGTGGCCCGGTCCCGGCGGCAGGGCAGGACCACCCATCTCGAGATGCACCATCTGGTGGCGACGCTCGACGGGGTCGACCACCTCGTCGACCACCACACCCTGACCTTGTTCGCGCCCGACGAGTACGAGGCGGCGCTGGCCGGAGCGGGCCTCGACTTCGAGGTGCTCCCCAGCCCGATGCCTGGTCGGGACCGCTACGTGGCGACCAGGAGGTAGAGGCGGCGGTACCCCATCCCCGCCGCTGTCCCCGAGGGTCATGCCTGATAGAGGGGGGCGAGGCGCCGGGACAGTCGACCGTCGTCCAACAGGTCGGTCGAGTCGGCCACCTGGTCCACCGACCCCACCAGCGGGAGCCGGCGCAGCCGCGGGTCGTCGACCTTCGCGAGGCACGCATCCACGAACCGGTCCGCCATCAGCACCCGGTAGGGCCGGCCGTAGAAGGCTCGGGTGGCCGGATCCACCTTCACGGTCAGGCCGAGGTCGTTGTGGCGCCGGGCGGCCAGCTCGTAGGCGGCGACCAGCGCTGCCTCTCGCCCCCGGTGGTCGTCCGCCGCCAGCGCGGCCTCCAGGGCGTCGCTCAGTGGCTGGCTGTCGGGGAGGGCCCGGAAGGCCGAGCCGAACCACTTCGTGTAAGGCCAGTAGGTGCGGGTGAAGAGGAACCACAGGCGCATGAGCTCACGGGCCAGGCGCGCCGTCACCAGTCGCGACCCGAGCTCGTCGCCGGCCTCCGCCGTCCTGCCCACGAACGCCTCCTCCTGGGCCACCCGGCGCCACTGGCACGCCAGCATC
>VAXP01000144.1:0-4088 GCA_005884125.1 Actinomycetota bacterium | reverse complement strand
CGCGCCGCGTGTGACCTCGAGGAGCTTCTGCTGGGGCATGAGGAGCCAGTCCGTGGTCGACGCCCCGGCCGTGACATCGACACCGAGCTGACCGCTGAGCCACGTCCCCAGCGTGGTGACGGTGACGTGGTGACGGACGGGGACTTCGTCCCACCCGTAGCGAACGGGCCAGCCCGCGAAGGTCTCGGGTAGGCAGCGTTCGACCGCCTCATGGGCCGGGTCCACGTTCTGGCTGTCAACGAAGACGACGAGGCGGGGCCCAAAGCCGTGATCGGTGGAACGAGCGCTGTCGAAGCCCAGGACCTCCGAGCCGGTACCGAGCCGGGCCGCGGCGTGGGGCCAGGCGTCGAGCGCCGGCCCCACCACCTGGGCGTAGAAGTCGGCGTTGAGGCGCAGGCCCAGGGAGAGTTCGGTCACCGCCATCCATCCTCGTCGGCACCGGCCGGAAGGGCTCGGCCATTTCCGGACGGGCACCGGTGGGCCCGGTTTTCGGAGGCCTCCGGTGGCGTCAGCGGCCATGCTCGATGTCGTGGACCAGGACGGTCTCTCGATACGGTTCAGGAGGGACTCCGACCTGGACGCCTGCCTCGCCCTTCTGCGCCTCGTCCACGAGCGCGACAGCTACCCGGTGATCTGGCCCGACGACGCTGCGGCTTGGGTGTCGGGCCGCGGCGCCCTGACCGCCTGGGTGGCCGAGCGGGCCGGCGTCATCGTCGGGCAGGTGTCCCTGCGCCCCGCTGCCGGGACACCCGTGCCCGTGTGGGAGGCGGGCACCGGTCTTGCCTCGGAATGGCTCGGGGTCGTGTCCCGGCTCTTCGTCGACCCCGGACACCGGCGGACGGGCACCGGACGCACGCTGTTGCAGGTGGCGGTGGTCGAGGCCCGGCGACGGCGACTCCAGCCCGTGCTCGACGTACTCATCCGCAATCGCGACGCCTGCCTGCTCTACGAATCCCAGGGTTGGAGGAGGCTGGGCCGGTTCATCTGGGACATGCCCGACGGCTCCACCGAGCCGGCCTACGCCTACACCCTGGTCTGAAGGACCGACCAGACCGCATGCGATGATGCCGGGGCATGACCAGCATGACGATCGCCGGCTGAGGTCTGATGACCGGCCCCGCTGGGGGTTGGGGGAGCGCTCGGCCCGGGTCCGGGCGGCCATGGTCGAAGCCCTCTCGGGCAGCGGCGCGGTGAGGGATCCTGCCGTCCTCGACGCCATGGGCCGAGTTCCCCGAGAGGCGTTCGTCCCCCGCTTCTGGAGCCTGCCCCCTCCGATGCAGGCCGGAACCCCCGCCGATGTGCGCGAGTGGTCGGTCCAGGACGCCGACGAAGGCGCCGCCGCCCTCGATCTCGTCTACGACATCGATCGGGCTCTGAGCATTCGCGGTGACCCGCGTGCTTCCGGTCCCGCCGGCGCCGGCGTGACCAGCACCGCCTCGGCCCCCAGGATCGTCGGCTCCATGCTGGAGCTGCTCGAGCTTTCGCCGGGGATGAGCGTGTTGGAGATCGGGACGGGGAGCGGGTACAACGCCGCTCTTCTCCGCGAGATGGTCGGACGCCACGGATCGGTGGCCTCGGTGGACATCGACGCCGGTCTGGTCACCGAGACGGCGGTCCGACTGGAGGCCGCCGGCTACGGGGACGTGCAAGTGGTGGCCGTCGACGGGTACTTCGGCCTGTCCGAGCGGGCCCTCTTCGACCGGGTGGTGGCCACCGTCGGCTGCGTCGACGTCGCCCCGGCCTGGTTGGAACAGGTCTCGCCCGGCGGGTTCTGCCTCGTGCCCCTCCAGCACGGCGGCTGGCACCCCCTCAACCGGATCGAGCGCTCGGGGGGCCGGATCTCGGGACTGGTCGTGGGCCGGGCCGGCTTCGTCGCCATCCAGGGCCACCAGGCCGGTCGGTCGCCCTGGCCCCACGCCGGTCCCCTCGGTCCCCGCCTCGAGGTGGAATGGGCGGCTCTTCCCGCAGGGCTGGCCGCCGAGCTGCAGCCCGAGGCAGGACGGGAGACGGTCGGCGGGCGCCCGATGTGGGACCTGGCCTACCTCCTGGCCCTGGAGGACCGCCGGACTGCGTTCATGTTGAGCCTGGCCGACCACGCCTCCAGCGCAGCGGTCGACCCCGGCCAGGGTCGGATCGGGTTGGTCGGGCCGGACGGGCCGGCGATGCGGGACCGATTGCTGGAGGTGGCGCAGCGCTGGGTCGCCCTGGGACGGCCCTCGCTCGACGACTACACGAGCTCCTTCACGTCTCTGGCCCACGGCGCGGGCAGGGAAGCGGCCGGGCCCGCAGTGGCGAGATGGACCGTTGACCGGGTCGACTTCCGCCAGACCGTGAGCCTGAATATCGGCGATTGATCCAGGCAGCGCCCGGCCGAGCCGCCATCCACCGAGACTGCATCTCTCGCTACCGTCTGGTCCCGTGAGCACGAGCGGCGAAGAGTCCAGGGACGGGGTAGCGCTCACCAACCTCGACCAGCCCCTCTTCGAGGGAGCGGGGGCGACCAAGCGCGACCTGGTCGAGTACCTGGACGGCGTGCGCGACCGGATCATCCCCGTGCTGGAGGACCGGCCCCTGTCGGTCATTCGGGTTCACCGCGGTCAGGAGGCGTTCATGCAGAAGAACGTGCCCAAGTACACGCCCTCCTGGGTGCGCACCGTGCAGTTCTGGGCGGAGACCTCGAAGCGGGAGGTCTCCTACGCCCTGTGCAACGACCGCCGCACGCTCTTGTGGTTCGCCAACCAGCGGGCCGTCGAGTACCACCCGACGCTGGTCCGGGCCGACCGCCCTGACCGCATGACCCATCTCGTGCTCGACCTCGACCCGCCTGACGGCGACGCCTTCCCCATGGCCGTGCGCGCCGCCCGCCTCGTAGGCCACGCCCTGGCCGAGGTCGGGCTGGCCGGTGCGGTCAAGACCAGCGGGGCCAAGGGCGTGCACGTCTTCGTCCCCATCGTCGCCGAGGTGACACTCGAGGACGCGGCCGCCGCGACCCGGGCCGTCGCCGCCCGGGCCGAGCGCCTGGAGCCCGCCATCGCCACCACCGCCTTCATGAAGGAGGACAGGGGCGGCAAGGTGTTCGTCGACTCGACCCGCGTCGGCGGGGCCACGGTGGTCGCGGCCTACAGCCCGCGCGTCCGACCGAGGGCGCCCGTGTCCTTCCCCGTTGAGTGGGACGATCTCGACGACGTCACGCCCGCCGAGTTCACGGTGCGCACGGCGCTGCGCCACCTGGGGGACCGTGACCCGTGGGCCGCGCAGATGCCCCCACCTCAGCAGCTGAGCCCTGACCTCGTCGACGAGGGCCGGGCCATCCCGGTCGCCCGGGTGCAGGCCATGCACGAGGGCAAGCGCCGGGCCCGGACCCGACGCGGCTGACCCCGGCGGGCTCGTCACCGCGGACCCGATCCACCCCCGTTATCGCCGGCCGATCAGCGCTCCAGGATCGGGCCAGGCGTACCGCAGGGCGGCCGGCGACCCCTCGAGCCGGCTGGGCACTCCCCCAGGCGCGGGTACCAGATCCCGGTCGACGCACCTGCCTCCCCGTGCCCGGTAGAAGGCCTGGCCGTCCACGTTCTGTTCCAGGACCCACAGGTACAGCCCGGTAGGTGCCCGCCGGTCGATGACAGCTCGGGCCGTGAGGGCCAGCAGGCGGGATCCGATCCCCCGGCGCTTGAGCCCATGGACCACGTGGAGGTTGTCGAGGAGCGCACCCCAGGTTGGGTCGTGCTCGAAGATGGTGTGGGCGAAGCCGACCAGGGCGTCGCCGTCCTCGACCAGGATCGTGCAACACCCGGCGTCTGGCTCCTTCAACCGGTCGCCCCAGACCGCCCGGCGGTCGGCGACTACGTCGTGGTCAAGGAAGGCGTCGGAGTAGGCGCCCCGGTAGTGCCGGCGCCAGCTGTCGGCATGCAGGGTGGCGATCGACCCGGCATCGGTTGGGACGGCCGGTCGGAACCTGAGGTCGTCGAGACCAGGCAAGCGAAGTCCTCCTCATCGATCCTGGCATTGGCACCGTGCCGAAGCCGGGTGCCGGACCGTCATCGGGCCAGGTCCCTGGGGTCCTCTGGATGAGATTGGGCCGAACGGTA
>VAXP01000107.1:11667-26081 GCA_005884125.1 Actinomycetota bacterium | reverse complement strand
GCGAGCCCGATACGGGCGCGCCGTTGCAGGTCTCGGCGTGGAGCTCGTCCCGGACCCCGCCGGGATGGACGTGGCCTCCGATCCACACCAGCTCGGCCTCCTGGTCCACCTTGAAGGTGTTGGTGCAGGTGTGGACGCTGGACCTCCCCGACGGAGCGGTGGCGTCGGGACCGACCGCGTCGGCTGTTCCCTTGGCCGGGTCCGACGTGGTGACGTTCGAGGGGTTGTAGACGGGGTAGGCCGGGGAGACCCCGCAGTGCGCGATCACGTCCATCCACACGGGCTGCACCGGCCTGGTGTTGGCGTAGGCAGGCGTGCCCGACGGGATGAAGTCGAGGTCATAAGTGAGGAACACGGCGTAGGTGTTGCTGGTGAGGTTGTGGAGCATGTAGTTGGCGATCCACGTGTCCCACGGGTGGGTGGGGTAGCCGTAGCCGGTGGGCAGCTCGGCGATGGTCTTCTCCTCGCCCGTGGCCATGAACGGGGTGTAGGTGCTGGCCCCGTTGAGGACGTTGAGCCAGACGCCGTGGTGGAGATGTACGACGTGGATGGGGGGCACCTGGCCCGTGGACGCGTCGATGAGGTTGGGGGCGAAGCGGGTGATGTAGCCCTCGGCGTGAGGCGACTCCACGGTCACGGGCCCCACCAGGATCAGGTTGTTCCCGGGAGAGACGCTCAGGGGGCCGTAGGTGCAGTGGATGCGCTGGCTCCCGGGGACCAGGCCGGGGGGATTGGTGGGGCTGGGCTGGCAGCCCGAGCTGGCCACACGTGGGTCCCCGTCGGCCAGGGCCCTGTGCACAGTGGGCGCGACGACAAGGGCCGCGACCAGGGCGGCGGCGATTCCGACTCGGCGCACTCGTGTCCTCCTCAACCGACCTGCAGGATCCCGGTCATGCCGAACTGCCAGTGGTTGTTGATGTTGCAGTAGTAACGAATGAGGGTCCCGGGAGCGGCCGTGGCCGGCACCTGATAGGTGATGGTCTGGCCCAACGGGGTGTAGGTGGCCGTCCCCACCGGAGGCGCGGGCGGGACCTGGGAGCCGTCGTCGAGGCGGACCTCGTGGCCCGGGCAGCCGCCCTGGAAGGCGCTGCACACGTTGTCCTCGTAGGTCCACACGACCGTGTCGCCCGGGTGGACGGCTACGAAGGCGGAGGACGTGTCGCTGCCCGCGGTGGGCCCGCCGGCCGTGCGGCTGTAGGCCTGGTCGGTGGGGAGGCAGACAGGTGCGGCCCGCTGGCAGTAGCGGAAGTTGGAGATGGTGAGGTTCACCGTCGCCGCGGCCCTGACCGGGCTGGGGCCGACCATGGGAACCAGAGCGGCCGCGGCCACGGCCAAGCCCACTGCGATCCTGCGCATGCCACCCCCTGGGGTCGAGGGACTCGAGCCAATGCTGGCGGAACGAGAACTTCGACCCATTGGCGCAGTTATCCTGCCCCGGCCCGGCCCCCGGGGCCAGCAGCGGGACGGGCGCCGGGATCAGCGCAGGTTGGAGAGGGTGCGGGCCAGCAGGGTGGGGCGGTTGTTCCAGGAGTCGAGCCAGGCCGCCAGCTCAACGCTGGGGAGAGGCCTGCTCAGGTGGAAGCCCTGGGCCACGCCGCAGCCCATCTTGGACAGGCGGGAGAGGGTGGCCTGGTCCTCCACGCCCTCGGCCACCACCCGCAGGCCCAGGTTGGCCCCCAGGTCGACGACCGAGCGCACGATGGCCACGTCCCTGCTGTCCATGGCCATGCCCTTGACGAACGACTTGTCGATCTTGACCTCGTCGACCGGGAGCCGCTTGAGGTAGGTCAGGGTGGAGTGGCCCGCCCCGAAGTCGTCCACGGCCAGGCCGATGCCCATGGCGCTGAGCCGCTCCAGCACCTCGGTGGAGCGGACGGGGTCGGCCATGATGCTCGTCTCGGTGATCTCGAAGGTGAGCCAGGTGGGGGCGGCCGATTCCTCTTCCAGCACGGTGGCCACGTCGGCCGGGAGGTCCTCGTCGAGCAGGCTGCGCGGGGACAGGTTGACCGACACGTGGATGGCGTGCCCGCCCCGGCGCCACTGGCCGCAGTCCCGCAGGGCCCGGCGCAGCACGTAGGTGGTGAGGGTCCGGATGAGGCCGGTCTCTTCGGCCACGGGGATGAACTCCTCGGGCGAGATGGGCCCCCGCACGGGATGGTCCCAGCGGATCAGGGCCTCCACGCCGCTCACCCGCTCGCCCCTGAGCTCCACCTTGGGCTGGTAGTGGACCTCGATCTCACCCTCCTCCAGGGCGGCCCGCAGCTCGCTGACCAGCGCCAGGCGGCGGGCGCTCTGGGCGTCGTGGTCGCCGGTGTACACGGCGATCCCCGACTTGAGCTGCTTGGCCTGGTTCATGGCCGTGGTGGCCCCCTTGAGCAGGCCCTCGGCCGTCTCCCCGTGGAGGGGGAACACGGCGATGCCCAGGGTGGCGTCCACCTCCAGGGACAGCTCGCCCACCTCGAAGGGGACCTCCAGGGCCGTCTCGATCTCCCGGGCCACGGCGCTGGCGTCGGCCCCGTCGTAGGCGCAGGGGAAGAGCACGGCGAACTCGTCGCTGCCCAGGCGGGCCACGGTGGCGAGGGGGCCCACGGCCGAGGTGAGGCGGATGCCGACCTCCTGGAGGAGGCGGTCGCCGCTGGCGTGGCCCAGGCTGTCGTTCACCTGCTTGAAGCGGTCGAGGTCGAGGACCATGACCGCCAGCCCCGACGCGGCCGTGTGGGCCCGGTCCATGGCGTCCACGAGCTGCTCGTGGAAGAGGCGGCGGTTGGCCAGCCCGGTGAGGGGATCGTGACGGGCCTGGTGGTCCCGCTCCGCCACCGCGCTGTGGAGCTGGTCGGAGAGGCGTCCGTTCTCGAGGGACAGGGCGGCGTGGTTGGCCAGGGTCTCGAGCAGGGTGAGGTGGCCCCGGTCGAACGAGCCCCGGTCACCGGTGCGGTTGGCGACCATGAGGGTTCCCACCCGGTAGTGCTTGCCGTGCAGGGGCACCAGGATGCAGTCGCGCAGGCCCCGGGCAGACAGGAAGGAGCGCAGCCCGGGCTCCCTGGTCCCCCTGCCGGCCAGCGTGGGCTCGGCCTCCGACCACAGCTCGGACCACTCCTCCTCGGTCAGCCAGCCCGGCTTGCGGGAGAGCCGGCCCTGGGCCTGGAGGGTGAGGCGCAGGAAGCCGCCGTCGCCGGCCGGGGTCAACAGCACGATCTCGGCCAGCTCGGCCCGCAGCAGGGTGCGGGCCTGCTCAAGCAGGGCCCGGGCCATGCCCTCGGTGCCCCACGCCGAGGCCACCAGGCGGCTGAACTCGTGCAGGACGCAGAGGCTGGCGTAGCGCTGGCTCATGGAGGCGTAGGCCTTGTAGGCGCCGAGCAGGACCAGGGCCACGGGCAGCAGAAGCCAGGTGGTGGAGGGGTGGTTCCACAGCAGGGTGATGGCCACCAGGGCCAGGCTGGTGTTCACCGCCGTGGTCACGATGCTGGCGCCCAGCAGCTTGGCCCGGGTGAGGGTGTCGGGCCGTTCCCCCCGCACCACGTAGAGCAGGGTGGTCATGGCCGCCCCGGCCAGGTTGGCCACCAGCACGCCGCCGAAGGCCGCGGCCCAGTGCACCGCGCCCAGCCCGAAGCTGGACAGGACGGTGGTGCGGAACACGGCCACGGCCAGGCAGGTCTGCAGGCTGAAGAGGCTGAGGTCGAAGGCGGCCCTCAGGGGGGACGAGCGGCGGTGCACGACCAGGGCCAGGGCCGAGCCCAGCACCCGGGCCACGAAGAGGTGGGTGGGGGAGACGAAGAACAGGCCCAGCGTCAACGGGATGTCGCACAGAGAAATCGAGTGGGTGCCCCGCCTGCTCTCGACGTGGACGACGAGGATGTCGCAGAGGGCGAAGCCGAAGGCCACCACGACCCACGACAGCTGGACCGAGGCCCGCAGCTCGGGGAGCTCTCGGATCCAGGTGGCGAAGAAGGCACCCGCGACCACGGCCATGCTTACGCACAGCGCGATGAGCCGGACCCTGCGCTCGGCGTCGGTGACGGCCGGGCGGGTGTCGGAGCCGGCGCCGGGCTCGAGTTCGTCGGAGCCGCCGTGGGCGTGCAGATCGACAGAGGGCCTGGTCGCGGCCACCGCTTGGTGGGGCCGGCGCCGGCCGAAGCGGCCGTCCCGAGGCGCGGCCGACCGGCCCTGCGTCTCGAGGTTGGAAACCGCCGTCGGCCTCACACGATCCTCCTGCTGGCCCTGTTTGGCTACGGTGCCGTGGTACGGATCGGTCGACAACGTCAGAATTGATGAAATGCGGCACTCGCCCCGCGAGATGCCGCGGTTGACCCCTAGCCGGCCATGAACGAGGTGGCCCGTTCGGGCCAGGGGCGGATCGTCCCTAGTCGGCGGGGACGGACGCGGGCAGCTCGACGGGCGGACCGGCGTCGGAGGCAGAGGCGGCGGCCGCGGGCAGGAACTGGGTCCGGTACAGCTCGGCGTAGAGGCCGTCCCGGGCCAGGAGCTGGGCGTGACGGCCCGACTCCACCAGGCGGCCCTCGTCCAGGACAAGGATCCTGTCCGCCTCCCTCACCGTGGAGAGGCGGTGGGCGATCACCAGCGAGGTGCGCCCGGCCAGGGCCGTGCGCAGCGCCTTCTGCACGGCCGCCTCCGACTCGGAGTCGAGGTGGGCGGTGGCCTCGTCCAGGACCACGAAGCCGGGCTCCTTGAGGAGCAGGCGGGCGATGGCCATGCGCTGCTTCTCCCCACCCGACAGGCGGTAGCCCCTGTCCCCCACCACGGTGTCGAGGCCCTCGGGCAGCCCGCGGACGAGGTCCCAGATCTGGGCCGCCTTCACCGCCTCCACCAGCTCGGCGCCGGTGGCGCCGGGCTTGGCGTAGAGGAGGTTGGCCCTGATGGTGTCGTGGAACATGTGGGCGTCCTGGGTCACCACCCCGATGGCGGCCCGCAGCGACTCCTGGGTCACGTCCCGCACGTCGAGGCCCCCGATGCGCACGACCCCGCCGGTGACGTCGTACATGCGGGTGACCAGCTGGCTGATCGTCGTCTTGCCCGCCCCCGAGGGGCCGACCAGGGCCACCAGCTCTCCGGGCTCGGCCCTGAAGCTGACCTGGTGCAGCACCTCTCGGTCCGGGGTGGAGTCCAGGGTGGCCACCGCCTCCAGGGAGGCGAGCGACACCTGCGAGGCCGTGGGGTAGCGGAAGTCGACGGCGTCGAACTCGATGGTGGCCGCGCCGGTGGGCAGGGCGGCCGCCCCGGGGCGGTCGGCCACCATGGACGGCAGGTCGAGGACCTCGAAGACCCGCTCGAAGGACACCAGGGCCGTCATCACGTCCACGTTGACGTTGGAGAGCTGGGTCAGGGGGCCGTAGAGGCGGGTCAGGTAGGAGGTGAGGGCCACCACCGTGCCTACGTCCAGGGAGCCCCGGGCGGCCAGCCACCCGCCCCACCCGTAGACCACGGCCGTGGCCAGCGAGGCGACCAGCATGATGGCGGCGAAGAAGACCTGGTTGTACATGCCCGACGTCACGCCGATGTCGCGCACCCGGCCGGCCCGCTCGGCGAAGCCGGCGTCCTCTTCCGCGGGCCGGCCGAAGAGCTTGGTCAGAAGGGCTCCGGCCACGTTGAAGCGCTCGCTCATGGTCGCGGTCATGGCCGCGTTGAGGTTGTAGCTCTCCCTGGTGATGGCCTGCAGCCGCCGCCCCACCCTGCGGGCGGGGAGGATGAAGAGGGGAAGCAGCACCAGGGCCACCAGGGTGATCTGCCACGACAGGGTGAACATCACGCCCAGGGTGATGGCCAGCGTGAACACGTTGGTGACGACGCTGGACAGGGTCCCGGTGAAGGCGGACTGGGCTCCGAGCACGTCGTTGTCGAGCCTGCTGATGAGGGCGCCCGTCTGGGTCCGGGTGAAGAAGGCGATGGGCATGCGTTGGATGTGCGAGAACACCTTGGTGCGCATGTCGAAGATCAGGCCCTCGCCGATGCGGGCCGAGAAGAAGCGCTCCACCAGGGACAACCCGGCATCGAAGAAGGCGATGCCGCCCACGATCAGGGCCAGCACGACCACGAGGCCGGACCGGTGGCCCAGGATGCCCTTGTTGATGATGGCCCTGAAGATGAGGGGGTTGACGGCCCCGATGGCCGCGTCCAGGGCCAGGAGCGAGACCAGGCTCACGATGGCGCGCCGGTAGGGCCGGGCGAAGGCGGCGATGCGGCGCAGGGTCCCGGCCGGGAGCTTGCGCTTGGTCACCGACGAGTCGCGCCGGAACGACCGCATCGGGCCCCACATTCCTCCCCCCGGACCCATCATCTAACGCTCTCCGTTCGCGCTGTTTGCGTAGGCGATCTGTCTCCTTTGCGCGTACCAACCTTGCCAGAGATGGCGCTATTCCGATGTCCCGGTCGATGACGGCCCGGGCGGGACCTCGGCCCGGAAGCGCACGGCGAACTCGTTGCGGTCGACCCGGACGGCGGTGAAGCCGGCCCCGTCCAGCCGGGCGGCCAGCCCGTCCGGGTCGAGGGGCACGCAGATGTCGCCCACGTGGAGGGCGCGGAAGTCCTCGCCATCGAGGCTGTCGACGCCGGCCAGCACTCCCCCGGGGCGCAGCACCCGGACGAGCTCGGCGAAGAGCCGGTCCTGCAGCTCGGCCGTGGGCACGTGGTGGAGCATGGTGAACGACACCGCCCCGCTGAAGCGGTCCTCGTCCATGGGCAGCCTGGTGGCGTCGGCGTGCACGACCTCGACGGAAGGTCCCACGCGGGCGGCCAGGGCCGTGGCCAGGTCGGCGTCGATCTCCACCGCGGTGAGGCGGGGCAGCATGCCCCGAAGGATGTCGGTGGTCCGTCCCGGCCCTGGCCCCACCTCGAGCACGTCGTCGCCCAGCTCGACGCCCTCCAGGGCCCAGGGAATGATGTGCTGGCCGACCACCTCGGCCCATTCGTCGCTGGAACACAGCTGCAGGTGCTGCTCGTTCACCGGTTGCTCCTGTCCTGAGCCCGCCGTCTGGACAAGACTCTCGCGAACTCTGGGGCGACATGAAGGGAAGGTCCATGGAATTCGGTGTGGTGCTCCCGCAGCTCTCGGCCACCTGGGACCAGACGCTGGGCGCGGCCCGCAAGGCGGAGGCGGCCGGCTTCGACTCCGTCTGGCTGGTCGACCACGTCTACGGCATCCCGCCCCAGACCGGGATCCTGGAGGCGTGGACGGTGATGTCGGCCCTGGCCGCGGCCACCGAGAGGGTCGGCATCGGGGCCCAGGTCCTGTGCCAGTCCTTCCGCAACCCCGCCCTGCTGGCCAAGATGTCGACCACCTTCGACCTCGTGTCCGGAGGCAGGCTTCGCTTCCTCATCGGCGCGGGCTGGTACGACGCCGAGTACACAGCCTTCGGCTACGAGTTCCCCACGCCCGGGGTGCGGGTGGGCGAGCTGGAGGACACGGTGCGCATCTGCAAGGGGATGTGGGCGGCGGGCTCGGAGCCCTTCACCTACCAGGGCAAGCACTACCGGGTGCAGGACGTGCTCAACCTCCCTCCCCAGCCCCGGCCCATCCCGGTGGGCATCGGGGGCCAGGGCGACCGCGTCCTCGACCTGGTGGCCCGGGAGGCGGACGAGTGGAACTGCCCGGGCGCCATCTTCCACCAGTGGGCCGAGCGCAACGCCGTGCTGGAGGAGCGCCTGGTCACCCACGGGCGCACGGTGCGCAAGTCGGTCCAGTCCGTCATCCGCCCCGGCGAAGGCGACTTCCCGGGCCGGCTCCAGTTCTTCAACCCGGCCCTGGGCATCCACGGCTCACCCGACCACATGGCCCAGCGGGTCTGCGAGCTGCGGGACATGGGAATCGACGGCTTTTACGCCATCGTGGCTGGTGAGAAGGGCCTGGACGGGGCGGCCGAGGCCCTCCCCGGCCTGCGGGCCGCCCTGGGCTGAGGAACGGGCCCTTGATGCCGTTGGCGCCGGGAGGGAGGGGGGCGGCCGGGCCCCGTCGAACCTGGATTCGGACAGGGCCCCCTCGCGGGGCCGACGCGAGACGAGGTGATGCCATGCGGCTGCGGCGGACCGTCACCACCGGGGTGGCCCTGGCCCTGCTCACGGTGGGGGGCCTGGCCCCCTCCGGGGCGGGCATCACCGGTGCCGTCGCCGCAGGCCCGGCCGACGCCTTCGGGCGGCGCATCCGCCTGGCCCGGGCCAGCTTCGACCCGGCCGCGGGCGCGCCTGCGGTCCCCGCCCCCTTCTCGGTGCCCGACGCCTCCTCGTCGCTGTGGCTGGTGCAGCTCCAGATGCCGGTGACGGCCGTGGCCCAGCACACCCTGGCGGCCACGGGCATGAGCTTTCTGGGCGTCGTTCCCGACGCCACCTACATCGCCCGGGGCTCGGCCGTGGCCGCCGAGGGGGCCCGGGCCCTGCCCGGCGTGCGGGCAGTGGTCGCCCTCCAGCCCTGGTTCAAGGTGGCGCCCTCGCTCGACAAGCTGGCCGGGCCGTCGCCCAGGCCCATGCTGGTGGGGACCTTCCCCGACCAGGCCACCGGCCCGCTGGCGGCCCGCCTGGCCGGCGCCGGCGTGAACGTGGTCCGGGTCGAGTCGAGCCGGATCGTGACCGTGTCTGCGACCGCGGCCCAGCTGCCCGCCATCGCCGCCGACCCGGCCGTGGCCGCCGTCAGCCCCACGTCCTCCTTCCAGCCCCTGAACGCCATCGCCCGCTGGACGACGCAGTCGGCCCGCCGCTCCTACACGCCCCTGTCCGACAAGGGCCTGGACGGCTCGGGCGAGACGGCCGCGGTGGCCGACACCGGCCTCGACTACGTGCCCGACAAGAACGGCGCGGCCAACTGGTACGTCTCGGACTGCACCAATCCCGCCGCGGCCACCGGCTGCAAGAAGGCCGACTACACCTACCAGGCGCCCGACGGCCCGCCCGGCGCCTGCAACGGCAGCGGCAACCTCACCGACTCCGTGCCCGCCTTCGTGCCCAACAACAACCACCGCAAGGTCCTGGGCTACTTCAACGAGGTGGCCGCCTGCGCGGCCCAGCCCGGTGACTCCGGCGCCACCACGCACGGCAGCCACGTGGGCGGCAGCATCGCCGGCAACCGGCCGCCCTACAACGCGGCCGACGGCCAGGACGGCCAGGCGCCGGCGGCCAAGCTCGCCTTCCAGGACATAGGCAACGACACCGAGAGCCTGGCGGGGCTGCCCAACGACCTGTACCAGCTCTTCGACCAGGCCTACGACCTGGGCCGGGACGCCACCTCGGACAAGGACTTCAACCAGCCCGAGGCCGCCGACAAGACGGCCAGCGCCTACGGGCGCGGCGCACCTCGGGTCCACAGCAACTCCTGGGGCAGCGCCATCCCCGTGGTCAGCCTGGGCAACTCACCCCGGGCCGACGACTTCGTGGCCAACAACGAGGACATGGCCATAGTGGTCGCGGCCGGCAACTCCGGCCCCGACCAGGCCAGCATCGGCGAGCCGGGGACGGCCAAGGACGTGATCACCTCGGGGGCCATGGCCAACGGCGACGACGACTTCGCCTCGCTCGACACCATGGCCAACTTCTCCAGCCACGGCGAGGCCGCCAACCTGGGCGTGCTGCCCCTGGTGGGCCAGCGCATCAAGCCCGACGTGGCCACGCCCGGCCTGCGCATCGTCTCCGAGAAGGGCGGCACCAACACCCAGGAGCAGGTCCTCCAGGGCACCTCCATGTCCACGCCCACGCTGGCGGGCGACGCCCTGCTGGTGCGCCAATACTTCGAGGACGGCTTCGGCCCCAGCGCCGCGGCCGCCCAGGGGCCGGGCGCCAACGCCACCGGAGTCCGCCACGCCTCCGCCGGCTTCAACCCCTCGGCCGCGCTGGTGAAAGCGGTGCTCGTCAGCTCGGCCCAGCGCATGCGGGGCGCCTACACGGGAACGCAGGGGAGCGACTCCGGCCAGAACGGCCAGTGGCCCTCGGGGGGTCAGGGATGGGGCCGGGTGCAGCTGGACCGGGCCATGCACCTGAGCGGCGTGGCCGGCTCACCCGACCTGTGGGTGCAGGACACCCGGTTCTGCCCGGCCGGCCCCCCCTGCGATACCGCCAAGGCCCAGGGACTCGGCACCGGAGACGCAGCGAGCTACGACCTGACCGTCTCGGCCGGCCAGCCCCTCAAGGTGGTGCTGGCCTGGTCCGACCCGGGGGGGATCGCCAGCTTCCTGGGTGCCGGTCCCGAGGCCCTCACCAACCAGCTCGAGCTCCAGGTCGACGGTCCCGACGGCAAGACGACGACGTCGTACTGCGGCAACCACATCAACACCATGAGCCAGCCCTCGGCCGACCAGGCCACGTCGTTGCCCGATCCCGGCGGCTGCAACCCCCTCACCGACGACAAGGCCAACAACGTGCAGGGCGTCTACCTACCCCACCCCGCAGCGGGCAAGTACCACGTCCGCGTCATGGGCCAGGCCGTGCTCGAGGACCAGTCCAGCATCGGCTTGCAGTTCCCGCCCGGCGGCAAGCAGGGCTACGCCCTGGCCGTCACCGGCAACCTCTCCAACGCCACCCCCGTGGCCGTGAAGCCGGCGAGCCCCTCGGTCAGCGGCATCACGGTCGAGCGGCCCTCCAACGACCTGGCCCTGGTGCGCTGGCACACCGGTCTCCCCACCACGGGAAAGGCCACCGTCACCGACCCCGGCGGCGGCACCTACAGCGTGGCCGACGTCTACAGCCGCCCGGCCGATTCCTACCGGGGCCTCGAGCTGACCCAGGTCGAGAACGACGGCCAGTTCCTCGACAAGCCCATGCTGTCGACCGACCACGTGGTCAAGCTGACCGGTCTCAGCCCCGGGACCCGCTACACGCTCTCGGTGGGCGCCACCGACCAGAGCGGCAGGGTGACGGTGACCAAGGCGGCCGGGGCCTTCACCACCCCCGCCACCGCCTTCGCGCCCACCGTCGCATCCGACACGGCCACGCTCTATTCGGCCAACACCACGACCGGCCCACCCATACCCGACGCCACCGACGACACGTGGGGCAAGTCGTCCCAGTTCTACGCGGGGACCCTGCCTTCGACCGCCGGCGTGGGCTGCAACATCGTCGGCGCGGGCGGCGGCTGCCCGCCGGTGGAGGCCCTGGGTGCCTTCAAGTTCACCCTGCCCAAGGGCCTGGACACTCACCTGGTGACTGGCGCCGCCGTCCAGCTCTTCACCCGCCACGACCTGACCAGCCACGTCCAGGAAACCCCGACACACACCCTCGAGCTCCTGAACGACGCCTCCGAGGCCCAGTGGGGCACGGGCACGTCCTACCAGCAGGTCGCAAACGACCAGGCCCAGGCCACGGTGGGCCCGGTCACCGCCTACAAGCGGGTGCCCTATGACGCGGAGACCTTCACCTTCGCCTGCTCCGACCTCAACGGCCTGCTCAAGAACCTGGCCGACGGCCAGGCCGCCTTCCGGGTGACGAGCCAGGGCGACACCCTGGACGAGTCCCTGTACGCCTGGGAGACGGGCTTCGGGCGGCGCAGCAGCGGCCTGCAGTACCGGCCCCGCCTGGTGCTGTTCGGCGCCAACGGCGACCCCCTGGGCCAGACGGCCACGGCCACACCGGTCATCTCCGACGTGCGCACGGAGAGGCTGGACGACAAGAGCGGCGTCAGCCACGGCGTCATCCACTGGATCACCGACCAGCCCTCCGACTCCGTCGTCTTCGTCCACCCGGCCGGGACCACCAGCGGCTACGTGCAGGTGGGCTCGCCCGCCTACGTCACCGACCACCACGTCGACGTCAGCGGGCTGACCAGGGACAAGGCGTGGCAGTTCGGCCTGCGCTCCACCACACCCAATGGGATGGTCACCACGGCCGACAACGGGGGCAAGGGCTGGGTGGTCACCGACGCGGCGACCAAGCCGCCGGGGCCGGGGACGGCCCAGCCTGGTGCGGGGGGGCTGGCCATCGCCTCCGTTCCGACCGAGCGCACGGCCAGCCCCGACGCCGTGGCCCACGGCACGGGCCGGGCCTGCGCGGCCGGCGGCGCAGTGGTGATCCACGCCGCCAGTTCCTCGGCCGCGGCCCCGGCGTCGCTGGGCCGGCCCGGCGCCGCTCCCTCCTCGGCCGTGAGCGCCAGGCTGGCTGCCACCCATCGCCGCCGGGAGACCGAGGTGGGGGCGGGCGTGGCCTTCTTGGCCCTGCTCGCGGCCGCGGGCGCCCTGACCGCGGCCGGCCGCCGGCGCGACCGCTCGGCCCTGCGGGCCGCACCTCAGGCTGGGGCGGTCAGGCCTCGCTGATGGCCTGGCGCAGCACCTTGGTCGTGGTCGTGTAGGTCTTGCGGGCCAGCTGGGTGGGCTTGGACGTCACCACGGCGACGAACTGCGACACGAACTGTGGGCGGCTACCCGCCCCCGCCCCGGCCGCTACGGGAAGAGGAGTCTCCCGTTGTCCACGAAGAAGTCCCGGGGGTAGGCGGGGCCGACGCGTGCCGTCATCTCCCGGAAGCGCTCCACCGGGTTGCGGCCCCCCTCCACGTGGGGGTAGTCGGTGCTGAACACGTAGGACTCGCGGATGCCGTGGCGCTCGACCAGAGTGTCCACGGGCTCGGCCCACTGCGGGGTGACCCTGACGTTGCGGCGCACGTATTCGCTGGGCAGCATCGGGTAGCGGACGCCCACCTTGTGCAGCAGCGCGGCGTGGCGGTCGAGGCGCTCGCACAGGGGACCCAGCCACGAGGCGCCGAACTCGATGGCGCCGAAGCGCAACCCGGGAAAGCGCTCGAAGACCCCGCCCATGAGCAGACAGGTCAGGTAGACCTCGGCGGCCAGGTGGGCCACCACTATGTAGTAGGGACCGAACTGCTCCTCGGCCCCCGGGCGCTCCGGGAAGATGGCCCGCAGGGCGGGGGCGTCGGCCCACCGCCGGGACGGCAGCATGGGGTCGTCGTCCTCGGCGCTGACCAGCCCGCCCGCGCCGATGTGGATGAGGGCGGGGGTGCCGGACTCCTCCAGGAGGCGCCAGAAGCCGTCCCACTCCGGGGAGGCCGGGGAGGTGCCCGCGGGGGGCTCGGCGCAGGGCAGCAGCACGCCCCGGGCACCCTTGTCGATGACCCGGCCCAGCTCGGCCAGGGCCCAGTCCCGCTCGCCCATGTTGATCTGGCACACGGCCCGGGCCCGGTCGTCGGCACGGGTGGTCCAGTCGATGACGTAGTCGTTGTAGCGCCGGCACGCCTCCATGGCCGGGGGTGTGTGGGTCCGCAGCTCGCGCAGCACGGTGTTGGGGAAGAGCAGCTGGCGGTGGATCCCCATGGCGTCGAGGGCGGCGACTCGGTCGCCCGCGTCGAAGGAGCCCAGGGCGCTGATGCCCTTGACCGACCAGATCTCGGCGCGGGCCCGCCGGCGGGCGTCCAGGTCGGCCTCGGTGCCCACGTAGCGGCGCAGGTAGTCGATTATCCAGCTGGCGCCCGCGCCGCCCACGATCTCGGCCATGGTGTCGGGCTCCATGTAGAGATGCCCGTCGCAGTCGAGCCTCTCCCCCCCGAAGTCGTCGTTGGCGATGGCTCCGGCAGTGTCCGTACCCACTTGCGTGGCCGCGACGTCGCTCACCAGCCCACGAACTCGGCGGGCCGGCGGGCGACGAAGGCCTGCACGCCCTCGTTGCCGTCGGCCGTCTGCATGTTGACCTCGAGGGCCAGGGCCTCGGCCTTGAATGCCGCGCCCCGTTCGCTCTCGAGGGCCGAGTTCACCAGCCGCTTGGTCAGGGAGATGGCGACCGTGGGCCCCGCGGCCAGACGCTCGGCCCACTCCCGGGCCCGCTCCCGCAGCTCACCCGCGGGCACCACCCGGTTGACCAGCCCGATGCGCAAGGCCTCCTCGGCGGGCACGTCGTCGCCGAAGAACAGCAGCTCCTTGGCCTTCTGCGGGCCGACCAGGCGGGTCAGCAGGTAGGGACCCCCGCCGTCGGGGATGAGGCCCCGGCGCACGAAGATCTCGATGAAGCGGGCCGTGTCGGCCGCCATCACCAGGTCGCAGGCGAACGCCAGGTGGGCGCCGATGCCCGCGGCGGTGCCGTTGACGGCGGCGATGACGGGCTTGGGGCAGTCCTGCACGGCCGACATCAGCCGCTGGGCCCCGAGCCCGCTCTCCAGCCCCCGCATGACGGTGCCCACGGGACGGTCGGGTGCGCCCGGGGGCCTCGGTGGCTGGGGCCGGTTCACCCTCAGGTCGGCCCCAGTGCAGAAGTGACGCTCGCCCGACGCCGTCACCACGATGGCCCGCACACCGAGGTCGGCCGCGGCGTCCTCCAGGAGCTCGAGGATGCGGCCCCGCTGCTGCGGGGTCAGGGCGTTGCCGGCGTCGGGACGGTTGAGGACGAGCCAGGCGACTCCGGTGTCCTCGACGTCGTAGAGGACCTCGTCGCTCGCTGACGTCGTCACCGGCCGAAGCTAACTTTCGGCGCTGGGCCGGTCAACC
>VAXP01000107.1:10370-11607 GCA_005884125.1 Actinomycetota bacterium | reverse complement strand
GCACCTTGTAGTCGGCCAGGCGGCGGCCCACGCGCCGGCGCAGGTCGTCGGCATCGACGCTACCGGCGGGAACGACGTAAGCCACCCCGATCTGGCCCAGCACGGGGTCGGGCACGCCCACCACCGCGGCCTCGGCCACCCCGTCGTGGTCGGCCAGCACCCGCTCCACCTCGACGGGGTAGACGTTGTAGCCACCTCGCAGGTAGCACTCGCCCTCCCGGCCCGCCAGGGTGAGGTTGCCCTCGGCGTCGAGCCGGCCCACGTCGCCCACGGTCACCCATCCGTCGGGGTCCAGGGCGGCGGCCGTGGCCTCCTCGTCCCGCCAGTAGGCCCGCATCACGGCCTTGGAGCGGACCTGCACCCGGCCCAGGACGCCCCCCTCCACCGGGCTCCCGTCCCCCCCCACCACTCGAAGCTCGACTCCGGGAGCGGCCCGGCCGACAGTCTCGACCACGACCTCGTCGGGGTCCCCGGGCCGGGAGCCGGAGATGACGCCTCCCGTCTCGGTGGCCGCGTAACGGTTGACGACGGGCACGCCGAGGGCGGCCCGCATGCGCCGCAGCAGGTCGGGGGGCACCCGGGCGCCCCCGGTAGCCGCCAGGCGCAGGCTGGAGAGGTCAGTGGTCTCCAGGGCGGGCTCGCGCAGCATGAGCTCCCACTGGGTGGGCACCCCCTGGGCCACAGTTACCCGCTCGTTCTCGATCAGGCGCAGGGCGTCCGCCGCCGTCCACCGGGGCGGCGTGATGACGGTGGTGATGACCTTGCCGATCTCGTCCCAGGCCCGGGTCATGGTGCCCACGTGGGCGAAGGGGACAGGCGAGAGACGCCGGTCGAACGGAGCCGACAGCACGCCGGTGAGCTCGGCCACCGCGGCCAGGTTGTCGTGGTCGAACACGGCCCCCTTGGGCCGTCCCGTGGTTCCCCCGGTCCAGCAGATGAGCACGGGCTGGCCGGCCCCCACGGCAGGCAGCGCCGGCCGCGGGGCGTCCCAGTAGGGCGCCAGGCCGGACCAGCGCAGCACCAGGCCGGCCGCGGCGGGCAGCTCGCGCCCGTCCGCGTCGTCCACCACCGTGGCCCGGGGCCGGGCCCGGGCCATGATGTGGCCCACCTCGTCGGGCCCCAGGCGCTGGTTGACGCCGCTGGTGATGGCGCCCAGGCGCATGAGGGCCTGGTAGCACACCATGTACTCGAGCGACGAGGGCAGCAGGAGGCACACCACGTCCCCTCCGGTCACGCC
>VAXP01000107.1:0-10259 GCA_005884125.1 Actinomycetota bacterium | reverse complement strand
TGGCGCAGGAACTTGGGCCACACCTCGTCCTTGAAGCCGACCCCGTCCAGCTCGGCGAAGATCCTCTCCAGCTCCAGGCCCCACGGGTAGTACCCGCCGTAGAGGACCTTGTCGGCGCCGCGCGTGTTGGCGTAGCGCACGATCTCCTCCGGGTAGTACCGGGGGGCGAAGGCGGTGGTCGAGTAGTACAGGTTGGGCCACTTGAGCAGGAGCTTGACGGTGAGGTCGACCCAGGGCTCGCAACCGTGGCGGAAGACGAAGCGCAGCTCGGGGAAGTCGTAGCAGACCTCGTCGACCAGCCCCGGGTACTGGCTGTCCATGGGGACCCGGGGCCCGGGCACGCCGCCCTGGACGAACACGGGGATGTCGAGCTCCACGCACTTGGCGTAGAGGGGATAGGCCCGCTTGCCGTTGATGGGCACGGGCGGGTTCTTGCCCGCCGGGAAGAACTGCGCCGCCACCACGCCGTGGTCGCGCACCGCCCGTTCCAGCTCCCGCAGCGCCTCGCTGCCCCGGTTGGGGTCGACCTCGACGCTGCCCACGAGCCGGTCGGGGTGCTCGGCCAGGGCCCGCACGTGCAGCTCGTCCGTCAGCGTCACCGGTACCAGACCCCGCTCCACACCGAAGCGGTCCATCTCCATGAGGAGGCGGTCGATGCTGTCGGGCTCGCGCGCGACGGTGGGCGTCTCCTTGAACATGTAGCCCGCGGGGTGCTCGAAGGCCTTGCTGGCCTCGTCCCGCAGCACGGCCGACATCGAGGCCTGCCAGTCGCGCCGCTCCACGCTGGGCAGCCCGATCATGGTGTCGACCACCCCGATGCCCTCGGGAACGGCTATGGCCGGACCCCCATCGATCAGGGCCTCATGAGCGCGGTGTAGTCCTGCACGATGCCCCAGCACTTGCAGGCGCCGGCCCACCTCAGGGTGCGGACGGAGTCGACCCCCGAGTGCTTGTTGGGGCCGAAGGTGACGGGCGGGAACATGTCCATGGGCAGCGACCTGATCCCCTGCATGGCGGCCACGTATCCGGCCGGGGTCAGGTCCCGTCCGCCTCCCTGGATCGAGGACAGCACGGCGGCGCCCAGGTCACAGGCGATGAGGACGTTGTCCCACTTGGCCGATCCCACGGCCGGGCGGCTGTCCCCGCTGTAGCGGAGGTAGTTGGCGACGCAGGCCTCGGTGGCGGCAGGAACGGGCCGGTTCGATCCGGCCTCGCCCGAGGCCTGCCCCGCCATCCCGTAGGAGCCGTCGAACTGGGCCGGGGGGAACGTTCCCGTGGCGGTGTTGTCGCTGTTCTCCTCGAAGTCGTTCTCGAGGTAGGCGGGCCGGTACCCGACGGCCTCGGCGTGCTGCATGAAGTTGGTCTGGTTGAGGGCGCTGATGTTCATCATGACCAGGTTCACGCCCGCGCCCCGGAGCTTCTCCATGGCGACGACGTCGTCGGGGCCGCCCATGTTCTGGCTGGTGGAGACGACGAGCTTGGGGTGGTGGCCGACGCGGTCGAGCGCGGGCAGGAGGTTGTCGGCCACGTCGGGGTCGAGGGTGGCGTCGTAGTAGACGCCGACCGTCTTTCCGTCGAGGTAGCCCTTGGACGCGGCCCAGTCGGGCCAGTTCCGCAGCATGCGGCTCTCGCTCATGGGCAGGCTGAACAACCACGGGCTCCCCTGCTGCAGCAGGCTGTCGGTGATCCCGCTGGGGTCGGCCACGACCAGGGGCGTGTGGTGCTCGACGGCCACGCACTGCGTACCCGGGCCGAACAGATGGAAGTCGGCGACGGCGAAGGCGTGGTGGTCGACGACGAGCGACTGGCATGCGGCCCGCTGCTCGTCGGCCGAGAAGATTCCGTAGCGGGCGTAGACGAAGGTGACGTTGCGGCCGTTGACGGGCACCAGCCCCCGGCGCTTCCAGCCGTCGAGCACGGCCTCCATCTCGACCTGGGGGTCCCCCCAGTCGTAGTTGGCACCCAGCGCCTTGAGGGCACCCAGGTCGGGGACGCCGATGCCGACGACTATGTCGCTGCCGCTCACCCCCGTGACCGCGGCCCCGCTGGCCACCCCGCCGCCCGCACCAGGGGTCGCGCCCCGGCCCCGGCCCGCGGCCGGAGCGCTGCCGGCGCCCGTCACCGGACCCGCTCCCGCGGCGCCCGGGGAGCCGGGAACACCTACCCCGCCAGCGGTGGGGGCGGCTCCGGGTCCCCCCGCCCCCGCGGCGGCGCCCGCCGATCCGCCGGCGTCGGCTCCCGTGCCCCTGACCACCCGGACGGTGGTGGTGCCCCGGGGCAGGGCCAGCGCCGCGATCAACACCCCCAGGAGCAACCCGGTGACGAGGGCGAAGGGCGCGCCGCTGCGGCGGGCCCAGCCGCCCAGCCCCTTCGTCAGGTCCTGCGACGACACTCGCGTGCACCTCCGTCGTAAGCGCCCAGCTCCCCAGCGGACCCCAGCGGCTGGCGCTCACGGTAGCTCTCATCGTGGGGCGAACGGCTCTCGCTCTGACCAGCACGAGCACGACGAGCGCCAGACGACCACGGCATCGGCGGTGGGGCCGTAACCGCCGCCCCCCAGGGGTCCGAGGTCGGAGGTGAGGGGCGAGGAGATCCGCTCGGCGCGCAGGGTGGGCCCCACCGAGCCGGCCGGCGCGCCATCGCGCACGCCCGCGGCCAGGAGATCGAAGCCCTGGCACCAGGCGTAGGCGTCCACCGTCTCGGCGGCCGAGAGGTAGGCGGGCGGCACGGCGTTGGCCTCCCACACCTGGTCGCAGCGGGACTGGGCCGCCGTCGTGCCGTGGTCGCGCTGGAACCAGGGCACGCGCAGCGACGTGTGGGCCAGGGCGCCGTCGAAGGTCACGGGGTAGGACTCGTCGACGATCCCGTCGAAGGCGTCGCTCACGACGTAGCGCGTGCCCGGGGCCACGACGCCGGTCTGGGCCACCCACTGCCTCTGGACCGACACGGGCGCGGCGAACAGGACCGTTCCCACGCCGGCCGACTGGAAGGCGAGCACACCCTGGGACACGTCCTGCGAGGCGGTCTGGGGGTCGTCGTGGACGTAGGCCCGCTCGACCACGTCGACGCCCTGCGCGGCCAGCCGGGCCGCGGCCGCGTCCACGTCGCGGTCGGCGCTCACCTCGCTCACGACCCCCACCCGGCCCGCCAGCGCGCCGCTGCTGACGCCCCACGCCCCCAGGTCGGTGACGCTGTCCACGAGCCCCCGCCTGGTGGACACCACCTGGCCCGGGGCGGAAGGCGCGGGGCCCAGGTCACCCAACGGGTCGAAGGCCACGACGACGCGGCCCGCGCCCACCAGGCAGTCCCTCAGCGCCGGGCGCACACCTCCGGCGCCGGCCACGACCACGTCGGCCTGGCCCGAGAGCTGGCGGCACATCCCGGCGTTGCCGGGGTCGTCGGCCACCACGGTGGCCGTCAGCCCCGAGCGGGCGAGGAAGGCCCTGGCCATGGTGGCGTCGTCCCTTCCCGGGGCGCTCGACGGGTACGAGGGGTCGGCGGAGACGAGCACGGCCAGCCGGGGAGAGGCGGCGGCGGCCGGCAGCCCGAGGGCCGGGACGCCCGGCAGCTCGGGGCCCGAGGCCAGCTCGAGCGGGACGCCCGGGGGCGCGGGGGCGGTGGCGCCTGCGGTTCCCGCCGACGAGGGGGCCGATGTGGCGGGCGAGCGCCGGCCCACCCCGGCCGCGCTCGAGGCCTGCTGGCCCGCCTCCGCGGCCTGGGCCGAGACCTCCACCACCCGCTTGGGGGCGCCGAAGAGCAGGACGGCCTCGGCCAGGACGACCGCCAGCGCGGCCGTCTGGCGCTGCCCCGGGGTCATCGAGTCACGCAGGGCGAGGATGCGGTCGTTGCACCAGCCCAGTGCCGCGTCCATTCCCACCCCCGCGGCCCGGGCGCCCCGGCGCGCTGTCGCGCCCGCTCGAGCCGGGAGCGGACGCCCGCTCACCGCCGTCCCCCCGCCAGCGCGGCCGTGCCCGAGCGGCGGATCACGCGCTCGTCGGTTCCCAGGTAGGCGGCGATGACGGCGGGATCCTCCCGCAGCACGGAGGGCGGGCCCTCGGCCAGGACGGAGCCCGCGTTGAGCACGTAGAGGCGGTCGACCAGGCCCATCACCAGGGGGATGTCGTGCTCGACCACGATCATGCTCGCGCCCAGGTGGTCGCGGATCTCCTTGAGCACGGGACGGAAGGCCTCCACCTCGCGCTGGGCGATGCCGGCCGTGGGCTCGTCCAGCAGCAGCACCCGGGCCCCCAGGGCGATCATGGCCCCGAGCTCGGCCAGCCGGCGCATGCCGGTGGACAGCTCGGCCACGTAGAGGTGGGAGTAGGGAGCCAGGCCCAGGAGCTCGAGCACCTCCCGGGCCCGCAGCCGCTTGGCCCGCTCGGCCCGTCGCGACGGCGCCAGGCCCAGGACCGAGGGCACGACCTCGGAGGGCTCGGAGCGCTCGAGGGCCACCTCGAGCGCGTCGAGCAGGGGGACGTCGTCGAACAGGCGGGCCTGCTGGAAGGTGCGGCCCAGGCCCAGCCGGGCCCGCTGCTCGGGCCGCAGCCCGGTCACGTCCCGCCCCTCAACCAGCACCTCACCGCTGGCCGCCCGCAGATGACCCGAGAGCACGTCGAAGAGGGTGGTCTTGCCCGCGCCGTTGGGCCCGACCAGGCCGACCACCTCGCCCGGGAGGACGTGCATGGAGACCTGGGCCACAGCCAGGTTCCCGCCGAAGCGCACCACGACGTCGCGGGCTTCGAGCGCGGGCGCCAGCGCGAGTCCGCCGCTGGCGCCTTGGAGCCCGGTGGCGACGTCACCCGGGCCCACCCGCGCCCCTCCTCTGTCCGCCGCGCCGCGAGGCGGGCCCAGCCATGGCCTCCACCGGCGCAGGGCCCGGTCCCGCAGGCCGAAGGCGACCTCGGCCATACCGCCGGGAAAGGCATAGAGGGCGCCGAGCAGCCCCGTCCCACCGATGAGGAAGGCGATGCTGCTGCCCAGCAGGCCGGGGAGGATGGGCCCGAGCACGTAGGCCAGGCCCTTGAGCCAGACGGCCCCCAGGACGGCGCCGGTGATCGTCGTCACCCCGCCCACGATCACCAGGCCGACGAGGGCCAGCGAGAGCTCGGCCGCGAAAGTGTCGCGGCTGGAGAAGCTCACCAGCAGGCCGCCGTAGAAGTAGCCGGCGAAGGCCGCCATCATGCCCGCGATCACGAAGGCGGCGAGCTTGGTCTTCCGGGGCGACACGCCCATGCTGGCGGCCGAGGCCTCGTTGTCGCGCACGGCCATCATCGACCGACCCACGCCTGTGACCCGCAGGCGATGGGTGACGGCGGCGAGGACGACGAGGACGCCCAGGCTCAGCCAGTAGTAGTGCAGCTCGGGCCCGAGGTCGAAGCCGGCCAGGCGTGGCCGGGGAAGCTCGAGCGACGTCTGCCCGCCCGACACGTGCACGAGCCAGGGCTGGCCGTAGAGCCAGGCCTGGCTGGCCACCGCGAAGGCGAGGGTGGCCACGGCCAGGAACAGCCCCCGGATGCGCAGGGCGGGCAAGCCGATGACCAGGGCCACGAGACCGCCGGCCACGGTGGCGTACAGAAGGGCCATCCACGGCGGGTAGCCGAGCTGGTGCATGCGCCCTCCGACGATGGCGCCCAGGCCCACGAAGGCGAACTGGCCCAGCGAGACCTGGCCGGCGAAGCCGGTGAGCACCACCAGCGACAGACCCATGGCGCCGAAGAGGACGACGCTCGACATCAGCACCCGCTGGGAGTTGGTGGCCGGGAGAGCGGCGAGGGCAGCCACCACCAGCACCGCGCTGAGGAAGGCCGCCTTGGCCGCGGGGAGGCGGCGGAGGCGGGCCACGCCGGGGTCGAGCCGGCGCAGCCTGCCGGCCAGCGACCACGAGCCCGCCTCACCGCCCCGCCCTCTCTGGCCCAGGCCGGTGCGCAGCAGCAGGGCCAGGATGACGATGACGAACAGGACGACCTCGAGGGTCCCGCCGCTCGGGTAGTTCCAGGAGATGACGGCCTCCAGCAGGCCGATGACGATGCCCCCGGCGAAAGCCCGGGGGAGGCTCGCCATCCCCGCGAGCATGGCTGCGGCCAGTGCCCGCAGCAGCAGCCCGGGACCTACCGCGACCTGGGTCACGACGGGATGGGTGGGTCCCACGAGGACGGCGGAGACCCCGGCGATGACGCCCGTGACGGTCCACACGGCCAAAGACACGCGACCCACGGGCACGCCGGCCAGCTGGGCCGCATCCCGGTTCTCGGCCGCGCACCTCGTGGCCAGGCCGAGCTTGGTGCGGGCCAGGAACAGGGCCAGGGCCGCGGTGACCATCGGGACGACGATGAGGATGAACAGCTCGCCCGTGCCCAGCCTCACGCTGCCCACCGTCAATGTGGCCCGGAACGGGGTCGGGAACACGGCGGTGCCCAGCTTCTGTCCCTTGGGGATGAAGGCGCCCACCGCGAAGAAGAGCTGGGAGGCGCCGATGGTCGCAACCAGCACGATCAGACGCGGGGCCCGTGCGAACTTGCGGATCACCCCCATCTCCATGAACACGCCGGTGGCGGCGGCGGCGAGGAGGGCGAGGAGAAGGGCCAGCCAGTAATCGAGGTGGTCGTTCACGACCAGGACGGGCATGATCCCGGCCGCCAACGCGCCCATCTCGCCGTGGGCGAAGTTGACGACCCGGGAGGCCTTGTAGGCAAACACCAGGCCAACGGCCAGCAGCGAGTAGGTCAGCCCGGTCACCAGGCCCAGCACCACCACTTCCAGAGGGACCTGGAGCCCGAAGAGCCGGGAGGCGGCGAGCAGCACGGTCAGCGCCTCTCCCCGCCCGCCCCGAAGAAGACCGAGCGCGGCCGCCGGTGGGGCCGGAGAAGCGCACCTCGCCCTTCTCCATGAAGTACGCCTGCTCGGCCAGCGCCAGGGCCACGTTCAGGGACTGCTCGACGAGAAGCAGGGTGGTGCCCCGGCTCACGATGCGGTCGATCCCGGCCGCCACCTCCTGCATCACGACCGGCGCCAACCCGAGCGAGACCTCGTCGACCAGGAGGAGGTCGGGTCCGGCCAGCAGGGCCCGTCCCAGCGCCACCATCTGCTGCTCGCCCCCCGAGAGGGTGCCCGCGGGCTGGCCCAGCTTGGCCCTCAGGACCGGGAACAGATCGAGCGCCTCCTCCAGGCGCTGCTCGATCTCGGGCGCGCCCTTGGGCAGGGGGTAGGCGCCCATGCAGAGGTTGTCGCGCACGCTCACCGAGGGGAACATGGCCCGGCCCCCCTCGACCAGCGTCATCCCCCGGCGCACACGCTGCTCGGGTGGCAGGGAGGTGATGTCTTCGCCCCGGAGGCGCACGGTGCCGGCCGCCGGGGACAACAGCCCGGCCACGACCCGGAGCAGGGTCGACTTGCCCGCCCCGTTGGTGCCGAGCAGCGCCACCCGGCCGCCGGTGGGGACGTCCAGATGCACGTCGAAGAGCACCTGCAGCGGTCCGTAGGAGTACTCGATCCCCTCCACGGCGAGGAGAGGAGGTGGGGCCGCGGTCGGGGCGCGCGAGCTGGCGGGCTCTTCCTGACTGGTCCCCACAGCTCCTCCGGCCTTCCCCAGGGCCGGCATGCTACCGGCCGAGCGACCGAAGAGGACCTCGCAGAACTTCCGGCTCACGCCTCACGTATGCGTGAATCGTGAGGTAGAGCCCACCGACCCACGCAAGGTCGACACACTAGACATCGCGCCGCTCCTGCAGCGGTTCGGACCTGACGGCGTCGCCGATGAGCTGATCCCGGATTCAGGGTCACACCCCTTGACTACGATCCGGCCACTGATCGGCGATCGACACCGGCCCCAGCAGGTCGACCCTGACCGCCCCGAGGACCAATCGAACCGGCTCGGAGGGTGTTGGGCGATGGCCGGAAGGCGTCAGTTCGGCGGCGTTGACCGTCTGCCTTCGGTTCCGGAGTGGCGTGACCCGCGCCTCGGGAGGCAGACCCTCGAACAGTGGGCCGAGGATTTCATCGCCACCAAGGTCGATCTGCGGCCCAAGACACGCGCCGGGTACCGCAGCCTGCTCGATACCAGGATCATCCCGGCCCTGGGCGCCATGCAGATCGCCCGGATCCGGCCGCTCGACATACGCAAATGGCTGGCCACCATCGCGGCCGAAGGACTGAGCGCCTCCCGCCGGCGCCAGGCCCTTGGTCTGCTCGGCCAGATCATGACGGCCGCGGTGGCCAACGGCGTGATCGTGGCCTCGCCCTGCGCAGGCGTCCCAGGGCCGCCGCTGCCCCAGCCCCAACCCGACTACCTGACCACGGAGGAGGTCGACCGGCTCCTCGCCGCCGCGCCGCGACCGTGGGACCTGCTGGTGATGATCCTGGTCTTCGGTGGCCTCCGGTGGGGCGAGGCGGCCGCCCTACGCCGGGCCCGCTGCGACCTGCGCCGCTCACGGTTGCTGGTCACCCAGTCGCTGTCCGAGGTCAACGGCGTGCTCCACTTCGGACCAACCAAGACCCGCCAGCGGCGCACCGTGTCCCTGCCGCAGTTCGTGCGCGACCGGCTGGCCGAGCACCTGGAGGCACGGGTCCGGACCGAGGACGAGGCGCTCGTGTTCACCAGCAGCCGCGGGTCCCCGGTTCGCTACTCCAACTTCCGCAACCGGGTCTGGCTACCCGTGAGCGAGGCCGCCGGCCTGGAGGGCATCCGCATCCACATCTGCAGGCACACCTCGGCGACGTTGCTGCTTCGGGCCGGGGCCAGCGTGAAGGACGTGCAGAACCATCTCGGCCACCGAGACGCGGCCATGACGCTCAACGTCTATTGCGCCCCCTACGACGGGAGGCTCGACGACCTGGCCGCCCGCATCGACGCCGCCTGGCGCATCGCCCGGGGTGAGAACCTCGAGCCCGCCGCACCACGCCTGCTCGATGACGACGGCCCACCTGGTCGCCGCCGCAGGAAGTCAGGCCACCCGTCCCCGACTTGATGCGGCCATGGACCTCGGCCCGGAGCTGCGGAGGTCTCCGGAGCGAGCGCTCTACGCGCGGACGAGCCCACCGCCGACCGGCTCGATTCCGAGGTCGGCGTAGGTGACGAGAGGGAAGTACGGGATGGCCTTCTCCTCGAAGAACCGAGCCGCCACGTCACCCCGGTCGACGAGCGTCACGGCCGCGACAACCGTCGCTCCGAGCACGCCGATGGCGTCGTACGCCTTCTGGATCGAGCCACCCGTTGTCACCACGTCGTCCACGAGGAGAACCCGTGTGCCCTTCCCGACCCGAGCACCCTCGACGAGCTTGTTGGTTCCCCGGCCCTTGGGCTCCTTGCGGACGACGAACCACTCCCGGTTGGCCAGCACGGCCACGACGTGGGCGAACTGGTCGGCCCCCATGGTCAACCCGCCAATGGCGTCGAAGTCGATGTCGGCCATGCTCTCCAGGAGTGCCTCGCAGGCGAGTTTCAGGTCTTCGCCCCGTGCGAGCGCGGCCTTCCCGTCGATGAAGTCACGGCTGAGCTCGCCCGACGCCAGAACGACAGGCTCGGGGAGGCGCATGAGACCGTGCTCTCGCACAGTCTCGACGACTTTCTGGCGAAGACTGGTCAGGGCTGGACTCTCCGGGTGCTGGCTGGTGGCCTGGCCACCAGGAGGGACAATGGGCGGAACCCCATGGTTGCACCCCTGGAGCAGGGATGCGCCACGGCCGAGGCTCGGGAGTCGGCGACCACCGCCGGCTCAGGGCGACAAGGGCTCCTCATCTCCATCAAGTGTAGGAACCTGCCCGGAGGCACAGGCGGACCGCCCCTCGACGGCCTCGCCCGGCGCCGGCCCGTCTGGGTCCCCGCCGACGCCCACCGGCCACGGCCCGGCGACCCCGGTGTCTCCGATGGCCTGACACGTCGGCTCCGACTCCGCGACCACAAATTTCTGTTTGGTTGGCGCCCCCGGTAGGACTCGAACCTACGACGCACGGTTTAGGAAACCGACGCTCTATCCCCTGAGCTACGGGGGCTCGTAAGGGCAATCTTCCAAGTCAGGGGCTAGTTCTACTTCCCGCAGACCTATGGATCACCAATCCGGCCCGCCAAATCCCGCGGGACGGCGGGCTCAGGCGGTCAAGAGGTGGGCCATGTGAGCGCCTCGTCGTAGTCCCGCGGGTCGCCGGGCCGGATCTCAAGGTAGACGGATTCAGCGCCTCGGTTTTACTGATCCCGCCAGCGACCCGGCGAGCACATCGATGCCGCCGTTGCGGTTGACCTCGGCGACGAAGGTGTCCACCGCCGT
>VAXP01000106.1 GCA_005884125.1 Actinomycetota bacterium | reverse complement strand
TAGTGCCATCGCCACGAGAAGCGGCCAAGGGCGCAACAACCCGACTGTTCCCAGGGCTTCCGCCCCGACGATCAACAGGCTGGTGACAACGATCACATCGCCTACCCGTGCGGGACTGCCACGCCACCGAGGCACTAACGCGGCGCGCAAGAGCCGAGCGGCGTCGACAGCCAGCAGGAGCGTCGTCACCAGCATGGCCACGCGCAGGACGTGAAGCACAGGGAGCCAGCATTGCTTCTGCACCGCTGTATGAGCCAGATACCCCTCAAGAACGGCGGTTCCGGCCCAGATCTGTGCTGGGCAGCCAGTAGCGTCCCAANNNGCGGCCTGGTATCTAGTCTCCACGGTGCGCCGCCACCGCCGAGGCATCGTCGCGGAACGGGGCATCAGCGTCGGTGCGGATCTCGCATCGTTGGCCGACAAGCCCCGGATGAGAGTGCGCTTCGTGTCCAGAGTGGGACCCGATCGTGTGCGTCTCGTCCTAACGCCCGAGACGGTTCATCCCGACGAACTCTCGACAGCGCCCGATCTGGACCTCGTCGTAGTCCTGAGTGAGCAGGAGTTTGGGTTCGACCTGTTGCAGGAGTGGAAGCGGTCTGACAGCTCGATCGCGATCGTCATCCCTCCAGACAGCAGGATCGTGCGACTCAGGTCGATCGATGATCTGCAGCCCCTGACGCTGCGCCGCGCCGACGGGTGAGTCGGGGTCAGAACGGGTCGTCCCATCCCTCCGGAAGCCTGGGGACCGGGACGTGGCTCGGCGGGGACCCACCCGGCCCAGGCCCCCTCGTCGAAACGCTGTCCGGCGGGCAACGCTTCGCTACGTGGTTAGCCTGGCCACCAGCCACGAGAGGCGGTCCAGATGCCCCGTTACGTCGATCGCGAACATGTCCGCGGCCTTCTCGGCGGCGGCGCCCAGATCGTCGAGGTGCTCGGAGCCGAGGAGTTCGAGGAGTGGCACCTGCCCGGAGCCGTCAACCTTTCTCTGCGACGCATCGACAGCTCAGCGCTGGAGGTCCTGGACCCGACCCGCCCCGTGGTCGTCTACTGCTGGGACACGGCCTGAGACCTCAGCCCGCGGGCCGCGTGGCGGCTCGAGACGCTGGGGTTCACCGATGTCTCCGACTACGCGGCCGGCAAGGAGGACTGGCTGGCGTCCAACCTCCCGGCCGAAGGCCGCGCCGCCGCTCTACCCCGGGCCGGCACCGTCGCCCGCGCCGAGGTGCCGACATGCGGGCTCGACGAACGGGTGGGGGACGTCCGCCAGCGGGTCGAGGCCGCGGGCTGGGACGCCTGCGTGGTGGTGAACCAGGAGCGCATCGTCCTGGGGCTGCTGCGCTCGGGCGAGCTCGGACGCGACGCCGAGATGGTGGCGGAGCGAGCCATGCGACCGGGTCCTTCCACCTTCCGCCCCTTCCGCCCCATCGACGAGACGGCCGCCTACATGGTCGAGCACAACCTGGAGAACTCGCCCGTCACCACCGCCGACGGACGGCTCGTCGGCCTCCTGCGCCGGGCCGATGCCGTCACGGCCGCCCACGAGCTGCACGCCCACGGACACGGGTGAGGGGCTCAGCGCGCACCCCGGGTCCGCGTGGGCCGGGGGTGGTCATGGTTGAATCGACTGCGGAGGGCATCGGCCATGAGTCACCAGGACCTCGTTCTTTTCGGTCGCGTCGCCCTCGCGTTCGCCCTGTCGTTCGTCGTCGGCTTCGAGCGTGAGGCCCGCGGTGCTCCAGCCGGCGACCGCACGTTCGCCCTGGTCGGCACCGGGGCCGCGGCCATCACCGCGGTGACGCTGGGTACGTCTCCCCAGGCCATCGCCGGGGTGGTGACGGGCATCGGCTTCATCGGGGCGGGACTCATGTTCCGCCAGGATCGGGGCGTCCTCCGCGGTATGACCTCGGCCGCCACCATCTGGGCCGTGGCCGCCATCGGGATAGTGAGCGGGTCGGGCCACCACCTCCTGGCCGTGATCGTCACCGCCCTCGTCCTGGTCGACCTCGAGCTCCGCCAGATCCCCGCACTCCGACGCCTGGACGCCCGTCGCTACACCGGCATGGTGGCCGATGACATGGCGCCGCCTGCTCCGGCCGGTCAGCGCGGGGCGCGTCCGCCCGGCTTCCCCTGATCCTGGCCGCCCGCCGGGCCAGCCCGGACCTCATCTGGGCGCAGGCCTCAGCGGGGGAGCCTCCAAGGCGCAGTGCCGGTGGGCCGGCTGGTCCTCGGCCTGGGCGGCTTCGGCGTTGCTGATGGTGAGCCAGGCCAGCACGCCGCCTGCCGCGGCCAGGCCCGCGGCCAGCCTGAGCGCCATCCCAAAGCCGTGGGTGAAGGCGGCGGGGTTGCGGAAGTCGTTCTCCCCCAGACCGGCGGCCAGGGGCAGCACCGCCACGGCCAGGAGCCCGGCCACGCGGGCGACGGCGTTGTTTACGCCCGACGCCACCCCGGCGTGACGGACGTCGGCCGCGGCCAGCACGGTGGTGGTGAGCGGCGCCACCGTGAGCACCAGGCCGAGCCCGAACACCACGACGGCGGGCAGCACCGCGCTGGCGTAATGGTCGCCCGGCCCGAGGCGGGACATGGCGAAGATCCCGGCGGCCATGACCAGGGGACCCAGGGTCATGGGCAGGCGGGGCCCGATGCGATGGGCGAGCCCCCCCGCCCGGGCCGACAGCCCGAGCATCAGAAGGGTGACGGGAAGCATGGCCGCGCCTGCGGCCAGGGGCGAGTACCGGAGGACGGTCTGGAGGAACACGACCAACAGGAAGAACACGCCGCTCAGGGCGGCGTAGACGGCGAAGGTCACCAGGTTCGCCCCTGTGAACTGGCGCGAGCTGAAGATGCCGAAGGGCAGCATCGGGTGACGGCCGCGGGCCTCGACCGAGACGAAGGCGGCCAGGGCCATGAGCCCGGCCAGCGCCGCGGCCACCACCGAGGCGTCGCCGAAGCCTTTGGAGGTGGCTTCAATCAGCGCGAACGTGATCCCGGCCAGCCCCAGGGCGCCCAGCGCCCCCCCGGCCACATCCAGGTGGGTGTCGACGGTCGTGTCCGTCGTCTCGGGCACGTGCCTGAGGGCCACCAGGGCGGCCACGGCCGCGACGGGGAGGTTGATGAGGAAGATGACCCGCCAGGACACGGCTTCGACCAGGTAGCCCCCGGCCAGCGGGCCCGCCGCGGTGGCCAGCCCACCCAGGCCCGACCAGGCCCCGATGGCCCGGGCCCGGTCGTCGGGATGAAAGGTCGCCTGGATGATGGCCAGGCTGGCCGGGGTGAGCAGGGCCCCGCCCACACCCTGGGCGGCCCGGCCCACGATGAGCAGGGTCAGGTTGGGCGCGGCCCCCGAGACGAGAGAGGCGGCCGCAAACGACGCCAGCCCGAGCACGAAGACCCGGCGCCGGCCCAGATGATCGCCCAGTGAGCCGCCTACCAGGATGAGGGACGCCAGGGTGACGAGGTAGCTGTCGAGCGTCCACTGCAGCCCGGTGACGCCGGCGTGAAGCTCCCGCCCGATCGCCGGGAGGGCGACGTTGACGACGGTGGCATCCAGGGCCACCACCGCCGACCCCAAGACCGCGGCGAGAAGGACCCAGCGCCCGGACGGCGAGCCGAGGCGGACCTGTGACCCGGTCGTTGCCTGAGCGCCCATGGAGCCCGTGACCGTAGCTCTGGCCCAGCCGCGCCGTCGGCGCCCCTTGGCGATGGGGTCAGGCGGCCATGTTGCGCTGAGCCCAGAGCGCGGCCTGGGTGCGGTCTGTCACCCCGATGCGCTGGAACACGTTGGACATGTGCGCCTTCACCGTCTTGTGGCTGATGCCCAGCTGGTGGGCGATGGCCTGGTTGGTCAAGCCCTGCGCCACCAGAGCCAGGATCTGGCGCTCCCTGGCCGTCAGGCCGTCGGCGCTCTTTCGCCGGCCGCCCAGCACGAGCAGGGCCTTGGCCGCCCGGGGGGAGAACGGTGCATCGCCGGTTGCCGCCGCCCTCACTCCCCGCAGGAGCTCATCGGGGTCGGCGTCCTTCAGCAGGTACCCCACCGCCCCGGCGTCTATGGCGTCGAGGATCCGGTCCCGCTCCGAGAAGCTGGTGAGGATGACGACCGGCACCTCGGCCAGGACGGAGCGGATGGCCCTCGTCGCCTCGACCCCGTCCATCTCGGGCATGGACAGGTCCATGAGCACCAGGTCGGGCAGGTGCTTCTCGGCCGCGGCCAGGGCCTCGACCCCGTCCGACGCGGCGGCCACGATCTCTACGTCCTCCGTCGCCGCGAACAGCTGCAGCAGGCCGCGCCGCACCACGGCATGGTCGTCGGCTATCACCACGCGGATCAACGGACCGGCACCTCCAGGACCAGAAGGGTCCCTGCGCCGGGCCGAGAGTGGATGTCGAGGCGCCCGCCCGCCTCCTCGGCCAGCTCGGCCAGGAGGGGAAGGCCCATGTGTCCGGTTTCTCGGCTTGTCTCGCCTTGCCCGGGGACGAACCCCACGCCGTTGTCCTCCACCCTGAGGCGGATGGTGTCCTTGGTTCCCTCCACGGTCACTCCTACGTGGCTTGCGTCGGCGTGGTACGTCACGTTCCGCAGAGCCTCCTGAGCGGCCCGGAACACGAGCGACTCGGCACCGCGGCTGATGGCGACGGGTTCCACCGACAGTGTTGTTGCCACCCCCCGGCGTTGGAGGGGCGACACGACATCGGCCAGGGCGGTGGCCAGGCCCTCCTGGTGGAGCCGGGGGGGAGCGATGGCCACCATCATGTTTCGCAGCTCCCGCACGGTCTGGCGGAGCTCGGCCGCCGCCGTCCCCACCGTGCGGGCCACCTCGCCCATGCCCGCCCGTTCCGCCTCCCCCGCCGCCGCGGCCAGGGAGAAGGCGTTGCCGGCCAGGGCCTGCACGACCCCGTCATGGAGGTCGGCGGCGATGTGCCGGCGTTCGACCGCGCCCGCCTCGATGGCCCGGTGGAGGAGCCGCTTCTCCTGCTCCCGACCCCGTTGAAGGCGGCGGGCCATCGACCAGGCCACAGGGATCTGCACGAGGAGGAGCAGGGCCAGGCCGGCCAGGAAGGCGGGCGCGACCGAGGCCATGGTGCGGCGGCTCTCGGCCGTCACCGAGGACATGCGCAGGTAGGCCTCGAACAGCACCGGCGTCCCGCCCGTCGTCCTCATGCCGTCGTAGACCTCGAGCAGTTTGTGGAAGTGATGATCACGAGCGTTCTCGGGCTCGGTCAGATCGGAGACGTGGGCCAGCGAAGAGCCGGTCAGGAGGGCGGCCCGCTCGCTGGGGCCGAGCGGGAAGCGCTGGCCGACGAGAGGCGTGTCGTCGGAGTAGAGGATGCGGCCTTCCTCGGACCAGATCTTGACCCGCACGGTGCGGGGCGAAAGGACCTTGTTGCGCACCTCGGTGTCGAGGCGGGCGAGCGCCGCGGGATCGTCCCTCAGGATCCCGTCGGACAAGACGGGCGCCACGGTCGTGCTCTTGGCCACCGCGATGTCCCGGGCGTCGAGCACCGCCGACCGGGTGGAGTCCTTGCGGGCGACCCAGACGACGCTGATCCAGATGGCGACGAGCGCGGCCAGCCCGGTGGCGGCGAAGACGGCAACGGCAGAGCCGACCGATGCCGGCCTCGGGCTGTAATGGGGACGCATGAGCTTCCGCTTCCGTCGAGTCTCGGACAGGGGTGGTCGCACTCCGGTTGGTTTCCGGTCCATGGCCGTGACTATGGCGGGAGCATGACGATGCGGCCTATGGGAAACCTTCAGGCCCTTCTGTGGCGGCTGAGGCGCTCGCAGGAGGGGCCCGGGTCCTAGGACCATCGTCCAATTGCGGTTGGGACGGCGCTTCCGTCATACATGCTCATGTACGTGAAACATGGCACTCGAGTGAGGGGGCCGGATGTCCGCGACAGATAGGCTTTCGCTCCCCCCCGCCAACGGCGGGTGTCGAGCCGGGCGTGTGGGGGAGGGCTCGTGATCTGGGGCCGGACGCCGCCCGACGGCTCAACCCAGAGCAGTGGCGCGGGGCCCGAGGAGCGCTCGGCTCAGGCCGACCAGGCCGCGTGGCTGGCCCGGGAGGTGGCCCGCCTGGCCGGGGACAACGACAGGCTGCGGGTGGCGCTGGAGGACCTGAGCGAGAGCCTGGCCTGGCGCTACGTCGTCCGCAGCAACCGGGGGCTGAACCGCGACGAGCGGGCGGCGGTGGACCGCGCCCTGGTGCTCCTCACCGACGAGCCACAGCTCGGAGCTCCCGACGGCCCCACCGAGCCCGTCGGCGCGTCGACCCATCCGAGCGTCTCGGCCGCCCCTTCCCAGGAAGGACCCCCTCGCCTGCGCCTGCTGAAGTAGCAGCCGCGGCCGTGGTGGGTCAGATCCGCTGGGCGGAGTGAAGGCTCCAGGGCACGAGAACACCGTCGTCGCAATGCAGGCACCTGCCGGCGCCGGTGCAGAGCGGGCAGTGACTATGGGGGTGGCGAAGCTCGCCGGCTCCGTGGCAGAGCCTGCAGCTACCCGTCCCCTCGCACGTCGGACAGCTCTTCATCGTTGACCTCGTCCTCGATCGGTCGGTGGGAACGATGCTCGGGCTCCGACCTTCGGAAAAGCTCATGCCTGCGTCCGGCGCGGTGATCGCCCCGGATTGTCCGGGTTTCGGAGCCCGGAGGGCGGGCGACTTCGCCAGATCCTTACCCGTTCTTGAACGAGCCCGTGTTCATCGCGGTGGCCACGCCGTACGAAGAACCGAGGGACGACCGAACAGCGACCCCGGGAGCGGGAATGGAACGCAAGAAGGCACCCACAGCCGAGACCACGACCTTGGAGAGCTTCGACAGCTCGCAGAGCGCGCCCGTCGCGCCCGTCGCGACCAAGACCACGCGCAGCCGCAGGGCTGTCGCTCGCGACGACGCCACCGAGAAGGCATCGGCGCGGACCGTCAGCCCCACCCGGCCGACAGCCACCCGCCCACGCACCCGCCCGGCCGACACCGCGGCCAGGCGCAGCGCCCGGGGCCCGGGTGAGCGCCGTCCTGCCGCCGCCCGCACCCCGGGGGCGACCGAGATCAAGGCCGCGGCCAAGGCGCCGTCTGGGGTTCGGCGCAAGGCCGCGGCCAAGGTCCCCGACCACCCCGCTCAGCGCGCCGAGGCCACCACGGCCGCCGACGCCGGCGCCCCCGAGGCCCTGGCGGCGGTGCTGCTGCCGGTGTCGGTCGACGCCCCCGCCGGATTTGGCGAGGCTCACGCCGAGCTGGCGGCCGCGGTCGCCGGGCCCGAGCCCTCCCCTCGGCCCACGGCCGAGGTCAGGGCCATCAAGCACCGCCGCCATCCCGCCTTCAAGTCCCGTCTGCTGATGGCGGGCCTGAGCGTGACCGGCACCGTCGCCGTGGTCGGCACCCTGGCCGGCAACGAGCTGCGGGCGGCCTTGGCCCTCAGGCGGGCCAAGGCCAGCGGAGCGGGAACCCAGAGCGCGTGGGGCTCGAGCGGCTCGGTCGCCACCGGTGCGGCACCCGCGGCCGCTGCCTCCGACGGCAGTGCGGGCTGGAGCACCGCTCCCGCCGCCGCCGCCCCTGGGACTCCGGATGGCGCCGCGCCGGGAGCAGGGCCCGCTGCGGCCACACCGGGAGCAGCGGGGTCCGCAGGCGGCGGAGCAGCCCCAGCCGCAGGCGCGGTGCCCGCCGCAGGCGGGCCGGCCTCGCCCGCACCCGGGACCGGGGCCCAGCCCTCGCCCGCCCAGAGCACGTCTCAGCCCTCGGCCCTCCAGCCCTCGGTCAACGCCCAGGCCGCACCTGCGCCGCCTTCGGCCGTGTCGGGCTCGGCCCCTCAGGCTGCGCCGGCCCGGGCGCCGTCGAGCGGCGCCGCTCCCTCGAGCCCGCCCCAGACCAGCCCGCCTGCACAGTCGAGCCCACCGCCCGCCAGCCCGCCCCAGGCCAGCTCGCCTGCACAGTCGAGCCCGCCGCCCCAGGCCAGCCCGCCTCCGCCCAAGCCCCAGCCCACACCCACCACCACGCCTCCGAAGGCCTGCGGCAGCAAGCCCTGCTGAGGGGCCTTCCGCGGTCGCGCCCACAGGACGGCAATCCGGGCTGGCGGGACGGGCCGATCCTCGTCGATGCTGTCGGGGACGACGGTCGACCGAGCAGCCGGGGAACCCATGCGCCGTGCCGAGCAGTACCAGCGGGTCCTGCTGAGGGTCCCCATGTTCCAGGCATGCACCAAGCGGGAGCTCACCATGGTGAGCCGCCTGGCCGAGGACGTGCGTTACGAGCCCGGGGACGTCCTGGTGCGCGAAGGCGCCCGCGGTGAGGAGTTCTTCGTCATCGTCGAGGGCCAGGCCGAGGTCAGCCGGGGAGGGAGGAAGGTGGCGGTGCTAGGCCCGGGGGACTTCTTCGGGGAGCTGGCCCTGCTCGACCCGGCGCCCCGGGACGCCACCGTGACCGCCCTCACCCCGATGGAGGTGGTGGTGCTGGGCCGGCGCGAGTTCACCGGCCTGCTGGCCGAGGTGCCCACCATCGCCCGCAGGCTGCTGCTGGGGATGGCACGTCGCCTCCGGGAGGCGGACACGCAGGTCGTGCGCTAGCGGCGGGCGCGGCGGCCATCCTTGATCCGGGCCGCCAGCGGGGAGTAGCGCAGGATGCAGTACAAGGCTCTGACCCCGTCCCGCCAGCCGATCTTCTTGCCCTCGGCGTAGGTGCGGCCCGCGTAGGAGATGCCCACCTCGTATATGCGCCACCCACCGCGGGCCACCTTGGCGGTGATCTCGGGCTCGAACCCGAAGCGGTCCTCCTCGATGCTGAAGCTGTCCAGCACCTCTCGTCGGAATACCTTGTAGCAGGTCTCCATGTCGGTCAGGTTGAGGTTGGTGAACATGTTGGAGACGGTCGTCAGGAAGCGGTTGCCGACCGAGTGCCAGAAGTAGATGACGCGGTGGGGCTGCCCGGCCTGGAACCGGGACCCGTACACGACATCGGCGCGGTCATCGAGCAGCGGCGCCAGCAGCTCGTCCCAGTCGTCGGGGTCGTACTCCAGGTCGGCGTCCTGGACCACCACCAGCGGGCCCCGGGCCTGGGCGAAGCCCGAGCGCAGGGCGGCGCCCTTGCCCCGGTTCTCGTCCTGGGACAGCACCCGGACGCGAGGGTCGTCCAGGCCTCGGGCCACATCCAGGGTGGCGTCGGTGGAGCCGTCGTCCACCACGATGAGCTCGAGCGTGTAGGGCGACTCGAGGACGCGCTTGGAGATGACGGGGAGGGTCGCCGCCTCGTTGTAGCAGGGCATGACCACCGACAAGCAGGGGGTCACGCCGCCCGGCTCGCCTCCCGAGGGCATGGCGGGCACGCTACCCGGCCGAGGCGAGAGGCCGGCGGACGCCGCGGCTGACGAGGTTGTCGAGCTGGCGCTCGTAGCGGGACAGGACCGCGTCCCAGCGGTAGCGCTCCTCCACGTGGCGTCGCCCGGCCCCGCCCAGGCTGGCCGCGACCCCGGCGTCGTCGACCACCAGGTCGACCACGGCCTCGAACTCGGCGAAGCCGTGGTAGGCGACGCCCCCCCGGCTGCGGCGCACCTGACCGGCGAGCACGTCGCACGCCCCCTGCACCAGCACCGGCTTGCGCCACACCCACGCCTCTGAGAGGACCATCGAGAAGCTCTCGAAGTAGGAGGGTTGGACCAGGGCCAGCGCCCCGGCCAGCGCCGACTGCTTGGTGGGTTCGTCCACGAATCCCGTCATCACCACGTCGGGGTGGGGCGGGAGGGGACGCACGGGCTCCCCCAGCACGACCAGGGCCAGCGGCCCCGGGCGCCGCCGCTTGTAGGCGGCGAAGAAGTCGTACAGCTCGTCGGAGCCCTTGTGGGGGTCGACCCGGCCGACGAAGAGGAGGTAGGGCCGCTCCCCCAGGTCGAATGCCTGGCGGAAGGAGCCCTCATCACCCCCGGGTTCGAGCTCCACGCCGATTCCGGTCACGGCCGAGGGCTGCGTGACCCGGAAGCGCCGCCCCACCAGGGCGCCCTCCTCCTCGGTCAGGAACCCGAAGGCGTGGGGTTGCTGGAACATGGTGTCGAACAGGGTGAGGTACAGCGGCGGTTCGTCGTGGGCCGTGGGGTGGAGGAGCGTCGGGGTCAGCCTGCTGGCCACGGGGAGGCCGGCCCAGGCCGTGTGGTACAGGTAGGTGAAGAACACCACGGCGTCGAAGGACGCCGATCGCTCCTCCAGCCACCCGGGGAGCTCGGGTAGATAGGGTCCCTGCTCCTTCATCCAGGTCCGCTGCAGGTAGAGGGGGACGGGCTTGCGCCCGTACACGACGCGCTGGTTGAGGGGCGCGAAGCGGCGGTCGTCGCGGGGCCGGCGCACGGGCAGGCGGTGGAGCGTCACCCCTTCCACCTCTGACGTTCCCGGGGGGAAGGTGTTGGCCCAGTCCACGTAGCTCACCGCACAGCTGGTGAGGACCTCCACGTCGTGGCCTCGGCGGGACATGCGGGTGGCGTAGTCCTGGCAGCAGCGCTCCGCTCCGCCGAACACGGCCTCTCCGTAGCGCTGGACGACAAACAGCAGGCGCACCGCTAGATCACGCTCAGCAGGTTCTCGACCAGCCGGGCGCGGGCGGCGTCGGGGTCGAAGTCCCCCAGCCGGATCTGACCCCGCGAGACCAGGTCGGCCCGCAGACGATCGTCGTCCAGGACCTCGGCCACGGCCTCTGCCACCAGGAGGGGATCTCCGTCCTCCGGGAGCAGGAGTCCCCCGTGCCCCAGGGTCTCGGGGATGGCGGGACAGGCCCGGGCCAGCACCGGCAGGGAGAAGCCCATGGCCTCCAGCAGCGGCACGCAGAAGCCCTCGTGCTCGCTCAGGGTCACGAACATGCTGGCGTGGCGGTAGAAGGCGGCCAGAGCCTCCGGGGTCACGCTCCCTGTGATCCAGGCCCGGGTCAGGTTGAGGTCCTGGAGGAAGAGCTGGAGGCCCTGCTGGTAGCGGGGCAGCCGGGGGGCACCCACCAGGATGAGGTGGGCCTCGGGCACGAGATAGGTGGCGAGCACGTGGTGGGCCATGAGGAGGAGGTCGGGGCGCTTGTGGGGCAGGAGCTGGCCGACGAAGAGCACGACGGGGCCGTCCAGGCCCTGGAGGTGGTTGACGGTGGCCGGGTCGGGCTCTATGGCCTGCAGGCGGGCCACGTCCACCACCAAGGGGCTCACCCGCACGTCGGCGAAGCCCATGCTCCGGAGCTCGGCCGCGTTGAACTCCGACACGGCCAGGGCCATCACCGCCCGCTGGGCCAGCACGGCCAGCTCTCTCCTCCCTTCCTCCAACAAGCCCGCGAAGGCGGGGTCATAGGGAAGGAAGGACTCTGCGGGCGAGACGTTGTGGTACACGACGACCAGGCGCTCGGGCCGGTGCCTGAGGAAACGGAAGAGCTCGGGCTCCCCGATGGACGCGTGCAGTATCAGCAGATCGCGCTCGGGACGGTGTGAGGCCCGCCGGTCGTAGCGGCGCAGGAGCAGGACGTCATCCATGATGCGGGGGTCGATGTAGCGGGCGTAGATGTCCGACGGAGCCACCCGGCGCAGCATGGCCCGCAGCTCGAAGGCGGCGTTGGTGACGGCGTCACCCAGGGAGGCCGATACCAGCACCTGGTTGACCTGCATCAGCGGGTGACGACGAGGGCGTAGTCCTGGGGCGCGAAGAGGAGCTGGTTGAGGCGGGCCAGGTTGGCGTTGAGGTGCTTCTCGAGCTCACCGTTGCCGGGCACGTCCTCCAGGACCTCGTCCTCCGGCGGGGGCGAGCGCCACTCCACCTCCACCTGGGCGAAGCCCGCCTCGCGGAAGAGGAAGGAGAGGTAGGCGGGATGGACCACCGCGGTGTGGCTGGGATCGAGGTGGAAGGAGTGGGCGAAGACGTAGAGCGACTGGGGATTCACCGTCTCCACCACGATGCGGCCCCGGGACCGGATCTTGTCGCGCGCCAGGAGCACGAGCTCGAGGAGCTCCTGTCCGGTGAGGTGCTCCACGACCTGGATGAGCACCAGGCCACCAAGGGAGCCGTCAGGGAGCCGGGCCAGCACGTCCAGGCCGTCCCCCTCCTCCACCTTGGCTCCGCCGGCCCGGGCCGCGGCGGCGGCGTCGGTGTCGCGCTCCACGCCCGTGGCTTCGATACCCAGCTCGCGCAGCAGCTGGAGGAACTCCCCCCGCCCGCAGCCCACGTCGAGCACCGGGGCGCAGCCTTCGAGGCGGCGGGCCAGGCCCCGATAGCGCTCCACCAGCTCCTCGCGCGCCCCGCGGAACTCCTCCTCGAAGCTGTCGCTGCGGTACCAGGGCCGCAGGGCCCGACGGGCCTCGGCCGCCTCCAAGCGCTCGAGACGGCGGTTGAGCTCGGCCATGGCGGCCATGTCCCCCGCGCCCAGCGGGGATCGCTCGTAGGCCGCCAGGCGCTCCACCACCGCGTCCACCTGGCTCAGGAGGTCCACGTGGAGATGGGTGCTCGGGTCGTGGACGGCCACCACCAGGTCGTGGAGCAGGGCGCGCACGGCGTCGGCGAATTCCTGGAGCTGCTGCAGGACGCCCTCGGTCTGGCGGGCGACGACGCGTCCCACCGTGCGATGCAGGGCCGCCCCTCCGGGCACCTGCGAGGAAGACGCGATGCGGGAGGAGCTGAAGCCGGGGACCGCGTCCAGGCGGGACAGACCAGGCCCCAGGCGGTCGACGGGGGGATCGCTGCGGTGGGCGACGATGCGCTGGAAGTGGTGCTCGAGGTCCTCCTCCAGGCCGGGGGGTACTCCCCCGACTCCCGCCGCTCTGCGATGCGGTCCCTGAGCGACTCGATCAGGGCGTCGAGGTCCGGGCCCTTCTCCTGCTCCTCCACGGTCCGGCGATGGTAGTGGGGCACGGGCCCAGGGCCGCGGACGCGCTAAGACCCGTTGGGCACCACGTCGATGCCCAGAGCGGTGCCCCCGTAGCCGGCAACCTGGTCGGGCACGCTCCCGAGCTGGGGAGCGTCCCCGAAGCTGTAGACGACGCCTCCCTTGGTCACCATCAGGTAGCCGCCACCCGTCCTGGTGGCGTGACCGCCGGCGACCACGGCCCGCACGTTGGCCCCGGGCAGCGACCCGAAGAACCCGGCGTCGCCGAAGCTGAACAGGCCTCCGTCGCCGGCCAGCAGCCAGTAGCCCCTCCCGGCGGGGGTGGCCATCATGGCCACGATGGGCTGGTTGAGGGGGCAGCAGCCCGTGGACCCGGCGAAGCCGGCGTTGCCGAAGGCGAAGATGCCCCCGTCCGAGGCGACCAGCCAGTAGCCGTTGCCGTCGGGGGTGGGGGCCATGCCCACCACGGGCTTGTTCAAGGTCATGGCGCCGGTGGAGCCGAAGAAGCGGGCGTCGCCGAAGGCGAAGATGCCCCCGTCCGACGCCACCAGCCAGTAGCCGTTGCCACCGGGGGTCGTCGCCATGGCCACCACCGGCTTGTTCAAGGTCATGGCGCCGGTGGAGCCGAAGAAGCGGGCGTCGCCGAAGGCGAAGATGCCCCCGTCCGACGCCACCAGCCAGTAGCCGTGGCCGGTCGGCGTAGCCGTCATGCCCACGATCGGGCGGTTCAGCTTCATGGCCCCCGTCGATCCGTAGAAGGCCGCGCTACCGAAGCTGAACACTCCCCCGTCCGAGGCGCCCACCCAATAGCCGGAGATGCCGCCCGTGGGGTTGTTGGTGACCGCGAACCAGTCGGAGCGCAGGCCGAAGGCGGCCGCGAAACCCGGGCCCGTGATGCTCGCCGAGCCGTTGCTGCCCTGCACGACCACGGTCAGGACCCGGCCGCCGAGATCACCGAGACCGTTGCGGCTGGAGACGTTGACCGACTGCAGGGTGCCGATCTGGGGGTAGGTGCCCTCGATCTGGGACACCGGCACCGCCGCCCGCCACGTGTGGTACGGGTTCGACGAGGTGGCGTCGCCGTCGTCGGGCACGGCCGGGAAGGCGCCGCCCGCGGTGTACCCCCCGGTCGAGGCCGAGTACTCCGTGCTGGCCACGGCCCCGTTGAGCATGCGCACCTGCCCCGCCGTCTGGCCCGTGGCCTGGTCGCTGGTCGTGGCGTAGATGCCCGCGCCCTCCAGGTCCTGGGACCCGCCCGCGTCCTGCACGGCCCGACCTCCGTAGACCTGGCAGGCGGTGGTGTCGCAGATCTGGGCCCAGCTGAAGGAGCTGTGGGCGGCCGCGTAGGAGCGGACGGCCACGGCCTGGGCCCGCAGGGCGTTCATGCCCAGCGGGTTGGAGGCGGAGGGGAGCTGGCCCCAGGACGCGGGCGACTCCCGGGGCACCACGCCCCGCACGTAGGAGTCCATGGCCAGGGCGTTGACGGTGTGGGACGTACCGTTGCCCTCGACGGCGTGAAGCTCGCCCCGGTACCAGCGCGCCCCTGTCGAGTCGCACTCCTGGAGCATCTCGGCCCGGGGGGTGTCGGTCGAGGGATCGAAGGTGTCGTGCGACACCGCCGGGGAGAAGACGACGGGCCCGGTCACGGGCTGGCCCCCGTTGAGGGGCTGCCAGCCCGCGGGGCCCCCCGAGCAGGACGCCCCGCTCCCGGAGTAGACGACGAAAAGGTTGACCCCCGCCCGGGCCGCCCTGAGGGCGCCGTAGGAGCCGGCGCCGTGGTCGGCGCTCGTGTGCATGTGCCCCATCTCCTGGACCACGATCGTGTCCTGGCCGTCGGCGCGGGAGAGATCGACGGTGACCGCCGGGGCGCCGACGGAGCCGGGGGATGTGTTCGAGTGCCCAGGGCGCCGAACTGGCCCATGCCCCGCCCGTGGCCGAACCCGTGGCCCACGATGTTGACGGTGCTCTCGGGAAAGGCGCCCGCGCCGGGGGCGCGGGCCACGCCCACGGCCACGAGCCCGAGGGCCAGCGACGCGACCGACATGGCCGCACCGGCGCGGCGGCGGGCGCCCGCTGCGAGCGGTGGCCCCATGAAGGCCACGGTATAGGGCCCGCTCGCCCGGACGGGGGCAATCAGGCTCAGGGGGCGAGCAGGCCCGGGACAGAGACGACGTCGGCCCCGAAGAGATGGCTGCCGGGATCGACGACCCACACCCGGGGCCCCGTGGGGAGGTCCATCTCCCGGGCGTGGCCCTCGGCCGCCAGGAGCTGAAGATCGTTCTGGGGTTCGTCGACCACGAACACGGCGTGACCCCCGGCCGGTACACCGACCTGGTGGGAGTAGGTGTGGACCCACGTCAGATGATGGCCTGTGTCCTCCTGGCGCCCGTCCTTGACCATGGACGCGGTGAACTGCGAGAGGGTGTACATGGCGTGGCGATAGCGGTGGGCCCCGTCCAGCCACACGTACACGAGCACGTCCCGGCGGGCGTCGAACCGGGCGGCCAAGGCCCGGTAGGCCGCGGTCTCGTGGTCCACCTGGCGGATGGCGTCCAGGGTCTCGAAGTAGGGAGCCCCGTAAGCCGACTGCGTGAGCCAAGGGCCGCGGTCCAGCGCTTGGGCGGGAAGCACACCGGGCGCCTGCAGGAACCGTTGGGCGTCCACCCCGGCCACGGCTACGACCACGAGCGAGGCGCCCACCAGGGCGCGGCGCGGCAGCTTGGCCGCGGGCCACAGGAGCAGCAGCACCGCGGCCGGGAGGAAGGACAGCACGTAGCCGGCCTTGCCGAAGTGGAAGAGCACGACGAAGGCGACCGAAGGCACCAGGGCCACGGCCAGGAACAGCGGCGCCGTGAGCGCCATCCGCGGGCGCGGTGGCGCGGGCCCGGGATGCTCGGCCCCGGCCGGGGCGGGCGACGGTGACCCCCTCCTGCGGCGCCGGGCCCGCACCGCAGCCACGGCCAGGGCGGCCAGGGTCAGGGGTACCAGGAGCCCGACGGCCATGGCCGTGTACCCCGTCGCCTGTCCGATGTTGTTGAGCACGGCTGACCGCGGCGCTCCGTAGAAGGGGGAGGTGCGCCTGGCCGTGTCCATGAAGGTGCGGTTGCCGAAGGCCCGGATGACGTGGAACCCACCGGGCTGCTCCCGGGCCATGGGGACGAGCCAGCAGGCGATGCCGGCCGCCCCGGCCAGGCCCGCGGCCAGCACCGCCCGCACTCCCCGGGTGCTGCGGACCACGGCCACCCCGGCCAGGGGGGCCAGGACGATCAGCGAGGTCTGCCTGAAGCCGGTGGCCAGCCCCAGCGTCATCGCCGCGGCCACCCCGTGCCACGACCGGGGCCGGGCCCGCCAGGCCAGCCAGAGGAGGACGACGCTGGCCAGAGCGTCGAAGGAGTAGGTGCCGACGGTGGCTCCGTAGAACCAGAGGAAGGGGGAGGTGGCCAGGATGACGGCGGCCGACACCCCGAGCCAGCGCCCACCCAGGCGGGTCCCCACCGCGCAGGCCAGCCCCACCGTGGCCGCGGCGGCCAGGGCGGCGACGACCTGCATGCTGGTCGCCCCGCCCCACCCCGTCGTGGCCCGCACGGCGCGGCCTGCGGCCACGTAGAGCCAGTAGCCGGGCGCGTGGGGGCTGCCCTGGAGGATGTCGAAGCGGTCCATGCCCATGACCAGCTGCACCGAGTCCCACTCGGTGGGATAGCGCGCCCGGGACGCCATGTAGGCGGCCAGGGCCAGGCCGCCGCTCAGCCACGGCGCCCAGCGCCACAGCCTGCTCACCGTCGCCGGTGCCTCAGGGCGCCGCCCACGCTGGCCGCCGGGCCCCGGAGGCGGTCGCGCACCCCCCAACCGGTCACCAGCACCAGGGCCTCGACGATCACCCGGGTCGACATCTTGGACTTGCCCAGCGTGCGATCGACGAACGTGATGGGGACCTCTACCACCCGGTAGCCGGCCCGGGCAACGCGGTAGGCGAGCTCGATCTGGAACCCGTAGCCCTCGGCCCGCACCCGGTCGATGCCCACCGCCTCCAGCACCGCGGCGCGGTAGGCCCGGAAGCCCGCCGTGGCGTCGCGCACGTCCAGGCCCAGGGCGGCCGCGGCGTAACGGTTGCCCCAGCGGGACAGCAGGATGCGGGGCAGCGACCAGTTCGGTGTCGACCCGCCGGGCACGTAGCGGGAGCCGATGACCAGGTCGGCCCCCTCCGCCAGGGGGGCGACCAGCTCGGGCAGGGCGGCGGCGTCGTGGGAGAGGTCGGCGTCCATCTCCAGGAGAGCGTCGAAGCCCCGGTCCAGACCCCACCGGAAGCCGGCGCGGTAGGCCGAGCCCAGCCCCGCCTTGCCGTGGCGGCGCAGCACCTCGATCCGGCCCAGCTGGGCGGCCATGGCCCCGGCCCGGTCCGCGGTCCCGTCGGGGCTGGCGTCGTCCACGACGAGCACGGTGGCCGCGGGAAGCTCGCGGCGGATGGCGGTGAGGACCTGGTCGATGGTCTGCGCTTCCTGGTAGGTGGGGAGCACGACCAGGGGGCGCGCCGGGGCCGAGGTCAAGACCGCGCCCGCGCCGCCACGGCCGTCAGGAACTCCGCATAGCGCCTGATGAGGCCGGGCCAGCGGAAGAAGCGCTCGACGTAGCGCCGGCCGTGACCGCCCAGCTCCTGTCGCAGGCGGGCGTCGCCGGCCAGCCGGCTCAGGGCCGCCTCGAAGGAGGCGTAGCCGGTGAACCACAGCCCCCCGCCCGACACCAGGGCGGGCAGGCCCGCGGTCCATGCCTCCATGAGCAGGATGGAGAAGGCCTCGTGGGGGGACGGCTGCACCAGGCCGAGGGCTCCCCGTAGCGCGCCCCACTTGGTCTCCTCGTCCACCGGCCCGGTCACGATCACGTCGGGGTGGGGGGGCGGAGGGTCCAGGACCGTCCCCGCCAGTACGACCTTGAGGTCCCCTGGCACCCGGTCCTTCCACGCTCCGAACCAGGACGCCAACAGGCCCGTCCCCTTGCCGTCGTCCACCCGCCCGACATACACGAGGTAGGGGGCGTCCCCCACGCCCAGCGCGGCTCGGGCCGACGCCGGGTCTCCCTCGTGCTCCTCCACGCCCAGGCCCATCACCACCTGGGGCACGTGGGCGACGGGGAACAGCTTCTCCACCAGGTGACGCTCGCCGTGGGTCTGGAACACGAGGCCCGACGCCCCGGTGAAGACCTCGGCGAAAAGCGGCAGCCTTATGGGTGGCTCGTCGTGGGCGGCCGGGTGCATGACCGCTCGGGGCCCCACGGCGGGGACGCCTCGCACCGTGGGGTAGTAGAGGTAGGGATAGAACACGACGACGTCGGCATCGCTGGCCGCGGCCAGCTCCACCACGTCGGGGCACAGGGGGCCCTGCATGTCGACCCACCGCTGCTGGTCCTCGGCGCAGGCCGCCTCGGGCGGGTGCAGCACCCGCCGTGACAGCTCCTCGAAGCCGGGGTCTCGCCCGGCCCGTGACGCCAGCCTGTGCACCTCGACCCCGTTGATCACGACGGTGCCCGGCTGGTACTCGTCGGCCCACGTGCGGTAGTCGAGGGCGCACGTCGTGATGACCTCGACCTCCCAGCCCTGGACGGCGACGAGGCGCTCGGCCAGCATGCGGGCCCCCAGCTCCGCTCCTCCCAGCACCTCGGGACCGTAGCGGGGCACGACGTAGGCGACCTTCATGCGCCCAGCGGGAGCTCGAGCCCGTCCTCCAGGGACCGCAGGAACCGGGCCCGGGTGCGGTCGAGGGCGAAGTCGGCCAGGCGCCTCGAGCCCGCCGCCACCAGGCCGCGGCGCAGTTCCCGATCGTGGGTGACCCGGTGCACGGCGGCCGCCACCACCGCGGGCTCCTTGCCCTCCAGCAGGAGTCCGGCGCCCGCCACCGTCTCGGGAACGGCCGCGGCGGAGTAGGCGACCACGGGAAGGGCGTGGGCCCACGCCTCCAGCAGCGGGATGCAGAAGCCCTCGTGCTCGGACAGGCACACGAACACGTCGGCGGCGCGGTAGTGAGCGGCCAGCCCGCCCGCGGGGACGGGCCCGGTCAGGTGCACCGCGTCGAGCAGGCCCAGCGCGGCGACGTAGCCCTCAAGGGCCGACCAGTAGGCCCGCGAGGAGCAGCCGCCTACCAGGTGCAGCCGGGCCCCGGGGTCGTACAGGCGCCGGTAGAGGGCGAAGGCCTTGAGCACGTCGTGCTGGCACTTGTTGGGCGTCACCCTGCCCACGAAGAGCCAGGTGACGGAGCCCTCGGCCTTCTCGTCGAGGAGCCGGGCGACCATGTCCTCGTCGGCCGCGGCGTCGAAGGAGCCCACGTCCACCAGGAGGGGGGCCACCGCGCTGCGGCGGTAGCCGGCGGCGTCGAGCTCGGCCTGGTTGAAGGCAGAGTCCGCCGCTCCGAGCGCGGCGCGGCGACCCAGACGGAGGAGCTGGTCCTGGCCCCACGACACGCCGTGCACCAGCTCGGGCTGCCAGCGGGCGAAGAAGGACGGGGGCGTGATGTTGTGGTGGTCGACGACCAGGGGCTCGGGCCGGGACTCGACGAAGTCGGCCACGGTCGAGCCCACGGCCATGTGGTACAGGAGCACCTCGCGCCCCTTCTGTCCCCGCCTGCCCCGGTAGTCGGTGAAGCGGCGGCCGCGCACGGCCCCGGGCATGCGCAGGTGCTCGGCGTAGATCTCCGACTGCAGGCCCCGATCCTGGAACAGGCGCTGGACCTGCAGGGCGTGGCCCCCTACGGCACCGGGCTCGAAGGTGGGCACGAACTGGTGCACGGCCTGCACCCGGGTGGTCACGCTGCTCCCAGGGCCTCGCCCAGGACGGCGGCGAAGCGGGCGCTGGAGCGGGCCACGTCGAAGTCCGACGCCCGGCACACACCCCGCCGGACGAGGAAGTCCCGCAGCTCGGCGTCCGAGCGCACCCGATCCACGGCCTCGGCCACGGTGAGCGGCGTCTTGGACCGCAGCAGCAGGCCGGCTCCCGCCACCGTCTCGGGGACGGCGGCGGCGGCGAAGGCGACCACGGGCACGCGGTGGCGCATGGCCTCGACGAGGGGGACGCAGAAACCCTCGTGCTCGGAGAGGCAGACGAACACGTCGGCGCTGCGGTAGTGAGCGGCGAGGAGCCCGGGTGGCACCGATCCCGTCAGGTTCACGACGTCCTTCAGGCCGAGGGCCTCGACCAGCTGGTGCAGGGCACGCAGGTAGGAGCCGGCGGCCGGGGCGCCGACCAGGTGGAGACGGGCGGGCACGCCGAAGGCCCGGCGGTAGGCGGCCACGGCCTTGATGAGATCGTGGTGGCACTTGTTGGGCGCCACCCGGCCCACGAAGAGCCAGTCCATCCCCCCCGGGGGCTTGCCCCCGGCCAGCCGGTCGAGCCCCGACACGTCCACCTCGGAGTCGAGGGCGTCGAAGTCGACGAGCACGGGGGCCACGGCCGTCCTCCGGTACCCCGCGGATCGCAGCTCGTCCTCGTTGAAGGCGGAGACGGCGATGCCCGCCCGGGCCCGGGAGGCGAGGGCGAGCAGGTGGGCCCGCCCCTCGTCGAGCTCCTTGCCCACCGCCTTGTGCCAGGGTGTGAGCAGCCGGGCCGGGGTGATGTTGTGGTAGTTGACGAGGGTCTCCTCCGGCCTGTCGAGCACGTACCGCCCGACGGGACCGCCCGTCGACAGCTGGTAGAGCAGGGCGGCGCGGGACGCTCCCGCCCGCCGGGCGAAGGAGCGATAGTCGCGCACTCCCAGACCCCGGGCGTCGGCCGCGGGCGCGTCCCACGCGTAGATCTCCGACTGCAGCCCCATGGAGCGCACCAGCTTTTGCACGGCCACGGTGTGCATCCCTATGGCGTCGCGGCGGCGAAACGACGGCAGGAACTGGTGGACGGCGTCGACCGATGGCGCCCCCGCCATCTCAAGCCACCACCGCGGCCATGGCGTCGGCGAAGCGGGCGCGCGAGCGGTCCAGGGCGAATTGCCGGGCCCGGGCGTGACCCCTCTTGACCATGGCCGCCCGCAGGGCCGGATCCCCGAGCACCCGCTCCACCGCCGTGGCCACCGCCAGGGGCGAGCGCGAGGACACGAGCAGGCCGGCCCCACCGAGGGTGCCGGGGACGGCCGCGGCCGGGAAGGCGACGACGGGCAGGCCCATGTGCATGGCTTCCAGGGCGGGGACGCAGAACCCCTCGTGCTCCGAGAGGCACACGAACACGTCCGCGCTCCTGTAGTGGGCCACGAGAGCCGCCTGGGAGACGGGGCCGGTCAGCCGCACCGCGTCCCGCAGCCCCAGGGCCGCCACCGTCCGGGCGATGGCGGTGCGGTAGCAGTCCGACGACACCCCCCCGACGAGGTGGAGGCGGGCCCGACCGTCGACCTGGCGGACGTAGGCGGCGAAGGCCTTGAGCACGTCGTGCTGGCGCTTCTGGGGGGCGATGCGACCCACGAAGAGCCAGTCGGCTCCCCCCGCCGACCGCACCTCCTGCAGCCAGGCCAAGGTGGCCTCGTCCGTCTCGCCGCACCTGCGCTCGAGGTCGACGAGCACGGGGCAGACGGTGGTGGAGGCGTAGCCCTCGGCCCGCAGGTCGCGCTCGTTGAAGCTCGAGTCGGCGATCCCCAGGGTCGTGCCCGGCGCCAGCTGGCGGAGCTGGGCCCGGCCGCCCCGGAGGATCTCGGCCACCAGGGGCTCCCAGGGCGCGAACAGGCCGTCGGGGGTGATGTTGTGGTAGTTGACGACGCGCGCCTCCGGACGGCCGAGGATGAACTCGGCCATGCGGCTCCCGGTCGACAGCTGGTACAGCAGCAGGGTGCGGTCCGCGCCCGTGGGCGCCCCGAACTCCTGATAGGGCCGCCCGTCGGCGTGGGCCGGGCCGTGGGCCACCTCGTACCAGATCTCGGAGGCGAGGCCGAGCGAGACCAGGAGCCGGCGCACCTCCAGGGCGTGGTCACTGACGGCGTCGTGGCGCGCCAGTGAGGGCACCAGCTGGTGGACCGCCTCTATCACCTCAGCGGACGCCGGTGACCGCGAAGGCCCGGGGGGGGAACAGCAGCTCGTTGAGGCGCTCGAGATTGGCGTTGATGACGTTGGCGCCCGCGTCGCTGCCGGGCACGGGCGAGAGCCTGACCTCCGACGCTTGTGCCTCAGCCACCTTCAGGTCGCTGAAGCCCCTGGCTTCGAGGAGGTGGCGCCAGGTCTGGGCGTGGATGGGCCTGCCCCCGGCCAGGTCGGCCCCGATCGGGTCCCGCTCCCGTCCCCAGACGGAGGGGTTGGTGCCGATGACGACGAGCCTGCCCCCCCGGGCCAGCTTCGCCGCGGCCAGCTCGGCCAGCTCGACCAGCGAGCCGGGGGGGAGACGGTCGACGCACCCGGAGAGCACCAGGCCTCCCAGCACGCCGTCGGTCAGGGCCCTGAGGTGGGCCGCCACGGGATCGAGACGCACCTCGATGCCTTCCTCGTCCGCCCTCTGGGCCAGGGCCTCGACCGGCTCCACTCCGTAGGCGTCCACCCCCCGGGCCAGGAGGCGGGCGACCAGCGTCCCGTGGCCCGCCTCGGCGTGGACGACCCGGCCCGGGGCGTCATTCAGGAGAGCCACGAGCAGCGACTCCCACTCGGACAGGTCGGGCTCGCCTCCCGCCAGGCGGGCCTCGCGGGCAACGGTGCCTCCCGGGGGGGGCACGGCCTGCTCCAGGGCTCCCACCCGGTCGGCGAGCAGGCGCACGGCCTTGCCCAGGGCGTGGCCCAGGCCCGATACCTGCGAGGCGACCCAGCGCAGGTACCAGCGGATGGTCTTGCGGATGGCGCGCTTTACGAAGGCCACGGCCGGGTTGGTGGTGTCGAGGGGCGCCACCAGGTCGATCTGGGTGAGCTCGTCGACGCGCGCCATCACAGAGTCGAAGTCGCCCAGGACCGCGTCCACCGGGGCGAAGCGAGCGAAGACGAGGTCGAGCTCCCGCTCGAGATCGGCCGGCAGCTCACCCGACGCCCGCTTCCTGCGCACCTCCTGGTCGATCTCGGCCCGCACCCGGTCGAGGTCGATCTCGGGCCCGGGCTGCTCGAGCGGTTCGGCGCTCACCGGGGGCTCACCTCGCCTTCTCCGCAGGGCCGCCCCCGAGGTGGGACGCGGCAGCCGCGGGCTCGGCGCCGGCTCGCACGTCGCGCCGGGAGACGCGGAAGGGGGCGTGGACCACGCCGGGGTAGCCGCCCGGGTTCATGACCTCGAACTGATGACGCTGGTCGGCCCAGTCGTACACCGTGCCCTGGTCCTGGCTGTGGACGCCCACGCTGACCAGAAAGGTGCCGTCCAGCAGCGGGACCTGGTCGAAGGTGAAGGTGATGTCGGCGCGGCCCTCCACCGGTCCGGCGTCGACACCCGAGCCATCGGTGCTGGCGCCGAACACGAAACGGCCCTCCAGGTCGTACACGCCCAGGCCCACGACGACGTCGTCGACCCGCGTCGGGGCCTCGTAGCCCACCCGCACGACCAGGTTCTGTCCGGGGAGCAGGTAGGGGCGCTCCTCGCAGCCCTCGTACTCGAAGGCCACGTCGGTGATGCGGACCTCCAGGTTGCGCCTCGACTCCTGCCCGGTGATCTCGGGCCGCTCCTGCTGCCCGGGCTCGGTCTGCTGGAGCTGCAGCTCCAGCTCGCGGGCCTCGGCGAAGCGCTGGCGCTCCAGCAGGTGCTCGCGGAAGGAACGGATGGCCTCCCCGGGCGGGCCCACCGCCACCATGTCGCCCTGGTCCAGCACCGCGGCCCAGTTGCAGATCTGGCGCACGAGGTCGGGGCTGTGGGTCACGAACACGATCGTGCGCCCCTCCCTCTGGAACTGACGTACCCGGTCGAGGCACTTGCGCTGGAAGTTCTCGTCCCCCACGGCGAGTACCTCGTCGACCAGGAGCACGTCGGGGTCCATGTGCACCGCCACCGCGAACCCCAGCCGCACGTACATGCCCGACGAGTAGTACTTGACCTGGTTGTCGATGAACTGCTCGAGCTCGGCGAAGGCCACGATGGCGTCGAACCTGCGCTCGACCTCCTTGCGCGAAAGCCCCAGCAGCGACGCGTTCAGGAAGATGTTGTCCCTGCCGCTCAGCTCGGGCTGGAAGCCGGCGCCCAGCTCGAGCAGAGCCGCCAGCCGGCCCCGCACCTTGATGGTGCCGGTGGTCGGCTGGAGGATGCCGGCGATGCACTTGAGCAGGGTGGACTTGCCCGAGCCGTTGTGGCCCAGGAGCCCCACCGTCTCGCCCTCGCGGATCTGCATGTCGATGTCACGCAGGGCCCAGAAGTCCTCATGGGGGATGCGCCCCAGGTGGATGAACCGCTCCTTGAGCGACGTGTACTTCTCGTGGTACAGGCGGAA
>VAXP01000105.1 GCA_005884125.1 Actinomycetota bacterium | reverse complement strand
CGTGAGCGACTTTCTCGTCATCACCGGGCTCTCGGGCGCCGGTCGCTCCACCGCCGCCGACACGCTGGAGGACCTGGGCTGGTTCGTCATCGACAACCTGCCCCCGAGCCTGATCGGCAAGGTGGCAGAGCTGGTCGGCCTGCCCGGCTCGGAGACGGAGAGGGTGGCGCTGGTGGTGGGCAAGGGGGGCGAGGAGCACCTGGAGGACACGAGTCCCGCCCTGTCCGCCCTGAGGGCGACCGGGGCCCGGGTGCGGGTGCTGTTCCTGGACTCGTCGGACGACGTCCTCGTCCGGCGCTTCGAGGAGACCCGCCGCCGGCACCCTCTGGTGGGGGAGGGGGTGGTGGAGTCCATCGCCCGCGAGCGCGAGCTGCTCGACCCCATCAAGGTCCAGGCCGACATGGTGATCGACACCAGCGACCTGAACGTCCACCAGCTGCGGGACCGCCTGGTCGATCTGTTCTCCAGGGACGACCCCACCATCGCCATGCAGACGTCGGTGGTGTCCTTCGGCTTCAAGCACGGCATCCCCCTGGATGCCGACGTGGTGTTCGACTGCCGGTTCCTGCCCAACCCTCACTGGGTGGAGGAGCTGCGTCCCTTCACCGGCCTGGACCAGCCCGTGCGCGAGTACGTGCTCAGCCAGCCGGAGACGAGCCTGTTCCTGGAGAAGCTGGGCGACCTCATGGGCCTGCTCCTCCCTGGGTACGTGAGGGAGGGCAAGTCGTATCTGACCGTCGCGGTGGGCTGCACCGGAGGCCAGCACCGTTCCGTGGTCATCGCCGAGGAGGTCGCCCGGCTGATCGAAGCCCGAGGCTTCAAGCCCAACGTTCACCACCGGGACGTCGAGCGTTGATCGGCGAGCCCCGGGTGGTCGCCCTGGGGGGCGGCCACGGGCTGGCCGCCACCCTGGCTGCCGCCCGCCGCTACGCGGGCGAGGTCACGGCCATCGTGTCGGTGGCCGACGACGGGGGCTCCAGCGGCCGCCTGCGCCGGGCGCTGGGAACGCTCCCGCCCGGGGACCTGCGCAAGTGCCTGGTCGCCCTGGGGGACAGCGACCGTGTGTGGACGCGCGCCTTCGAGCACCGCTTCGCCGAAGGGGAGCTGGAGGGACACGCCCTGGGCAACCTGGTGATCAGCGGCCTGGCCGAGGTGACCGGCGACTTCCTGGCCGCGGTGGCCGAGGCGGGGCGGTTGGTGGGTGCCGTCGGCGAGGTGCTGCCGGCCACGTGCGGACCCGTCGTGCTCAAGGCCCAGGCTCCCGACGGCGTGGACGTGGAGGGGCAGGTCGCCATCGGAAGGGCTGGGCCGGTGACGCGGGTGTCGGTCGTGCCCGCCGACCCCGAGGTCCACGTCCGGGCTCTGGACGCCCTCGCTCGCGCCGACCAGGTGGTGATCGGTCCCGGCTCGCTGTTCACCAGCGTCCTGGCCGTCGTGGCCGTGCCCGCCCTGCGCGAGGCCCTGGCCCGCACCCGGGCCCGCGTCGTCTACGTCTGCAACCTCCGCCCCCAGGTGCCCGAGACCCAGGGGTTCGACGTGGCCGCCCACGTCGAGGCTCTCGTCGCCCACGGTGTAGAGGTGGACGTGGTGGTGTGCGACACCGCCGCGCTGCCGCTGGGGAACCCGAGCCCGCCGGTGGTGGACCGGCGCCTGGCCCGGGACGACGAGCTCGCCCATGATCCCGCCAGACTGGCAGCGGTGCTCGAGGATCTGGTCCGATAGGTAAGAATCGAGCAGGAGGCACGCGATGGCGGTGCGAGTCGCAATCAACGGGTTCGGGCGCATAGGTAGGAACTTCTACCGCGCCATGCTCAAGGCCAGGGCGGACATCGAGGTCGTGGCCGTGAACGACCTCGGGTCACCCCAGACCTTCGCCCATCTCCTGCGGTTCGACTCGACCCACGGCAGGCTGGGCGAGGAGGTCGAGGTCGTCGGCGAGGGGATAAGGGTGGCCGGCCACACGGTGCGCTTCTTCGCCGAGCGGGACCCCAAGGCCCTGCCCTGGTCCGACCTGGGCGTGGAGGTCGTGGTCGAGTCCACCGGCATCTTCACCGACGGCGAGAAGGCCGCCGCCCACCTCGACGCGGGCGCATCCAGGGTGGTCATCTCCGCTCCCGCCACCAACGTCGACGCCACCTTCGTGATGGGCGTGAACGACGACACCTTCAATGCCAGGGACCACCGCATCGTCTCGGGCGCATCGTGCACGACCAACTGCTTCGTCCCCATGGTCAAGGTGCTGGACGACGCCCTGGGTATCGAGAAGGGCCTCATGACGACGGTGCACGCCTACACCAACGACCAGAACCTCCAGGACCTGGTGCACAAGGACCTGCGCCGGGCCCGGGCTGCGGCGGTGAACATCGTGCCCGCCAGCACCGGGGCGGCCCGCGCCACCAACCTCGTGCTGCAGGCCATGAAGGGCCGCCTCGACGGCCAGGCCCTCCGCGTGCCTGTCCCGGACGGCTCCATCACCGACTTCACCGCCATCTTGAACACCGAGACGACGGTCGACGGCGTGAACGGCGCCTTCCGCGCCGCGGCCGGATCGGGGCCCATGGCCCGGATCCTCGTGTACTCGGAGGACCCGATCGTGTCCTCCGACATCGTGGGCTCGGCCGCCTCCTGCGTCTTCGACTCCCCGTTGACGATGGTGCTGCCCCTGGACGGGGGCAAGAGCCTGGCCAAGGTGTTCGGCTGGTACGACAACGAGTGGGGTTACTCCAACCGGCTCGTCGACCTGGTGCAGCTGGTGGGTGGCGCGGGCCGGTAGCGGGCACGACGCAGCCGTCCTGGTCCCCGAAGGCGTACCGCTCCCGTGTCCCTCGCCGTCCCCCAGCTGGAGGACCTGCCCGATCCCGCGGGCAAGAGCGTCCTGCTCAGGGCCGACTTCAACGTGCCCCTGGCCCGCGACGGTGAAGACAAAGCCCGCATCGAGGACGACCTGCGCATCCGGGCCACCCTGCCGACCATCGAGTGGTTGCTGGAGCGAGGGGCGAAGGTCACGGCCTGCAGCCACCTGGGCCGGCCCAAGGGGGAGGACCGCCGCTACTCCATGGAGCCGGTGCGGCGGCGCCTGGCCGAGCTGGCCCCCGGGGTGGAGCTCATGGAGAACCTGCGCTTCGATCCGGGCGAGGAGGCCAACGACCCCGCCTTCGTCGAGCGCCTGGTGGCGGGGAGAGAGCTGTTCGTGAACGACGCCTTCGGCGCCTCCCACCGGGCCCACGCCTCCATCGTGGGGCCACCGGCCAGGCTGCCCAGCGCCGCGGGCCGCCTGCTGGCCAGGGAGGTGGAGGTGCTGGGCGGGCTCCTCCACCAGCCCGCCCGCCCTTTCGCCGCCGTGCTGGGGGGGGCCAAGGCCAGCGACAAGATCGGCGTGATCCGCTCCCTGCTCGATCGGGTGGAGGTCCTGCTGGTGGGCGGAGGGATGTGCTTCACCTTCCTGGCCGCCCTGGGCCACCCCGTGGGCGACTCCCTGCTGGAGCCGGGCCAGGTCGACGCCTGCCGGGAGCTGCTGGACTCGGGCCGGCGCATCATGGTGCCGACCGACATCGTCGCCCTGGCCCCCGACGGGCGCCGGGTTCAGCAGGTGGGCAGGACGATCCCGGAGGGCTGGAGAGGCATGGACATAGGCCCGGGTACGGCCGCCGAGTTCGTCGACGAGATCACCCCCGCCAGCACCGTGTTCTGGAACGGGCCCATGGGCGTGTTCGAGGACGACCGCTTCGCGGCCGGCACCCGAGCGGTGGCCGAGGCGGTGGCGGCCTGCCGGGGCTTCACCGTGGTGGGCGGGGGAGACAGCGCCAACGCCATGCGCCGCTTCGGGCTGGCCGACAGGGTGGGCCATCTCTCAACGGGCGGCGGCGCCGCGCTCGAGCTCCTCGAACGGGGCGACCTGCCCGGGCTGGTCGCCCTGAGGGGAGCGCCCAATGCGCTCTGAGCCGTCGGGGGCGGGGCCGGGCCGGCGCAAGCCCCTCATAAGTGGGAACTGGAAGATGCACCACACCCACCTGGAGGCCATCCAGGTGGTGCAGAAGCTGTCGTACCGGCTGCGCCCGGCCGACTACGGGGCCGTCGACGTGTCCGTGCATCCCCCCTTCACCGGTCTGCGCTCCATCCAGACGCTGTTGGACGCCGACCGCATACCCATCTCCCTGGGCGCCCAGAACTGCCACTGGGAGGACCAGGGCGCCTTCACCGGGGAGATCAGCGCGGCCATGCTGGCCAAGCTCACGGTGGCGTACGTGATCGTCGGCCACAGCGAACGCAGGCAGCTCTTCGCCGAGGACGACGCGGCCGTGGCCCGCAAGCTCGGCGCCGTGATGCGCCACTCGATGACGCCGATCCTGTGCGTGGGGGAGACGTTGGAGGAGCGAGAGGCGGGCTCGGCCCAGACCAAGGTCGAGAGCCAGGTCGAGGCCGCCCTCGATGGCGTGTCCGCCGACCAGGTCGGAGCGCTGGTCGTGGCCTACGAGCCCATCTGGGCCATCGGGACGGGCCGCACCGCCACTGCGGAGGATGCCCAGACCATGTGCGCGGCGGTGCGTTCCGTCGTCGCCCGAGTGGCGGGCGACGGTCCCGCGGGGGCGGTCCGGGTTCAGTACGGGGGATCGGTGAACGTCACCAACATCGCCGAGCTCATGGCCCAGCCCGACGTCGACGGCGCCCTGGTGGGGGGAGCCAGCCTCGACCCCGACACGTTCGCGCGGATCGTGCAGTACCGGGAGGACGGTTGACGCACACGCCGGCCGCAGTCAGGGTGTCTGCTACCGTTCGGAGCCGGCCGTGACCACCCGCAGGGGCGCTTTCCCATGCTGACAGACATCGTCGTGGTCATCCACGTGATCGTTTCCGTCATACTCGTCATCCTCATCCTGCTCCACAGCGGGAGGGGCGGCGGCCTCTCCGACATGTTCGGCGGCGGCGTGGGATCGGCGGCCTCCGGGTCGACGGTGGTCGAGCGCAACCTCGACCGCATCACGGTCGCCACCGCCGTGGTGTTCGCGTTCACGACGATGATCCTCGTCATCCGGCTCCACTGACACCCGGCGCGGAGTCGAGGCCGAGACAGGCCCCTGAACCAGGCGGTGCGCCGGGGTCGGGCCGACGGGAGGCTTCGCCCTGAGCGGCCGCACCAGCCTCTGGACCATCAAGAAGTGGCACCTGCCGTAGAGTCGACGGCGGTGGCCGTGCTCCATACCGACGACCGGTCCGTCCACGCGGCACCCGACGATGTCGCGGCGGAGCCCGAGGGAACGGGCGGCGAGAGACGCCGGCGCGAGCGCGGCAGCGGGCCCGGGAACGGGCGTCGCGCGCTGCGCCCGGTGGGCCTGGCCCTGCTGGTGGCCGGCGGCGGGGCCCAGGTCACGGGCGCCTCCCTGGACGCCTGGCTCCACCTCCGCGACCCGTCCCTCGCTCACCACGAAGCCGTGTTCAGCTTTGCCAACCCCGGCCACGGCCTGCTCGTGGCCGGCCTGGGCACCATGGTGCTGGGTGGGTTCCTGTGGGCGGCGGGGCCCCGCCTCGACCGGGCCCGCTCCCGCCCGCGCCGGCTGGGGCCCCCGGCCGCCGTGGTGGCGGCCCTGCTGGTGCTGGGCCTGCTGGCGGCGCGCTCCGACCTGGGTCGGTCCCAGGTCGTCGACGTGACCGCGTCCGACGCCCACGCCCACTCCCCGCCGCCGGCCAGCTCTGCGGCCACCGGGGCCGTGGTCGACGTCCACTCACACGGCGGCCTGCTCGGCGGAGGGGCACCGGTGGACGCGGCCACCCAAGCCCTCCTAACCGCTCAGCTGGCCCAGGCCCGGGCCACGGCCCTGCGCTACCCGACCCTGGCCGACGCGGTGGCCGGCGGGTACACCGAGGCGGCCGGCTACTTCCGCGGCATCGGGGCCCACTACATGAGGTACTCGCTCATCGGCCGGGAGTTCGACCCGGCCAACCCGCAGATGCTGCTCTACGGCGGCGACGACCCGGGATCCCACGTCGTCGGCGTCATGTACTACATGTACTCGAGCAGCGGCCCGCCCGAGGGCTTCGCCGGTCCCTACGACGTGTGGCACCAGCATCCGGAAACCTGCGTCGGCCCCACGGGCGCCCACTTCTCCGGCGACCCCGAGGGTGCGGCCGAATGCGGGCACAAGGGCCGCAACGCCTGGCTGCTCCACGCCTGGGTGGTGCCCGGTTGGGACAGCGTGGAGGGCGTGTTCAGCGCGGCCAACAGCCGACTGCCCTAGCCCGGCCCACCGCCCCCCTCCACCAATTCTGTGAGGATTCTTGGTACCGTACGCGGCCGTGGTCCCTCGGAAGACGACGGGCTTGCCGACTTCCGCCTAGTCGGCTCTGTCAGCGACACCCCCGGTCACGGCTGGGGTAAGGAGGCTGGACTGGTGCGACGAACACGTAGAGGCCTCGGTCTCATCGTCGGCGTGATGGTGCTTAGCCTGGTGGCCGCCGCGTGCGGTAGCAGCAGCAAGAAGGCCGGCACGACCGGCGCCAACGCCAAGGTGCCCAAGGGAGGGACACTCGTTCTCTCCGCGGAGCAGGAGCTGGACTGCGCCGACTTCATCGCCACGTGCGGCAACTCGCTCTGGGGGAGCTGGACGGTAGGCGAGCAGGTCCTGCCGCGCGCCTACGACGTCGACACCCAGTCGGGCAAGCAGGTCCCCAGCATCCTCCTCACCGGTGAGGCCACCCTGGAGACCAGCCCCAAGCAGAAGCTCACCTACAAGATCAACCCCAAGGCGGTCTGGTCAGACAACGCGCCGATCACCTCGGCCGACTTCAAGTACACGTGGGACCAGATCATGCACGGCAAGGGCATCTACGACACGACGGGCTACAAGAACATCGAGACCGTGGACACGCCCGACGACCACACCGTCGTGGTGACCTTCGCCCAGCCCTACCCTGACTGGAAGGCCCTCTTCGGCGGCTTCTACGGCGTGCTGCCCAACCATCTCCTCCAGGGCAAGGACCGCTCCACGGAGATGAAGGACGGGTTCAAGTGGTCCGGCGGGCCGTGGATGCTCGACCACTGGACCAAGGGCCAGGAGATCAAGCTGGTACCCAACCCCACCTACTGGGGGGCGCACCCGAACCTCGACGCCATCGTCTTCAAGATCATCACCGACACCGCGGCCGAGACCCAGGCCTTCAAGACCGGCCAGATCGCGGCCATGTTCCCCCAGATCCAGCTCGATCAGGCCAGCCTGAAGACGCTGCCCGACACCACGCTGTCGGTCCCCTACAACTTCAACTACGAGGCCATCTGGTTCAACACCAGCAAGCCGGTGGTGAGCGACAAGGCCGTCCGACAGGCGCTCTCCTACGCCACCGACCGCGACCTCATCGTGAGCCAGCTCTTCGGACCGGTGGCCGGGCCCAGCCTCAAGCCCATCAACAGCTTCACCACCCCGGCCAACAAGGAGTGGTACGAGGAGCCTTTCTCCAAGTACAAGCGGGATCTGACCAAGGTCAACGACACCATGACCGCGGCCGGCTGGGCCAAGGGCGCCGATGGCATCTGGGCCAAGGGCGGCCAGAAGGCCAACATCACGATGCGCACCACGACGGGCAACAAGCGCCGTGAGCTCACCGAGCAGATCCTGCAGAGCCAGTGGAAGGAGGCCGGGTTCGGCCTCGCCTTCGACAACCAGAAGTCCGGCGTTCTCTTCGGCCAGACCCTGCCGGCAGGCGACTTCCAGCTCGCCCTGTTCGCCCAGACCCCGACGGACAACGACCCGGGGCAGTGCACGAACTTCTGCAAGGCCAACATCCCCACGTCGACCAACCAGTCGGGGGCCAACTACACCCGCACAGACGATGCCCAGATCGACTCGCTCTGGACCAAGATCGACCAGGAGATCGACCCCGGGCAGAGGAAGAGCGACGTGACCGCGGCCAACAAGCTGCTGGCCGACTTCGTGCCCGCGCTCCCCGTCGACCCGCTGGCCGACGTCATCATCTACAACAGCGCCAAGCTGGGCGGTCCCATCGCCGGCAACCCGGTGTATGGCATGTACTCGAACATGCAGGAGTGGTTCTGCAAGACGCCGGCCTGCTGATTCCCGGCGCCTGGCGCACAGACGCAAGCGGTAGAGGAAGGGGCCCGGCCAGTGCGGCCGGGCCCTTTCGCGAATAGGCCCCTGGTACCATCCGCCGCGGATGCTCACGTTTGTCGTTCGTCGGCTCCTCTACTCGATCCCCGTGCTCCTGATCGCATCCGTGCTCGTCTTCTTCTTCGTCCGGGAGACCACCGACCCTCTCGCCCGCCTCAAGGGATCGGGCAATCGCGACCTCACGCTGATCCAGCGGGAGACCCACCGGTTGGGCCTCGACAAGCCCCTCACCACCCAGTACGGGCGCTGGCTCAAGGACTTCGTGCGCTTCAAGTGGGGCGACAGCCTGGTGTCGGGCCGGCGGGTGAGCACCGACATCCGCGACAAACTGCGCAACACGCTCCAGCTCATCTTCTGGGGCATCGTGGCCTCGGCCATCATCGCCATCGCCATCGGCGTGTACTCCGCGGTTCGACAATATTCGGCTCTCGACTACACGTTCACCGGGCTCTCCTTCGTGGGGCTGTCGATGCCACCATTCTGGTTCGGCCTCATCGCCATCCAGCTCCTCATCTTCGTGCCCAAGGAGACCTTCCACCTACAGCACCCCCTGCTGTACTCCGTCGGGATCCACAGCGCCACCAACCACGGAACCCTGGACTACGTACGCCACCTGATCCTGCCCGTGGCCACTCTGTCGGTGCAGCTGGTGGCGGGATGGAGCCGCTACCAGCGGGCCTCGATGCTCGACGTGATGTCCGCCGACTACATCCGCACGGCGCGAGCCAAGGGAGTTCCCCGCCGGGTCGTGCTGTTCAAGCACGCCTTGCGCAACGCCCTGATCCCCCTGACCACCATCATGGCCATCGACATCGGCTCGCTCTTCGGAGGCCTCATCATCACCGAGACGATCTTCGGCTGGCCGGGTATGGGGAAGCTCTTCTTTGACGCCATCAACAACGGGGACACCAACGTGCTGCTCCCCTGGCTGATGGTCACGGCGGGCTTCATCGTGGTGTTCAACCTGCTCGCCGACCTCCTTTACGGCGTGCTCGATCCCCGGATCCGGCTGGCATGAAAGCCCGAAGCCGAGAGGACCTGTCCAGTGGGCGGGCCGCGGCAGCGGTCGGCAGCGCGGCCCTGGCCGAGCTGGCCCACGATCACGCCCCGATCGAGGCGGGGGCGGTCGCCGGTGTCGAGCCGGAGGCCCGCAGCCAATGGCAGCTCTTCTGGCGCCGGTTCCTCCGGCACCGGCTGGCGGTCGTGGCCGGCGGCACCCTGATCCTGCTCTATCTGGCCGCCCTCTTCGCCCACCAGATCGCTCCGTACACCCTCAACCCCAACCTGGGTGATCCCAAGGTGCTGCTCCAGGCCCGCCACGGCCCGTCTCTGCACCACTGGTTCGGCACCGACGAGCTCGGTCGTGACCAGTTCACCCGGGTGCTGTTCGCAGGGCGCATCTCGCTGGTGGTGGGCCTCTCGGTCGCTCTGGTCTCGACCACCTTCGGGACGATCGTCGGAGGCCTGGCCGGATATGTCGGTGGTCTGGCCGACAACTTCCTCATGCGGGTGACCGACCTGGTGCTGGTGGTCCCCGCCCTGGCCATTCTGTCCATCGCGGGCAAGGCGTCGCACGGCTCGGTCGTGACCATCGTGCTCATCCTCTCCGTGCTCTTCTGGATGCCCATCGCCCGGGTGGTTCGTGGGGTCTTCCTGTCCCTGAAGGAGAAGGAGTTCGTGGAGGCGGCTCGCGCCTCGGGAGCGTCCGGCTTCCGAATCATGCTGCGCCACATGCTGCCCAACAGCATCGGTCCTATCACCGTGAACGCCACCCTGGTGGTGGGGCTCGCCATCATCGCCGAGTCGACGCTCTCCTTCCTGGGATTCGGCATACAGCCCCCGACGGTGACGTGGGGCAACATGCTGGCCCAGTCGGAGGGGTCGGTGGGAACGCCGACCGCCTATCTGATCTACTTCCCGGGTCTGGCCATCCTCATCACCGTGCTCGCGGTGAACTATCTGGGTGACGGACTGAGAGACGCGTTCGATCCGCAGTCCACGCGTTGACGCCAGTGGCTGACGAGGACCTTCCCATCTCGCCCACGCGACCTCGGCCCCCCTCGGGCCGGGGCGACTTGATACTCACCGTTGAGGACCTCCACGTCTCGTTCCCGGCCGAGCAGGGCGTGGTGAAGGCGGTGGACGGGGTCTCCTTCGAGGTCTGTGAGAACGAGGTCCTCGGTGTCGTCGGTGAATCCGGGTCTGGGAAGACGGTGACGGCGCTGGCCATGCTGGGACTGCTTCCCCGCACGGCCAAGCTCAGCGGCTCCGTGCGCTTCCGGGACCAGGAACTGCTGAACCTGGAGGAGAAGGAGCTCCGTCTCGTCCGGGGCGCGGAGATCGCCATGGTGTTCCAGGACGCGCTGGCTGCTCTGAACCCGGTCTACAAGGTCGGATCCCAGATCGGCGAGGCCATCAAGGTCCATCATCCCGAGATCCGCAGGCACGAGCTGCGCGAGCGGGTGGTGGGGCTCCTCGATCTCGTCGGCATCCCCAACCCTGCGGATCGGGCCGACCAGTACCCGCACGAGTACTCGGGAGGGATGCGCCAGCGGGCCATGATCGCCATGGCCATCTGTAACGACCCCGACGTCCTGATCGCCGACGAGCCCACCACCGCCCTGGACGTGACCATCCAGGCTCAGGTCCTGGAGGTCATGGAGCGGATCCAGGATCGCACCAGCTCGGCCATAATCCTCATCACTCACGACCTGGGTGTGGTGGCCGGTCTGGCCGACCGGGTCCTGGTGATGTACGCGGGCCGGCCCGCCGAGCTCGGCGACGTGGAGACCCTCTTCTACCGGTCCGAGCACCCCTACACGCTGGGCCTGCTGGCATCGCTGCCCAGGCTCGACCAGGACGAGCCCGACGTCCGCCTGCACCGCATCAAGGGCCAGCCCCCGTCGCTCGTGTTCGTCCCTCCCGGATGCCCGTTCCATCCGCGATGCGACTTCGCCCGGCTGCCCGAGCCCTGTGCCACCCAGATTCCCGAGTTGCGCTCGCTCGACGACCCCAGCCACGTCGCCGCCTGTCATTTCTCCGAGGAGGTCAGGGAGAAGAAGCCGGAGGACCTGCGCCCGGTGGTGGGGTCATGACGACACCGACGACCGAGCGGGCGGCCCCGGCCCAAGGCGAAGGCGTCAATCCCCAGGCCGGCGGAGCCTCGATGAGGGTTGACGACCCCATCCTTCAGGTGCGCGACCTGGTCAAGCATTTCCCCGTCAAGGCCGGGCTCCTGCGCCGCACCGTCGCCCAGGTGCACGCCGTCTGCGGCCTGTCCTTCGACGTGGGCCGGGGCGAGACCCTGGGTCTGGTGGGGGAGTCGGGGTGCGGGAAGTCCACGACGGGCCGGCTCCTGCTCCGCCTCCTGCCTGCCACCCACGGATCGGTCCGCTTCCGGGGCAAGGACCTGCTGGAGCTCTCAGCCGGGGAGATGCGGGCCCAGCGGCGTGACCTGCAGATCGTGTTCCAGGACCCCTACGCCTCCCTGAACCCGAGGATGACCGTGTACAGCATCATCGCCGAGCCCATGCGGGTCCACGGCATGGGCAGGGCCGAGTCGAGGCGGAAGGTCCGGGAGCTGATGTCATTGGTCGGTCTCAACCCGGAGCACGTCAACCGCTTTCCCCACGAGTTCTCCGGCGGTCAGCGCCAGCGCATCGGCATCGCTCGGGCCCTTGCCCTTGACCCCGAGATGCTCGTCCTGGACGAGCCCGTGTCCGCCCTCGACGTGTCGATCCAGGCCGGGGTCATCAACCTCCTGGAGGACATCCAGGACCAGCTCGGTCTGGCCTACGTGTTCATCGCCCACGACCTGTCGGTGGTCCGCCACATCTCGGACCGGGTGGCCGTGATGTACCTGGGGAAGATCATGGAGATCGGGACGCGCCAGGAGGTGTACGACCGACCCGCCCACCCCTACACCCAGGCCCTGCTGTCGGCCGTTCCCATCCCCGACCCGCGCCGGGAGCGGCAGCGGCGCCGCATCGTCCTGGAGGGCGACGTCCCCAGCCCCGTGGATCCTCCGTCGGGGTGCCGGTTCCGCACCCGGTGCTGGAAGGCGCAGGCGATCTGCGCCGAGGAGGAGCCGGCCCTGGTCGATCGGGGTCAGGGTCATCCCGTGGCTTGCCACTTCGCCGAGGTCCAGCAGGTCGTCTAGAGGTGGACCGCGGCCCCGTCCTCCGGCCGCCGCCAGTCGCAGGTAGGGGCGCAGGCGCTAGCGCCCGGCGGCGACGGGCACGCACAGCCATCAGCACGGTGGTTGTGGTTGCCGCCCTGGCCGCGTTGATGAGCTCTTGCGGATTGCTGGGATCGGGGCCGTCGGGGGTGATGCGCATAGGTGTCGGCCGCCTGGGCAGCCTCGACCCTGCCCAGGCACGGACCGTCGACGAGCAGCTGGTGGCCGAGCAGCTCTTCGGCCGCCTGACCAGCTACGACGCCCAGAACCTGGAGCCCACGTCCGGCCTGGCGTCGCACTGGCGCTACTCGCTGGACCAGCGCAGCTGGTCCTTCTTCCTGCGTCCCGACGCCCGCTTCGCCAACGGCCGGGCCATCACCTCGACCGACGTCAAGTACTCGCTCGAGCGGGTGGCCAGGCGGGGCTCGGGGTCGCCCGGCGCCGACCTGCTCGAGCCGGTGAGCGGGTTCGGGCCCTTCGCCGTCGACGGCACTGCCCCTGAGCTCATCGGCATCACCACCCCCAGCGCCGACGTCGTCCACTTCACCCTGGACCAGCCCTGGTCCTCACTCCCTGCCGCGCTGGCCACCCCCGTGCTGTCGATAGTTCCCCGAGAGTCGGCCGAGGCCGTTGCTCCTGCGCCTCCTCTGGCCCAGGCGCCCGTGGGCAGCGGCGCCTTCGCCTTCGCCCGGCGGGCGGGGGACACGCTGTCTTTGGTGCGGGCTCGGGGCTCCCCGGCCTCACTGCGCGGACTCGACGTCGTGCAGTTCGACGACCCCGAGCGGGCCTACGGAGAGTTCCTCTCGGGCCACCTCGACGTGGCCCCCGTGCCCGCGGACCGGGTGGAGCAGGCCGGGGCCCGCTTCGGGGCCAAGGCCTTCCGCCCCTACCTGGCCGAGCTCCTGTACGGATTCAACCTCAAGGTGCCGAAGCTGGCCGATGCTCGCTTCCGCGAGGCCATGGTGCGCGCCGTCGACCGTTCGTCGCTGGTCCAGGCCGTCTACGGCGGGTCGGTGATTCCCGCCGGCGGCCTCATCCCCATCGGGGTGTCCGGTCACGAGGACGACGTGTGCGGTGAGCGGTGCCGCTACGACCCGCCCCGGGCCCGGGCCCTGGTCGCCGAGGTGGCTCACGGCGGACCCGTCCCCCAGGTCGCGCTCGACTACGGCGATGATGCCGGGGGCGTCCAGGGCGTCGCCGCTCAGGCGGTGAAGGCCAGCTTGGAGCGGGTGGGGATCCCGGTTTCGCTGCGCCCGCACCCGCCCGGCGCCTATCAAGGGGTCCTGGCCGCGGGCCAGGTCGAGCTCTTCGGGTTGGGGTGGGTCCCCGCCTATCCCTCCGCCGACGCCGTCCTCGCCCCGCTGTTCGCCTCGGGGTCGCCCAGCAACCTGACCGGCTTCTCCTCGCCGGCCGTCGACGCCGGGCTGAGGGCGGCCCGGGCCGAGGTGGACGCCGCCCGCCGGGTGGAGGCGTACCGGGCGGTGGAACGCCAGGTCATGGGCCAGCTCCCGGTGGTGCCGTTGGGGCAGCTCGAGCTGCATGCGGTCGTGGCCAAGCGGGTGCACGGGTTGCGCCTGCTGGTCACGGGGATCTTCGATGCCGCGGAGACGTCGATCGGCTGAGCCGGCCGGGCTCGGGAAAGCGGCGCGCTAGCATCGCGCTCCGCGTCGACTGCTGTTGGCGACCCGGTCGGAGTGGCGGAATAGGCAGACGCGCCAGCTTGAGGGGCTGGTGCCCGCAAGGGCGTGGGGGTTCAAGTCCCCCCTCCGACACCCGAGTTGAACCCCCACCGCAAGGGGTTGCCCGTCTACGCCGTTTGACGATCGGGCGTGATGTCGTAGAAACCCAGCGGGTTCTCTACCTCATAGTCGTCATGTAGGACCTCGGGGGCGAGATCCAGGTCATTCGGCCAGGCGACTGTGCCTGCCTCGACGTCGACTCGAACCTGCGCGAAGTAGCTGGGGTCCTCAAGGGGAGCAACCATCGCGCCGGTCACCTCGCCGTGAACGTACTGAATGTCACGCACCACCCCGTCGTCAAACAGCGGGCGCATGACATGCGGGCGGGGGGACGGCGACCCCGACGACGGAGGGAAGGTGATGGGGAGGAGTGGTGGCAGCGGTTCAATCGTACCCGGCGGGTCGCCGTCGCTGGCGCGTTGCCAAGCTTCGAGCAGCTCGCCACGGTGGAGTTCGACCCAATCTCGGACGAGCCCAGCCTGCCGCGCCGTACCCAGTGCTGATATCCACCACCGCTCGGTGCTCGGCAGCCCGGGCGTGGACCCGGCGGGAGAGCGAGCCGTCGATCACATCGCCGCTGACAATCGACACCTTTGCCTCGTCTCCGCCGTACCGGGTATGCATGTGCGGCGGGGTGTTCCTCGTAGTAGAGGTAGATAGCGATGCCGTAGAAGAGGCCCTTGTCGTCCCGAATGAGCCGGAACGACCGGATGCGAGCTACAGGGGTTCGTCAGGACATGTCGACGGCAACGTTGCTTAGTTCTCTCGGCGTGGGGTCCTACGACAAATGTCCTTCTTTACGCGGGCCGAACGCGAGATCAGACTTTGGACGCGCTCCCTCGTTTCGTGCGTCAGCGGAAAGGTCCCGATATGCGGTATCTGAGAGTGTTTTCCATCGGTGTGGTGACGATCGCCATGCTCGGTCTCCTGGCGAGCAGCGCCGACGCGGCGGTGACGATCAGCCGGTCCGAGCTGAGCGGTGGGCAGCTCCGGGTCGAGGGGAGCGGCGCGCTGCCCAATCACACCATCACGATCACTCCGGGCCCGCTGACGGGAACGAGTGACAGCAGCGGCTCGTTCAGGATCGAGACGTCCCCGTACAGCTCGTCGACGTGCCAGGTCACCGTGAGTGACGGAGCCACGTCGGCGACGGCGTCGCTGTCGGGATGCACGCCGTCGGCCACGACAACGACGACGACCACGCCTCCGACAACGACGACAACCGCGCCGCCGACAACGACGACGACCAAGCCTCCGACAACGACGACAACCGCGCCGCCGACAACGACGACGACCACGCAACCCCCGCCTCCGCCTCCGCCGGCGGTCACGTTCTCGCCGTCGTCACTGACCTTCCCCGCCCAGAACGTCGGGACGACCAGTGCGTCCCAAACCGTTACCGCCACCAACATGAGCGGCGCGTCGTTCCTGGTCAATAGCGCCGCCGTCCACTCGCTCGACTTCACCGTGGTCGACGACCAGTGCTCCGGGCTGACGATCGCGAATGGCGCGAGCTGCGCCGTCTCGATCACCTTCTCACCCACCACGACCGGGACCCGCACGGCCAACTACGTCTTCACTCATAACAACGTCGACAGCAACGTGCCGCTCACCGGCTCAGGGGCAGGGAACACCCCGCCGCTGGCCATCGACACCCGGTTCATGACGTGCACGAACGGCGTGTGTGACATCGCCCCCAGCAGCAACGTGTTCGTCAACAACTTCTTCGCCACCGGCTTCCTGGCCAGTGGAGGTCACTCGCCGTACACGTGGTCCGGTACGGTGCCGGCCGGTCTCGCGCTCAGGCCTTCCGGGCTGGTGTTCGGATCGCCGACCACGCTCGGGACATCGACCTTCAACGTGACCGTTTCCGACGCCGACGGGTCGACGGCCACGGGCACGTTCTCGCTGACGGTGGCCAGCCCGCCGGGCCCGACTCCTGCGGGCTGCCAGACCGGCGGCGTCAAGTCAGAGGCCCTGAGCGGCCCCACCTTCAACAACCGAACGCCGAGCGGGTCGGCGACGGCGGACATGACGAAGTTCAGCGGCTGCGGCGGCTTCAGCACCCTGTCCGTCTCGGTCAGCGACGTGAACCTGCCCGACGGCACGCGGCTCTGGGTCACTCTCGACTTCGGGGCCGTCGGGACGATCACGCTGCGTGGGCGCTCAGGCACGATGGCCCTCTACAACATGGGCCGGTTCGGCGTCTCCCGCGACGCGGTCCGCGTCTACAGCGCCCTTCCCGACGTCGGCTCCTCCGTGCAGATACTGATCGGCGGCAGCTTCGTGTAGCGATGTTGCGGTCTTGCGACCAGTTGCGTGCCCACTGACCCGACCAGGATCAGCCTGACCGGGCGTTACCCAGGTTGTGCGAGCCTTGCCCGGGACTCAAACCTGCTCACGCCACCGGGCGTTCAGTCGACCTGAAGTCGTCGCCCGTGATCCGCAACATCTGCCGCGGTGGCGGCTGGGGATGCACGGCCTGCCCTGCCACGAACCCCCCGGCCTCCTGCCACGTCTCGGGGTCAGGGCGGGCCACCATCTCCTGCTGGAGGCCCTGGGCAGGGTCAAAAGCGCGGTACGGCCTCGGCACGGTGGCCGTGCAACCACGGTTGCGTCGTCCCGACTCTGGTCCTCGTTAGCGTCGTGAGTCAACGGCGATTCAGCGGCCTCAGTCGCCGGCCGTGTCCCTGTGCAGGACCCACAAGGCCGTTGGCTTCAACGGCCCTTTCGCCGACACCGCCTCGCGCAAGCGAGAGGAGCTGACATGATCGCCGTTGCCGCCGACACCTTCAGCCACAGCCACATCGCCCTCACCGCCGGAACCACCGGCCTGATCTGCGCCGGCGTGGCGCTGTGGCTACTGGACGGGGAGAGACGGATCCTCGCCGGAATCGCTCTCGGCGTCATCGCAGGCTCCGCCGTCTACCTTTGGCGGGCGTCAGCCAACATGCCCCAGCTCAACAACGACGGTCTCCAGGGCTACTCGGCCAACGACTGGCTCGCCCCCGTCGTGACCTTCGTCGCACTCAGCGTGTACCGGGACCTGATCCCGCTGGGCAACCCCAAGCGGTTCGCGCAGGTACGGGCCATTGCCACGATCGTCGCCTTCGCCGTCAACGTCATCACCATCTAGCGGGCCGTCGGGTGTCTAGGTCCGACGCAGCGCTCTCCCTCGAATACCTGCGCGGCCTGCCGCTCGTCGCGTGGCGGTGGTTCTCGAGGTTGTGGTTCTTGCCGGCTGAGGTGGCACCTCGCAGCTTCCGGTCAGCCCCGCTCCCGGTTGCCCGCCGTGCGCCAGTTTGAGATGCTTGGAACCGTGGTTGCACATCACGAGTGGACTCACCTGGGCCCGTGAGGTCGACGGCGCGGTCCGAGCTGAGCGTGGACGGGGCGTGCACTGCCTGGCTGATCCGGCGTGACTTCGATCCCGAGGCCACCTTCGCGTTCAGCGAAGCTGCGTCGTCGCCGGGTGACGGGCCGTTCGGGTTCGATCCGCCGATAGGTGGGGACGGATCCACCTTCGCTGCCCTACTACGTGCACGTGGCGTCGCCGACCCGGTGTTGTGGCGCTTGGCAGAAATCGTCAGCCTGGCGGCGAGCGATCTGGAGGAGTTCCCCGACGCCGACGCGCTCCGCCTCGACGTGGCGTTCCGGGGCCTGGTGATGCTCCACGACGACCGGCGGGCCCTTGAACTCGTCGGACTGCTGATCGACGACCTCGACGAGGCGCAGCGGCCGGTCCTGCTCGGGGGTGCCGGCGGCGGCGATGCCTGAGGCGACGCCCTCCCCGGAGCCGTCCGAACCGGAGCCGTCGGCCGGGGCGGAGGCACCGAGTTCGGGGCGGCCACCGATCCGCTCGTTCCTGGGCTACTTCGTGGGGCTCGGAGTCTGGGGCTTCGGGGGGCCCATCGCCACCGTCGGCTACATGCAGCGGGACCTGGTCGAGCGGCGGGCTTGGCTGGACCGCGACGAGTTCCTCGACGGCGTGGCCCTGGGTCAGACCATGCCCGGCCCGCTGGCGGCCCAGGTGGCCATGTGGGTCGGCTACCTGCTCAATGGCGCCCTCGGCGCCTTGGCCATCGCCGGCGCCTTCATCGGACCGTCGTTTCTGTTCGTGCTGGGCGTGGCGATCGCCTATGTCCGCTACCAGGGACTGTCGGTCGTGCAGTCGCTGTTCTACGGCATCGCCCCCGCGGTCATGGCCATCATCGCCATCGCCGCCTACAAGCTGGCCAGGCTCACCGACGCCAACGACGTGCGCCTGTGGGTGATCAGCGCGGTCATCGGCGTCATCACGGCGGTCACCGGGGCCGAGATCGCCTTGCTGTTCGTGGCCGCGGGCCTGGTCATGATCCTGTGGGACGCGCCCCCGCGGTGGCTCGGCCGGGGCGGACACGGCACGGCCTCCTTCGTTCCTGTCACTGCGACGCTTATCCACCTCGCGGCTGGCGGGGGCACGCTAATCGCGCTGTTCGTGTTCTTTGCCAAGGCCGGCGCCTTCATCTTCGGCAGCGGGCTGGCCATCGTCCCGTTCCTGCGCGAGGGGGTGGTCCACCAGCACCACTGGCTGACCGAGCGCCAGTTCCTCGACGCGGTGGCCATGGGACTGATCACGCCCGGCCCTGTGGTGATCAGCGCCACGTTCATCGGCTACCTGGTCGGGGGCTTGGCCGGGGCCGTGGTCGCCACCCTCGGCATCTTCACGCCCATCTATTTGGGCGTCGTGGTGCCCGGTCGATGGTTCGTGCGCCACCGGGGCAACCCGCAGGTGAAGGCTTTCGTCAAGGGGGCCACCGCGGCCGCGGCCGGCGCCATCGCGGGGGCGACGGTGGTGCTCACCCGCCAGGCCGTCGTCGACTACCGCACCGCCGTGGTCGGCCTCGTGGCGCTGGGGCTGCTGTGGAAGTTCAAGGTCAAAGAGCCCTACATCGTCGCCCTGGGAGCGCTCGCCGGTCTGCTGCTGCACTGAGCCCCGCCTGGACCGCATGGGGTCGTCGCTAGGCCGGGTCCTTGCCGAGCAGCATGGCCCGGCGGCGGTACTCGAACAGCCCGTCGAACAGGAGCTGGCCGACGGCCAGGACCTGGTCGTCGTCGGCCACCATGGACAGGCCCCGACACAGCACATCCAAACCCGGCGCCTCGGGCGCGTCGAAGCGCTCGTCGGCCAGGTCGGCCTCGTGCACGATGCCGGCCAGCTCCCACAGCACCGGGTCCTCGAGCCCGAAGTGGCGAAGCATCGTCTCGAAGCTGCATTGGTTGCCGTGGTGGGACAGCTCGGCGCCCCGCATGTCGAACGGGGTGGCGTCGGCTGGCACCTCGTCGGGATCGTCCACGAAGACGAACGTGGCGCCGGGGTCGACGAAGCGGCGCAGCAGCCACGCACATGCCGCCCGGTCGACGTGGACGCCAGAACGCGTGGCCCACATCACCTCACCTTCGCCTCCTCGCCGGTCGCCAACTGATCGGCCAGGCGCGCCACGGAATGACGGGCCGCGTCGCGCTCGCGGGGCGGGAAGTGGTCGCGTTGGGCGATGCGGTGAAGCTCGCGACGCAGCCGCGCCAAGGTCCGCCCGGCAGTGCCGAGATCACCGGCGGCCGCGGCCGCGTCGGCGATCACCGCCCGGTAGTCCCGCGCCGCCTCGTCGGCCATGCGCCGGGCGAGCTCACGCTCCTGTCGGGCCGAGCCCGCCCGGGCCACCCAGGTCGTGGCCTCGCCGCCAGCGTCGACGACCTGTTCGGCGAGCCAGTCGAACTGCTCCCGGGTCCGGGCATCGGCGGGCAGCACGGCCGCGCCCAGGCGTCGCAGCCTGCGCCAGACCACCACCCGGGGACTGGACGGCTCGCGAGGCAGCCGGTAGGCGAGCATCACCCACTCCAAGGACCCCGACACCCGGCCAGGGTACGGGCCCGGGGAGCGGAGTGCAACCGCGGTTGCGTTGACGATGCCCTGGCCATAGCGTTGCCAGGGTGCAGTTGGGAGGGGCGAATGGCTGTCACAGCTAGTGGCAAGGTCGGCCTGCTGTGGCGGGGTGACCGGCACGGCGAAGCGATGTCGCCTCGCGCCGAGGCGATGCTCGGCCCCCTGTTCGCAGCCTTCTCCGAGCTGAACGTCACCGCCGAGGCCGTGGTCTATGCCGACGACGCCGTGGCCGAGGTTAGGGAACAGCTGCTGGCCCTCGACGGCGTGGTGGTGTGGGTCAATCCCATCCAGGACGGCTCGACCCGGGCCGGGCTGGACGCCCTGCTGCGGGAGGTGGCGGGCCATGGGGTGTGGGTCTCGGCCCATCCCGATGTCATCGCCAAGATGGGGACCAAAGAGGTCCTCTTCCAGACCCGGGACCTGGGGTGGGGTACCGACACCGATCGCTACGAATCGATCGAGGAGTTCACCAAGCGCTTTCCTGCCCGCCTCGGCCGAGACGGCGTCCGGGTCGTCAAGCAGGCGCGCGGCAACGGAGGCAACGGCGTGTGGAAGGTCGAGCTGGTGGCCGGGCCGACGGGAGCCGACGCAGAGCCCGACACGGACACCCTGGTCCGGCTCCAGCACGCCCAGGACCGCGGCGGCGCCACCCAGGAGATGCACCTGGGCGGCTTCATCCAGCGCTGCCGCGACTACTTCGCCTGGTCGGGCTGCCTCATCGACCAGCCTCTCCTGGGGCGCCTCGCCGGGGGCATGATCCGCTGCTACCTCGTCCATGACGAGGTGGTCGGGTTCTGCCACCAGTGGCCCAGGGGGCTGCTCGCGCCGACACCAGACGACTCGCAGCCGCCGCGGCCCGCCATGGAGCCTCCCGACGCGCCCGCCCACCAGGTGCTCAGGTCCGCCCTGGAGCGCCAGTGGGTCCCGCAGATGCAAGCGCTCCTCAACGTCGACACCGAGTCACTGCCGGTCATCTGGGACGCCGACTTCCTCTATGGGCCGAAGACCGAGGCGGGCGACGATACCTACGTGCTGTGTGAGATCAACGTCAGCGCCGTCTGGCCCTACCCGCCCGACGCGTCGGC
>VAXP01000104.1 GCA_005884125.1 Actinomycetota bacterium | reverse complement strand
GAGATCAACGCCCTCGAGCCCGAGCTGGAGGCCCTGGCCGACGACGCCCTACAGCACAAGACGGTGGAGTTCCGTCAGCGGCTGGCCAACGGGGAGGCCCTGGACGACCTGCTGGTGGAGTCCTTCGCCGTGGTCCGGGAGGCGGCCCGCAGGGTGATCGGCCAGCGCCACTTCGACGTCCAGCTCATGGGGGGCATGGCCCTGCACTTCGGCTGGATCGCGGAGATGAAGACCGGGGAGGGCAAGACGCTCGTGTCCACCCTCCCCGTCTACCTGAACGGCCTCAGCCAGCGGGGCGTCCACCTCGTCACCGTCAACGACTACCTGGCCAAACGCGACGCCGAGTGGATGGGCCAGATCCACCGCTGGCTGGGCCTCACCGTGGGCCTGGTGGTGCCCGACATCGACGATTGGGAGGCCAAGCGCCAGGCCTACGGCTGCGACCTCACCTACGGGACGAACACCGAGTTCGGCTTCGACTACCTGCGCGACAACATGGCCCGCTCCCGGGAGTCCATGGTGCAGCGGGGCCACGTCTACGCCATCGTGGACGAGGTCGACTCCATCCTCATCGACGAGGCCCGCACCCCTCTCATCATCAGCGGCCCGTCGTCCGAGTCGGCCCGGCTCTACTACCAGTTCGCGGCCATCGCCAGGAACCTGTCCCGCGACGACGACTACGAGGTGGACGAGGAGAAGCGCACCGTCGTACCCACCGAGGCCGGCATCGAGAAGGTGGAGCGCCAGCTGGGCGTCGACAACATGTACGACGCCGTCTCGGTCAACTACGTGCACCAGCTCCAGCAGTCGCTCAGAGCCAAGGAGCTGTACAAGCGGGACAAGGACTTCATCATCCAGGACGGCGAGGTGAAGATCGTCGACGAGTTCACCGGGCGCATCCTGGAGGGCCGGCGCTGGTCGGACGGCCTGCATCAGGCGGTCGAGGCCAAAGAGCGGGTCAAGATCAAAGAGGAGAACCACACCTGGGCCACCGTCACCCTCCAGAACTACTTCCGCATGTACGACAAGCTCGCGGGCATGACCGGCACCGCGGCCACGGAGGCCTCGGAGTTCGCCAGCACCTACAACCTCCCCGTCGTTCCCATCCCCACCCACCGGCCCATGGTCCGCAGCGACTGGCCCGACCTGATCTACAAGACGGAAGAGGCCAAGTTCGAGGCCGTGGTGGAGGACATTGCCGAGCGCAACGACCGGGGCCAGCCCATCCTGGTGGGCACGGCCTCGGTCGAGAAGTCGGAGATGCTCTCCCGCATGCTCGACCGGCGGGGAATCGCCCACGAGGTGCTGAACGCCAAGCAGCACGCCCGGGAGGCCCAGATCGTCGCCCAGGCCGGCCGCCTCCACGCTGTCACCGTGGCCACCAACATGGCCGGCCGGGGCGTCGACATCCTCCTGGGAGGCAACCCTGAGGGCCTGGCCCGCCGCGAGGTGGTGGCCCAGGGGCTGGACGCCGACAGCGAGGAGGGCAAGGAGCGCTACCGCCAGCTCCTCCCCGCCCTCGAGGGCGAGTGCGCCCTGGAGGGGGAGAAGGTCCGCGAGCTCAACGGGCTGTACGTGCTGGGCAGCGAGCGCCACGAGAGCCGCCGCATCGACAACCAGCTGCGGGGCCGCTCGGGCCGCCAGGGCGACCCCGGGGAGAGCCGCTTCTTCCTGTCCCTCGAGGACGACCTCATGCGCCTGTTCGCCACCGGGGCCATGAACTGGGTCATGGGGAAGGCCCTGCCCGAGGACGTCCCCATCGAGGCCAAGATGGTCACCAAGGCCATCGAGAGGGCCCAGCACACGGTCGAGGAGCGCAACGCCGAGATCCGCAAGGACGTCCTCAAATACGACGAGGTCATGAACGAGCAGCGCAAGGTCGTCTACGCCCGGCGCATGCAGGTGATCGACGGGGAGGACCTGCGCCAGCGCACGCTCGACCTCCTGGCCGACCTGCTGGAGGCGACGGTGCGGGACCACGACGGCCTCCTGAACGAGGTCCGGCTGATCTACCCGACCAGGTTCAGCGCCGACGACCTGCGCCAGGCATCCAGCGCCGACCAGGTCTTCGAGAGCGTGCTCACCGAGGCCGCGGGCTACTACGAGGAACGGGAGCGGAGCATGCCCGCCACCTCCGAGACGACTCCGGAGGAGACCATGCGCCAGCTGGAGCGGGACATCATGCTGCAGATCATCGACCAGCGCTGGCGCGAGCATCTGGCCGAGATGGACTACCTGCGGGAGGGGATCAACCTGCGGGCCATGGGCCAGCAGGACCCGCTGGTGGCCTGGCAGCGCGAGGGCTACGACATGTTCGGCCAGCTCATGGACGCCATCAACGAGGACTACGTGCGTTACGTGATGCACGTCGAGGTCCTGACCGACCAGCCCTCTGAACCCGACCTGGGCCAGGCCTCCTACGTGTCCCAGGACGATCCCGTGCAGGGCACGGCCGTGATCCAGCCGGCCCACCCGGCCCAGCCGGCCCCGCCCTTCCAGCCCGTCCAGCCCGCCCCGCCCGGCGGGCCCGACCAGCTCCCGGGGACTCCGGGCCCGGGTGGGCCCGGCTCGATGGCGGGCCCGGACGAGTTCCCCACCCAGGCGCCGGTGGTCAAGCGGGCCGAGGACAAGGTGGGCCGCAACCAGCCCTGCTGGTGCGGCAGCGGCAAGAAGTACAAGCTCTGCCATGGGAGATGAAGGCCGCCGGAGCGGGGCATCCGCGGCAAGCTCACCCGGGCCTCTCGACCGGGTCGCCGCGCCGAAGGTCCTCTGAGTGCGCGAGTTCGGCGAGGACCTGTCCTCGCTGCGCAAGCGCCTCTCGGAGGCCGAGGTGTACCTGGACCTGGCCGGGCGCCACGCCCGCCTGGCCGAGCTGGAGGCCGAGGTATCCCGTCCCGACCTCTGGGACGACGCCGAGCGGGCGCGGGGCATCACGACGGAGTACGGCAGGGTGGGCGACGACGTCCGCACCCTCGAGCAGTTGGGGCAGCGCCTGGCCGACGCGGAGACGCTCTACGAGCTGGCTCTCGAGGAGGAGGACGAGTCGGTGGCGGCCGAGCTAGAGGAGGCGGTGGCCGCCCTGGGCAAGGCGCTGGACGACCTCGAGCTGCGCTCGCTCTTCTCGGGCGAGCACGACGAACGCGACGCCGTGTGCGAGATCCACGCCGGCGAGGGCGGGACCGACGCCCAGGACTGGGCCCAGATGCTTCTGCGCATGTACCTGCGGTGGGCCGAGCGCCGGGAATTCGACGTCGAGATAGACGAGGTCACGGAGGGCCAGGAGGCGGGCATCCTCTCGTCCACCTTCATCGTCCACGGCCGCTACGCCTACGGGCTCCTCTCGGCCGAGCGGGGCGTGCACCGGCTGTACCGGATCTCACCCTTCGACGCCCAGTCCCGGCGCCAGACCTCCTATGCCGCCCTCGAGGTGGTGCCCTTCCTGGAGGACGCCTCCAACGAGGTCGAGATCGACGAGAAGGACCTGCGTGTCGACACCTACCGCTCCTCGGGCGCAGGCGGGCAGCACGTCAACGTGACCGACTCGGCCGTGCGCATCACCCACCTGCCCAGCGGGATCGTGGTGTCCTGTCAGAACGAGCGCAGCCAGTTCCAGAACAAGGCCAAGGCCATGCAGATCCTGGCGGCCAAGCTGGCCGAGTTGCAGCGGGAGCAGCGCCGAGCCGAGCTGGCGGCCATCTCCGGCCCCCAGGGCCAGGTGTCCCGGGCGGGCAGCTTCATCCGCGGCTACGTCATGGCGCCCTACCAGAAGGTCAAAGACGAGCGCACCGGGCACGAGACGGGCAACGTGGACAGCGTCCTCGACGGCGACCTCGATGAGTTCATGGAGAGCTACCTGCGCTGGCAGCGCGCCCGCCAGGACCGCCAGTGACCGCCGCTGGTAGGCTCGATGGACTGGCTCGACCCCGGAGCCGGTTCCCCCCGCCTGATGATCCGACTGGAGAACGTCACCAAGTCATACAAGGGCACCACCGTCGCTCTTCGCGACGCGTCGGCCGACATCCAGAAGGGCGAGTTCGTCTTCCTGGTCGGTCCGTCCGGTTCGGGGAAATCGACGTTTCTCCGGCTGGTGCTCAAGGAGGAGAATCCGGAGCGGGGCCACATATGGGTGGCGGGCAAGGAGATCGGTGAGCTCAGCCACTGGAAGGTCCCCTACCTGCGTCGCAACATCGGCTGCGTCTTCCAGGACTTCCGGCTGCTTCCCAACAAGACGGTCTACGAGAACGTGGCCTTCGCCCTGGACGTCATCGGCCGCCCCAAGCACGTGATCGCCTCCCAGGTGCCCCAGATCCTGGATCTGGTGGGTCTGTCGAAGAAGCGGCAGAACCTCCCCCACGAGCTGTCGGGTGGGGAGCAGCAGCGGGTGGCCATCGCCCGGGCCTTCGTCAACCGTCCCCTCATCCTCCTGGCCGACGAGCCCACCGGGAACCTCGACCCCAACACGACGGTGGGGATCATGCGACTGCTCGACCGCATCAACAAGACGGGCACCACGGTGGTCATGGCCACCCACGACGTGGGCATCGTCGACTCCATGCGGAGGCGGGTCATCGAGCTCGACCGGGGGAGTGTGGTGCGCGACCAGCACCGGGGCGTGTACGGATACGGCACGTGAGCGGAGCGGCCGCCGGCTCGGAGCTGCCTGACGACCTGGCCGCGGCCCACTTCGCCCGCCGCCAGCTCCATCTCATCGCCGTGGCCGCCGGCGTGGTGGTTGCCGCCCTCGTCCTCGTGGCCGCAACCGCCCTGGCTCGTTCCTACGAGGTGATGGTGGTGGGGGTGACCATCGCCCTGGTGGCGGTGGGCGCCCTGCTCGTCGTGTGCGTCGGCCACGCCTGGCGGGTCGCCGGCTTCGCCCTCCGGCGAGGGGTCTCCTAGCCGTGGCCCTCTCCCTCGACTACGTGGCCAGGGAGACCTGGACCAACCTGCGTCGCAACTTCCTCATGACCTCGGCGGCCATCCTCACCGTGGCCGTGTCCCTCTCGCTCGTCGGCGGAGCCCTGCTCCTGCGCCAGGGTGTCTCACGGGCCACCGTGCAGTGGCGGGGCGGTGTCGAGCTCTCCATCTTCATGCAGCCCGACGCCACGCCCCCGCAGACCGACGCCGTCGAGCGCCAGCTCTCGCAGATGCCCGAGGTCAAGAAGGTGACCTACGTGGGGCAGGACGCGGCGTACGACGAGTTCAAGCGCATGTTCGCCAACGAGCCCGACATGGTGGAGTCGGTGACGGCCAAGGACCTGCCACCGTCCTACCGGGTCGTGCCCAAGCGGGCCGAGTTCGTGGACGCCATCGGCGAGCACTTCAAGAACTCCGAGGGCGTGAGGAAGGTCGTCTTCGCCCGGGAGACGGTCCAGACCCTCCTCAAGGTGACACGGATCCTGCAGATCCTCATCTTCGGCGTGGCGGCCGTGCTCTTCGTGTCCGCCCTGGTCCTCATCCTCAACACCATCCGCATGGCCATCTTCGCCCGCCGGAGAGAGGTCGCCATCATGAAGCTTGTGGGGGCGACCAACTGGTTCATCCGGGTGCCCTTCATGCTGGAGGGGATGATCCAGGGGGTGGCGGGCGCCGCCGTCGCCTTCGTCGTGGTGTTCCTGGGCCGCAACCTGGTGGCCCAGGCCGTGAACAGCTACGACCTGCAGCTGATCCGCCAGCTGGTCGTCTCCAGCCAGGAGGCCATCGGCACCGGCATCGTGATCCTCTTCGCCGGGGCCGTGATCGGCACGGTCAGCTCGGCCATAGCCGTGGGCCGCTTCCTGGACGTGTAGCCCCCGGCGCGCCCCGGCGCCCTCCGGCCCCGCCCAGCCCGTCCAGCCCGTCCAGGCACGCCTGGTGCCGACGGGGACCGGGCCCGCGGCGTCTGTCGGGTTCGTCCGGTTCGCACCTCAGGTCCGAGTCGCCTTTGGCCGATACACCCCGGGTGCCGGGATACGACCGCGCCCACCCCCCCTGTGGCTATTGTGCGTAATGTTGTTGATGTGACTGAGCCCCAGCGGCTCGCCCGTAGGCGCGGCCGCCCCCGGGCGGCGGCGGCCATCGCCCTCTGCCTGGGTGTGCTCCTCGGCGCGCTCGGGATCCCGGCCGGTCCCGGCCTGAGCCCGGCGCTGGCCGCGGGCAGCAGCAGGCAGCAGCAGGCCCAGCAGCAGGCCCAGCTCAAGGCCCAGATCAACGCCCTCAGGGACGAGGAGGACGCGGCCGCGGCCCAGGAGGTCGACCTTCTCGGCAAGCTCGACGCCTCCAAGACCCGCCGGGCCCAGCTCGACTCCCAGGTCGGCCAGCTCGACCAGCGCATCCGGTCCGTCCAGGGCGGTCTGAACGCCGCCGAGGCCCGCCTGGAGCAGCTGGCCGGGGAGCTGGTCAACGCCGAAGCCCAGCTCTCGGCGGCCAAGGCCGAGCTCAGCGCGGCCAAGACCCAGCTCCACGAGCGGGCCGTCGAGGCCTACGTCAACCCCGCCGGCGTGCAGATGGTCGACGTCATCCTGCGCACAGGCTCCATGCGGGACCTGTCGGCCAAGGTCAGCTACCTGGAGTCGATCGTGGGGGCGCAGACCCGGGCCGTGCACCACTTCGACGCCTTGCGCCAGTCGGCCCAGGACCTGGCCGGGCGGGTCGACGCCACCAGGGACCAGGCCCGCCAGCAGCGCGACGCCGTCGCCTCCCAGAGGGCGGCCCTGGACGCCGCCCGTCAGGCCCAGGACGTGGTGCGCCAGCAGGTCATCGGCGAGCAGACCACCCAGGAGGGCCTGCTGGCCGAGGTCCGCCAGCGCAAGGCCGACTTCGAAGGCCAGATCGCCGCCCTCCAGCAGCAGTCGGACTCCATCTCCGCCCTGTTGCGGGGCGTCCAGGCCGGCCAGACGCCGGGCGTCAGCGGGCACGGGGTCTTCGGGGTGCCCGTCCCCGGCGCCCCCATCACGTCGGGGTTCGGACCCCGGGTCCACCCTGTCTTCGGCACCGTCCGCATGCACACGGGGATCGACTTCGGCGCGTCCGAGGGCACGCCCATCCAGGCCGCGGGCAACGGCACGGTCGTGGCGGCCCAGCCCATGGGCGGCTATGGCAACGCCACCATCATCGACCACGGCGGGTCGCTGGCCACCCTCTACGGGCACCAGCAGGCCATCCTCGTGACCGTGGGCCAGCACGTCACCCGCGGTCAGGTCATCGGCTTCGTCGGGTGCACCGGGTACTGCACGGGACCGCACGTGCACTTCGAGGTGCGGGTCAACGGCACCCCGGTCGACCCGATGGGCTACCTGTAAGCCTCTGGTCCGCGGGGACAGGGCCGGGCCGGCCCGTCCCGGGTCACAGGCGGGCCGCGATGGGCGCGGGCCGGGTGGGCCAGGCCACGCCGTTTCGGAGCAGCGCGCTCACGTGGGCCGCGGGGATGGCCCGGGCGAAGTAGAAGCCCTGGGCTCCTGTGCAGCCCATGGCCCGCAGGCGCTCGAGCTGGGCCGCCGTCTCCACCCCCTCGGCCACCGTCTGCAGCCCGAGGGCCCGTCCCAGCCCGATGACGGCCGAGACGATGGCTTCGCAGCCGGGGTCGTAGTCGAGCCCGTCCACGAAGGAACGGTCGACCTTCACGAAGTCGAGCGGGAAGCGCTTGAGGTAGGTGAGCGAGGAGTAGCCCGTGCCGAAGTCGTCCACGCCCAGGCTCACGCCCAGCTCCCGCAGGGCGGACAGCTCGGCCAGGGTCTCGGGCGAGGACTCCATCAGGACGGTCTCGGTGATCTCCAGGGCCAGCATGTCGGCCGTCGCCCCCGAAGACTCGAGGGCCCTGGTCACCGCCTCGGCGATGCGCATATGGGAGAGCTGGCGGGAGGACAGGTTCACCGCCACCCGGGCCGGGGCCTTGTCACCCAGCTGCTTGCGCCACTCCACCGCCTGCCTGCAGGCCGCCTCCAGCACGCCGATGCCGATGGTGGCGATGAGCCCCGACTCCTCGGCCACGGCGATGAAGTCCGTCGGGCCCAGCACCGACCCGGACGGCGTCTCGATCCTGAGCAGGGCCTCGGCCCCGTTGACGGTGCCTGTCTGCAGGTCGACGGTGGGCTGGTAGAAGACTCGCAGCCTCCCCTCTTCGACCGCGGCCCGCAGCACCCGCTCGGTCTCCATGCGCCCCACCGCGGCGGTGCGCATGCCGGAGTCGAAGACCTCGTAGCAGTCCTTGCCCCGCTCCTTGGCCCGGTACATGGCCGTGTCAGCGTCGCGTAGGAGGGCGTCGGCGTCGGCGCCGGGGTGGCGGGCCATGGCGATGCCGATGGAGGCGGTCACGACCACCGAGGCCTCGCCTACCGAGACGGGCTGGACCAGGGCGCCCTTGAGCCGGTCGGCCACGTCGCAGGCGTCGTCGATGGACTCGACGTCCTCGAGAAGGACCACGAACTCGTCCCCGCCCAAGCGACTCACGCTGTCGCCCGGCCGGAGCTGGGCCGACAGGCGCTCGGCCACCCGGCACAGCAGCTCGTCGCCCGCGGTGTGCCCGAGGGAGTCGTTGACCACCTTGAAGCGGTCGAGGTCGAGGAACATGACGGCCACCCCCGCCCCGCTGCGGACCTGGCGGGCCAGGGCGTGGCGCAGGCGGTCGAGAAGCAGGGTGCGGTTGGGGAGGCCGGTCAGGGCGTCGTGGGCGGCCTGGTGGGCCAGCTTGGCCTGGGCCAGCCTGCGCTCGGTGATGTCCTCGACCTGGACGATGAAGTACCGGGGGTCGCCCGAGTGGCTGCGCACGAGGGCGGCGCTGAGGTTGACCCAAACCCGGTGACCCTTGGCGTGCCGGTAGCGCATCTCCACCCGGTGGACGTTGCCGTGGCCGTCGAGGAGCTCGGCCACGCTGCGCTGGTGGGTCGGGAGGTCGTCGGGGTCGGTCACCTCCTCCCAGGTGGTGGCCAGCAGGCTCTCCTCGGTGCGCCCGAGGATCTGGCACATGGCCCGGTTCACCTCGAGCCAGCGTCCGTCCAGAGCGACCACGGCCATGCCGATGGGCGCGTGCTCCAGGGCCATGCGGAAGCGCTCCTCGCTCTCCTCGAGGGCGGTGAGGGCGTCGGTGCGGCCCCGGCTGAGCCTGGTCTCGGTCTCATTGGAGGCGGAGTTGCCCAGCGAGGCGGAGATGACCTGGCCCATGACCTCCAGGGTCTGGGCGTCGCGGTCGCCGAAGGTGCGGGCCTTGGCCGACAGGACGGTGAGGGTGCCCACGGCCCGGTTCAGGTGGTAGAGGGGGATGACCAGCAGCGAGCGGGCGCCGAGCTTGAAGGCCAGGTCCCCGTCGATGCGGGGGTCCCTGGTCGTGTCGTCGGAGCGCAGGGCCTTGCCTTCGCGGATGGCCGCGCCTGACAGGCTCCCCTCCAGGGGCACGCGCAGGCCCAGGTGGGCCAGGGCCGATCCCGAGGCGCTGCGCAGGACCACCGCGTCCCCGTCCAGCAGCCCGACCGCGGCACCGCTGGCGCCGGTGAACTCCCGGACCCGGTCCACGACCAGGCGCAGGACCTCCCCCAGGTCGGGCCGGCCGACCGTCGCCCCCGTGGTGCGGCGCCGGCGTCCCGGGTCCGACCTCTTGGCCCCGGCCGAGCCGGCGGCGTGGGAGCGGGCCGACGGGTTGGCGCCCGCGGCCCGGGGAGGGGCGGCGGCCACCGGCGCCGACTTGCGCTCACTCTCGCCCTGGCGGCCGAACAGACCCCGGCGATCGTTGCTCACGGCCGGCCTCGCCAGCCCGGGCGCGGCCCGCCCAGCGCCGTTCCCGCGCTGGCACATTGGCGCCGCCCGCCGTCCCGCCCCAGATGTCGCACCGGTCGCTTCCTCCCTCCCCGGTCACATCGGCAGCCACTCAGCGCGGTGGAGCGGATTCGCGGCCTGATCCCACTCTGAGGGCACAATCTGCCCGGTGGGACTAGTCCGTCCACGTCCGATCGGGCGCCCGAGGGGGCGGGATGCGGTGCCGTCCGGCCCTCAGGCGGACCCCGTCAGCGCGAGGGTGAGACCGGTGCTTCAGGCAGCCGAGGTGTCGTCGGACTCGTCCGGGCCCGACAGGGCGGCGGCCGCCGCTTCCACCGTGGCCTCCACCGGCACGATCCGGTCGAAACCCGCCGTTTGCAGGACACGGGTCACGCCCGAGCCCGAGACGCTGATGGCCACCTCGCCGCTGGCCTCGCGGGTACGGCGGATGCCCCCGATGAGGGCACCCAGGCCGGCGGAGTCGACGAAGGACACGCCCGAGAGGTCGATCACCAGCCGGTCCGGTGCCGGCTGGCTGGTCATGACGTCCCGCAGCCTGGAGGCGTTGGCGCCGTCCAGCTCGCCCACGGCCCGGCAGATCACGTAGTCAGACGTCTTCTCGAAGCCCACCTCGAGCATCCCGGCTCCCTCCGTCGAGTCCATGTCGGCCCATCGCCTGGGCCCGCCGCCGGCCCGCCCGGCCCGGCGGTCTCGCGTCGCCTCCCACATGAGCTGGGGGATCTGGATGTCCGGATCGGCCCCGTGGCAGGCGCAGCTGCACCGGCGCCACTCCCAGCGCTCGGGCCTGAGGTACCCGGAGCAGGCGTAGTGCTGGGAATCGGCACAGGCGGTGGCGGCCTGGGCCGCGGTCGGCGGGGGGGCGCGCCTGAGGACCTCCCGCTCGCAGCGGCAGGGTTCCCGGGTTTCGTACACCTCGTCGCAGCTGGGGCAGCGCAAGGCCTGTCTCATTAAAGGGAGGCGGCTGACGGTCGCCAAGCCGGACGCCCGGCCCCGATGACGTTCCGTCGACGGGTTCTTCATGCCCGCTCCGGCCGCCGTCCAAACCGGACACCCGGCGGGTTCACGGCTCGGCTGTGCCCGAGGTCACAGACGGGGCCCCGCGGCGGCGGTGGTCGGCGCCACCGTGGTGGTGCCCGATCAAGCCCCGGCGTCTCAGGTCGACGCCCAGGTCGTGGGGGTTGCTGGCCGCGGCCATGGCCTCGGTCAGGTCGATGACCTCGCTCTCGTAGAGGGCGACCAGGGCAGAGTCGAAGCTCTGCATCCCGTACCACTCCCCGTCGGCGATGATCTGGTTGATCCCGTCCTTGGTGTTGGGCTCGACGATGCAGCGCTGAACCCGGCCGTTCACCACCATGACCTCGACCGCGGGCACCCGCCGGCGGCGGTCGGCGGTCGCCACCAGACGCTGGCACACGGTGCCCACCAGGGTGGCGGCCAGGACCAGCCGGGCGTGGTGGCGCTGGTGGTCGGGGAAGAGCTCGATCACCCTGTGCACGGTCTCGGCCGCGTCCGTGGTGTGCAGGCTGGCGAGGACGAGGTGTCCCGTCTCCGCCGCGCTCATGGCGGCCGCGACCGTCTCGCGATCGCGAAGCTCGCCGATCACGATCACGTCCGGGTCCTCGCGCAGCGACGCCCGGATGCCCGCGGCGAAGTCGGGGACGTCAACCCCGATCTCCCGCTGGCTGATGGACGCCGTGCGGTCGCGGTGCATGATCTCGATGGGATCCTCGATGGTCACCACGTGCACGGCCCGCTGCCGGTTGATGTGGTCGACCATGCCCGCCAGGGTCGACGTCTTGCCCGACCCCGTCGGGCCGCACACGAGAACCAGGCCGCGCTGGTGATCGGCCAGGCGCCTGGCCACGTCGGGGAGCTGGAGCTGCTCGAGCGACATGGGCTCGTCCAGCACCCGCCGCAGGACCAGTGCCGTGCTGCCCCGCTGCCGGTAGGCGTGGGCCCTGAACCTGGGGCCGGTCGCGGACACGAAGGCGAAGTCGGCCTGGTGGGCTTCGGCGAAGTCCCGGGCCACGTGGGGCCGGATGATGGTCTCGACGATGGCGGCCGTGTCGCACGCGGTCAGCTCCGGGCTCCCGGGCAGGGCCAGGAGCTCCCCGTTGACGCGCACCCGCGCCGGCCACCCCGCCTTGAGGTGGAGGTCGGAGCCCCCCAGTGACTCAAGCACGGCCAGCATGCCGTCGAGATCGCGGGCGTCCACGGGCTTGTCCCCTCGGGCCCCTAGGAGACCCCAGCCCGGCGGTCGGGCAGTCCCATGGTCATCCAGGCGCCGCCGTCGCCCCCGGCCCGCCTCTCCCCCCGGCGCCGATCTCCCCGGCGCCTGTCGGACACCTCCGTCCCCCTGGCGTCGGCGGCCCGCCGCCCGATGAAGACGTCGGGCTCGCGCTCGGCCCAGTCGGTGATACGAGGTCCGTCTTTCACGGCGGTCCGCCCCCTTGTACAGATAGTCGCCTATGTCCAGCTTTGGCCACGCTCGTCATCCGGACGCGCGCTCCGCGTGACGAGAGTAGCGAACCAAACCTGTGGAAAACCTCATCCCGTCGACAAAGTGGCCAGCAATGGTGCTGCGGCCGCCTGAGGCGGACGGACGGCGGTGCAGGACGGGGCCGGCTCCGACCCGTGATCGGCCCGGCGCCGGTGGTGCCAGACGACCGCGACCGGGGCCCCAGACGTGGTGGTAGGCGGCGGGCCCGCTGCGGATGACGGGTACCTTCGCGTGATGGCCGGTCCGTGCTCGAACCTGGCGGACATGACAGGTAGGACCGTCCTCGTGACCGGCGGCAACGCGGGCATAGGCAAGGCCACGGCCGAGGGGCTGGCGCGCCTCGGAGCCCGGGTGGTCATCACGGCGCGCGATCCGGCCCGGGGAGAACGGGCGGTAGAGGACGTCAGGCTGCGCACGGGCCGGGGCCAGGTGGACTGGATGCCCCTGAACCTGGCCAGCCTGGCCTCGGTGCGCTCCTTCGCCGACGACTTCGGGTCGCGGTTCGACCGACTCGACGTCCTCGATCTCAACGCAGGCGCCGTCCACTCCCGACGCCGGCTAACCGAGGACGGCTACGAGACCCAGTTCCAGGTCAACCACCTGGGCCACTTCCTGCTGGCCCAGCTGCTCGTCGACCGGCTCCGTGCCGGTGCACCGTCCCGGATCATCGTGGTGTCCTCCGACGCCCACACCGGGGCGCGCCGCGGCCTCGATTTCGAAGACCTGCAGTGGGAGCGACGGGGCTATCGCAGCATGGCGGTTTACTCGCACACCAAGCTCATGAACCTGTACCTCACCTTCGAGCTGGCGCGCCGCCTGGAGGGAACGGGAGTGACCGTGAACGCGGTGCACCCCGGATTCGTCGGAACCCAGTTCGGGCGTGGGGGCGACACCCGCCTGCTCGGACTGGGCACGCTCATCGCCCGGCCCTTCTCGCGTCGTCCCGCCCGTGGCGCGCAGGGCGTCATCTGGCTTGCGGCCTCGCCCGACGTGGAGGGGGTCACGGGAGAGTTCTTCTTCGACTGCTCGCCGGCGCGCCGGTCGAAGCCGGCTCGGGACGCCGAGGCGGCGCGCCGCCTCTGGGACCTCAGCGCCCGGCTCAGCGGAGCGGCATGAATCAGGCCGCGGCGGTGCTCGAGAGGCGCTCCGGGGCCAGGGGGGCGAGCGGAGAGGGACGCCGGGTCCGCCCCCACCGGTAGAGGGGTCCAACGACGCCGCCCACCTGCTCGGAAAGCTGCTGCGCCACGTCGGGGAGGACAACGTGCTGTGGGGCACGGACTCCATCTGGTACGGATCGCCCCAGGACCAGATCCAGGCCTTCCGCGCCTTCGAGATCACCCCGGAGTTCCAGGAACGGTTCGGGTACCCGGCCCTGACCAAGGGGCTGAAGGCCAAGGTGCTCGGGCTCAACGGGGCGCGCGTCTACGGCGTGCGCGACCGGATCGGCACCCCGTGCACGTTCAGTCGCCAGGATCTGGTCGAGATGAGGCGCCAGCTTCCGGGCGGGGCCGCCGTCCACGGGCCCACGACGGTGTCCGAAGCCAGGGCCCTGGCCCTCCGCCACCCGCCCTTCGCTTGAGCTCCCCCGCCGCCCAGCGGGAGGGTCGGTCCCCGGGGCGGGGCTACTGTCCCGTGCTCGTGAAGGCCTTGCTGTGCAAGACGTTCGGGCCCCCCGAGTCCCTGGTCGTCGAGGAGGTGGAGGATCCCCGTCCCGGGCCGGGCCAGGTGGTGATCGACGTCCACGCCTGCGCCGTCAACTTCCCCGACCTGTTGATCATCCAGGACAAGTACCAGTTCAAGCCCCAGCTTCCCTTCTCACCGGGAGGAGAGGTGGCAGGGGTCATAGGCGCCGTGGGCGAAGGCGTGGGGGGCGTGGCCGTTGGGGACAGGGTGCTGGCCTCCACGGGCTGGGGAGGCCTGGCCGAGAAGGTCGTGATCGACGCCGCGGGCGTCATTCCCGTGCCCGAAGGGATCGACCTCGTGCACGCCTCGGCCTTCCTCTACGCCTACGGGACGTCCCACCACGCCCTCAAGGACAGGGCCGGGCTGCGGGCCGGGGAGACGCTGCTGGTGCTGGGTGCCGCGGGCGGGGTGGGGCTGTCGGCGGTGGAGCTGGGGGCCGCCATGGGCGCGGTGGTGATCGCGGCCGCCTCGAGCGAGGACAAGCTCGAGCTGTGCCGCTCGTACGGCGCGGCCATGACCGTGAACTACGCGACCGAGGACCTGCGGGCCACGGTCAAGGAGCTGACGGGTGGCGCCGGCGTCGACGTGGTCTACGACCCCGTGGGCGGCCCCTACAGCGAGCCCGCGCTGCGCTCCATGGCGTGGGACGGCCGCTTCCTGGTCATCGGCTTCGCCGCGGGCGACATCCCCAGGATCCCCCTCAACCTCCCGCTGCTCAAAGGCTGCAGCGTGGTCGGCGTGTTCTGGGGCGCCTTCGCGGGCAAGGAGCCCGAACGGCACCGGCAGAGCCTGAACGAGCTGGTCGGCTGGTGGCAGGAGGGCAGGCTCCGGCCCCACGTGTCGTCCACCTACCCCCTGGACCGGGCGGCCGAAGCCATCCGGGAGCTGGCCGACCGCAAGGCCAAGGGCAAGGTCGTCGTGATCGTTCGGCCCGGCTGAGGCGCCGGCTCGCGGCACCGCCGCCGGGTGCTCAGACGTGCCACTGGGCCGGGTCGCGGATGAGGGCCCGGGCCCGGTCCAGGGTGGTGGCGCCCGCGCACACGGACCGGCGCAGACGGTTCTCGGCCCCGTCCTTGTCCGAGGCCACGGGTGGCGGTCCCGACCTGGGCTCGGGCCAGAGGTTGGCCGGGTCCCGGGTGGCACCGCCGAGCTCGAGGGGGACGAGGTGGTCCTCCTCGTAGTCGGCCGGTGAGCCGGGAAGGTGGCGCTCGGCCATCTGCCTGCGCTTGAGCGCGTCGGTATAGGCCTCGGGGGGTCGCACCGTCGCCGTCCACCCGGGCACGCAGATGGTGGAGCCGATGGTCGCCTGGTTCACGTCGGGGTTGAGGGCGCCGGGTGGGAGGCCGGTGGCGGCGGAGGCGGGTGGGCTCGTCGGCGCCACCGTCGTCGGGACCGGCGCAGGCGCCTCGGTCGGGGGCGAGGTCACGGCCGCGGTCGACGGCGGAGGCGTAGGCGCGGTGGCGGGGCCCACCGCCGCCGGCCGGGGCGGGTGACCGCAGGAGCCGGCCAGGGCCGCCGCGGCCATGAGCAGGCGCCGGGGCCTGAGCGTTCCCCCCGCCTCAGCCACGCCTGGCCAGCACCTCGATCACGACCCCCTCCACGGCGGCGATGACGGGCAGGGGGGCCCGGCGCTGCTCGGCGACGATGGCGTCGAGCTCGTCGTCCGTGCGGGGCGGGTCGTGGTGGAAGAGCACCAGCCGCCTGGCTCCCGAGTCCTGGGCCAGACCCACGGCGTAGTCGACGGCGGAGTGGCCGTAGTGGGCCTTGGCCGGCAGCTCGGCCGCGGTGTGCTGGGCGTCGTGCACCAGCAGGTCGACGCCGGAGGCCAGGGTTCGCGCCGCCTCGTGGTGCTCGCCCAGCCCGGCCGGCCCCGGCCCCACGGCCAGCGGCCCGTGGTCGGAGAGGTAGGCCAGGGTGGCCCCGGCCCGGTCGGTCACCCGGAAGCCGAAGGTGCGTCCCCCCTTGTGGGGGATGTCCAGGGCCAGGACCGAGAAGCCCTCGATCTGCGTCTCGCCCGCTTCCAGGCTCTCGAAGCGCCACGCCCCCTCCAGCTCTTCGGGACGGATGGGGAAGTGCGGGGGCGAGATGGCCCGGCCCAGCAGCTCGGCGGGCTCGGATCCCTGGCCGGGCAGGATCACCGTCACCTCGCTGTCCCGGCGGTCTCCGGCGGCGAAGAAGGGAATGCCGTGGGTGTGGTCCCAGTGCAGGTGGCCGAGCAGGATCGTGCCCCGGAAGGCCTCTCCGTCGAGCAGGCGCGACAGGCGCTGCAGCCCCGTCCCCGCGTCGAGCACGAGCCTGGGTCGCTCGTCGTCGTCGGTGGCTACCGCGACGCAGGACGTGTGGCCGCCGTAACGCACGAACTCCGGCCCGGGCGCCGGGGTCGAGCCTCGCGCGCCGCAGACGAAAAGGCGCATTCAGCGATTCTGTTCGCGGTTGTGCCCGCTCGTCACCTCCACCAGCGCCTCGGGGTGCTCGCCGCCAATCTCGTGGCCGCCTGGCCCGCCCTCGCCGCCGGCCGCATTCGCCCCGCCCTGGCCCTGCGCTCCGAGTGACCGGTTAGCCGGCGCCTCCCGATCCCCTGCGTGGCCTCAGGAGATTCTGTCCCGCGGCACGGGCGCCGGCGCATCTCCAACAGCGCCGCGAGCCGCCTGACCAATTTCATCAATCTTGGGGACGCACGGCCCCGGCCCTGGGCGTCATTGTGGGTGGCTCGCTACAGGTGGAGGGCCGAGGATGGCGGTGGTCGGCGGCTACGAGGCACCCGTGTCCACGGCGCACAGGCGACCTCGCCCCACCACAGGCGAGGGCCTGGCCCACCTCGGGCTGTTCATGGCCATTCTCACCCAGGTGTTTCTGATCGGCTTCGCACTGGTCCCCTTCGCCTTGCGCAGGACAGGTCGCCGTGGTCGGGACTTCTTTGCATGCTTCATCCCGCTCTATGGCGGTGTGTTGTTCGTCGAGACGATGTGGCGGCTGACCGCCAGCTACGTGTACTGGTCGCCTCGGTCCGACCTACCGAGCAGCCCCATGTTCTTCTACGGCGTGGGTCGTTCGGAGCCGTGGATCGGACCAAAGGTGCGTCGGCCCCTGGCCGCCGGTGACGAGGTCAAGTTGGCACGCAGGGTCAACGTCGACGACGGTGTGACGCTGGAACGCCGGTACGTCACCACTGTCTCCGACGTGGCCGAAGTCGACGGGAAGGCGCTGGCGCTGGTGGTCTCGCCGATCGACTCGTTCCACTGGGTGCCGGTCGGCGACCTGGAGCTCGTCCGTTAACGCAGCTGTGTCTTTTCGTGTCCCGCGTGTCCTGCGCGTTTCGCGAGGCGGCCCGCAAGCCCGCCGGTAGCCCCCCACGCGGAGTGCTGATGGCCCACGGGCGGAGACATCGTCCTGCCGTCCATGCCCGCAGCAGCACCTGGGCCGCCGGGACCCCCCCTCGGCGCGTTCGTGACCGTGTCATTGGTCACATTCGAAAGGCCGCCGGCCCGCACCGGCCGGACAGCACCGGCCATTGATGGCCCCGCGGACTCGTCCAAACGCAAGGGCGTGATAGAGAACGCGGCGATCATGTTCATCGCGCCCTCGCTTGCAGTAGCGGGCGAAACCCCGCCATCCGCGGCCGCGCCCCCCGGCGTGGCCGCTCGCCCATGTTCGGCCATCTGATCCCAAGCCAAATCACAGGAGAAACTCTGTGCGCCACCTCGCAACCTGGTGCTACCGGCATCGTCGCACCGTTCTCGCTCTTTGGCTGCTGGCGCTGGTCGCCAGCACCGGCGTGGCCAAGGCCGCCGGCTCCCAATACTCGAACTCCTTCTCCCTGCCCGACACCGAGTCGACGAGGGCGCTGCATCTGCTGAAGGCGGTGGCACCCAAGCAGTCGGGCGATACCGAGCAGATCGTGGTGGCGACCAGCGGCGGGAGCACCCTCACCGACACTGTCATCCGCTCGCAGGTCGAGGGCATGCTGGCGAGGGTCGCGACCCTGCCCCACGTCACCGACATTGTGTCGCCCTACGAGCCGGCCGGGCAGAAGCAGGTGAGCGCCGACCGCTCGGTGGCGTTCGCCAACGTGACCTTCGACAGCCAGGTACAGGACCTGTCCGTCGACCTGGCCAAGACCTTCGTCGACACCGCCAAGTCGGGCCGAGTCAGCAACCTGCAGGTGGCGGTGGCCGGTCAGCTGGCGGACAGGGCGGCGCGTCAGGGACTGGGCGGGACCGGTCTCGGCATCGTGGCCGCCGCGGTCGTGTTGTTCTTGGTGTTCGGGTCGCTATTGGCCACGGCGCTACCGCTCATCACTGCGTTGGTGTCGCTCGGCACCGCGATCGCAGTGGTCTCGCTGCTCAGCCACGTGCTGAAGATGCCGCAGTTCTCCGGCCAGCTGATCTTGCTCATCGGGCTGGGTGTCGGCGTCGACTATGCCCTGTTCATCGTCAGCCGCTACCGGCAGAACCTCCTGGAAAGCCGCGACGTGGAAGCGTCGACCGTGACCGCCGTCGACACCTCAGGGCGGGCCGTGCTGTTCGCCGGCATCATCGTGTGCATCGCCCTGCTCGGCATGTTCGCGCTGGGCGTCAGCTTCCTCTACGGACTGGCCGTGGCCGCCAGCATCGGCGTTCTGTTCACCATGGTCGCGGCCTTGACCCTGCTGCCCGCGCTGCTTGGCTTCTTCGGACCCCGCGTCCTCGCCAGAAGGGACCGCCGCAGGCCGGGCCAGGCGTCCAGCGGACATCAGAGGGGCAGGTTCTGGTCGGCGTGGACCGGTGTCATCGGTCGCCAACCCCTGGTCATCCTGGCCGCCTCGCTGGTCATCATGGTGCTCATCGCCCTGCCCTTCTTCTCCCTGCGCCTGGGCAACTCCGACGCAGGCAACAACCCGAAGTCCTCGACCACCCGGCAGGCCTACGACCTGCTGGCGAAGGGCTTCGGACCCGGATTCAACGGACCCCTCCAGGTCACGGCCCGCATCTCCAGCCCCACCGACGCCGCCACCTTCGCCCGGGTCCTCGACGCCGTTTCCCGCGACCGAGGTGTCGCCAGCGTGGGCGCGGCCCGCACCCTGGGACCCAACGGACAACAGATCGCCCTGTCCCAGGTGTACCCCAGGTCGGCGCCCCAGGACGCGGCCACCCAGGCCCTCATCGACCGGCTCCGCCATCACACGATCCCCGCTGCTGATCCGGGCCGCACGACCCCCGTCTACGTCGGCGGCACGACCGCGGTGTTCACCGACTTCGCCCGGGTCCTCACCGCCAAGCTTCCCCTGTTCATCGGCGTCGTCGTCGTGCTGTCGTTCTTCCTACTGGCCACCGTGTTCCGCAGCGTCGCCGTGCCCCTCACCGCGGCGATCATGAACTTGGTTTCCGCCGCCGCCGCCTTCGGGATCCTCACCGCGGTGTTCCAATGGGGATGGCTGGGCAGCGTGTTCGGCGTAAACCGAACCGGCCCCGTCGAGGCCTTCCTGCCCGTGATGCTGTTCGCAATCCTCTTCGGGCTGTCGATGGACTACGAGGTGTTCCTCATCTCCCGTATCCACGAGGAGTGGCTGCGTAGCGGTGACAACGGCGAAGCCGTTACCGCCGGGCTGGACGCCACGGGACGCACGATCACCGCGGCGGCCGCCATCATGGTCCTCGTCTTCGGGGCCTTCCTCCTCGGCGGCCAGCGGGTCATCAAGGAGTTCGGCCTGGGCCTGGCCGGCGCCATCGCCGTGGACGCCATCGTCGTGCGGTCCGCGGTCGTGCCCTCCGTCATGCTCGCCCTCGGCCGCGCCAACTGGTGGTTTCCCCGGTCCCTCCATCGCCTGCTTCCCCGCCTCGCCGTCGAGCCGCCCATCTCGGCCGACGAGGAGCGCGCAGCGTGACCCCGGCTTTCGGTACGAGCACGCAGGGGTGTCGAGCACCCGACGGACACCGTCTACAAGACCATGTCCCGCATGAGCGAGGCCTTCGACGCCCTCGATCGTCGACGGTGGCTTTCGCCTTCGCTAGCCGGCTGCGTCGAGGCCGAGTTGCGAGACGTGACGTCGGCCATCGACGGCTACCTGCGTGCCTTCGCGGCGGGCACCATGTCCGACACCGTGTGTGCCTCGCGAGTCGAGGAGCTCTCGGCCGAAGAAGCGCCCTCCTCGAGCGTCGCCTGACCGGGCTACCGGAATCGCCCGCTCAGAAATCGGAGTGAGTCTCGCCTCGAGCTTCCTCGCCCGACACCTTCTCAATGCCCGAGACACAACCTCAGCGGCAAAGCCATAACCGAGCACGCTCGGTCAAGACGTCCACCCGCCGGCGATCGGGAATGCCCCGCTCAGCGGGGAGGCGCGCTCGGATCACGTGAAGGTGATGGATCCGTTGGTGATGATCTCGAGATGTCGAACGAGGGCCGGTACTCCGTGTTCCCATCCCGGTCGAGCACCGGAGGCTCGCTCGGCGACGACATCAGCGAGTTCGACGGCGCAGCGCAAGGCCTCGTAGTAGCGAACCCGGTCGGCACCACCGACGAGCTGATCGCAGTGAGAGGAAATTCTTGCGGCGATCGACCGACCGGCGAGAGCAGCGAGCTGTCGGATTGGAGGAGGTGGAGGGAAGGGCTCGGGCATGAGGGCGAAGCCGACCTTGGCGAAGCCGACATCGAGAGCCGGATCATCGATGCCACCCCGGGTCCAGTCGATCAGCCGAACCCCACCGTTCCCCATGAACACGTTGCCGGGCCACAGGTCACCATGAACGAGGCACAGCCGTTCCGGCGGCGCTGGACGGTTGTCGTGGAGCCAGTCGATCACACCCGCGAGCGACGTCTCCTCGGCGAGCGTGGCCGAGACGGCTCGGAGGTGTCGACCCGGACGCGCCAGATCATGCGGGACCCCATCCCTCAGGAGGGTCTCCATGGCCTCATCGGCGTCGACACGGGCGAGGGCATCAAGCACGTGGGAGAACCGGCGTGGCCACGCCCCCAGCAGCTTCGGTACGTCAAGGGCGAATCGCCAGGGCTCGACGCCGCGAACGTAGGTGCGGCTCGGCAGCCGCTCCATGACCAGACAGCCGAGGCCGAGATCCGCGAGGTCTGTCTCCCAGAACAGGAGCCGTGGCGTACCAAACCCGGCGGCGCTCGCGGCCTCGTGCAAACCGACCTCCAGCCGTACCTGCTCGGATGGCTTGACGAGACGAACCACGAATGAGCCCGTCCAACCGTCCGGTGCCGGTCTCAGCTCGAAGGCGTACAGCGACGAGAACATGCCGCCGCTCAGGGCGGACGGGTGCCGTCGATACGCAAGCTCGGGAACACCCAGCTCGCTTCGAAGACGGTCGAGCAGGACCGTCGCGAGTCGCTCTACGGCCCCCTTATCGGAGTGCACGCAGCCACGGTACGCAGCGCCTCCATCCCCTCGCCCGAAGGTGCCGGCCTGGGATCCTCCCACGCGCCGATGGCCCACGGGCACCGTGGATCGCCATGGCCGCGAGCACGACGTCTGCAGCCGACGGAGACGGGCCCTCAGTTGGTCCGCCGGGGCTGGTCCATCGGCACCACCGTGCCGCTCTCCAGTGAGGACGGCTCCGTTGCCTTGCGCAACCCGTCGAGCTCTACGGTGAGGGACTCCTGCACGCCGGCGAATGGGCAGGTTCTCTGTTGGGCGCCTGGTGCGGGGGGCGCGCTTCGTAGTGGATGGCGGCAGCTACGCGGTCAAGAGTTCCTCGCGGTCCGGTCGGCGAGGCGAGGGCTCCGGCGGCGCCTGCAAGAGCGTGACCATCTCCTCGAGGGTCGCGGCCGCCGTCAGGTAGGCGTCCGCCCCTGCGGCAATGGCGAAGCCGGCCGCATCCTCGCCGTTGCGATGCTCGAAGGCGGGCTCGGAGGAGTACATGACGATGAGTGCCTGAGGCGCCGCCAGCCGCAGGACGGGAACCGCTCCCAACCCGGCCAGGGAGGGCCAGTCGACGTCGAGGAGGATGACGTCGGGTTCGTGGTCCATCGCCAACCCAGCCGCCTCGGTGGCGTCGCTCGCCTCGGCCACGAGCTCCAGTCCCGGCATGGGGTGGATGGCGATCCGCAGCGTGTCACGCACGCACCGATATCGCTCGACGACCATCACCGTCACAGGCACGGGCAATCCTTCCGCTCCCTGGCTCGGGAGGCTCCTCGCCTCTCGAGCTACTTGGCCTCCAGCGACCTTCAGCTTGGCCGCTCGCGCTGCACACGTCACTCGTCAATTTTGATGGTCTTGTTCCCCATTGGCGACCCAGGCAGGGTGTTGCCGCCCTGGATGTGTGCGGGCGGGGGCCCGCCATCGGGGCGGGCGCCGCGGGATGCCTGCTCAAAGACCCCGACCCCGCCGTGCGCGCCGCCACCGGCGGGCTCACGCCGCTGTCTCCTCGGCTGGCCAAGGCCCTGCTTGCGCTCGGTCCCCGGCGAGCCCGAGCGACCAGCTCACGCCTCAGGGGCGGAGGTGATCGCCCTCCTGGTCGGGCACTGAGCAACCAAGGAATCGCCCGCCGGTCGGGCATCGCCGAGGAGACCGTCGAAGCTCACCGGACCCGGGTCTTCGAGCACATCGGCGTGGCCGACCGCCTCGAGGCCGCCTTGTGGGCCCAGACGAGGAGGGCGTCGCTCGGCTCCACCGGTCTCCAGCCGCTCAGCCTCTGAGCGAGAAGCGGCTGCGCTTGACTCTTACGACCGTGGGATGTCTAACCGAGCTGCTGGCGAGCGGTGCGGGCACCTCCAACTGAATCGGCCTGGGCCAGATCAGCTGTCCACCTCTTCGCCCAACCTCTTCGCCCGCTCGATGAGACCGATTTTGTGTCCATCCATGTCCTGCGAGCGCTGGCGCACCTCCAACAATGCTCTGACGTGCGGGTTCGCGGCCAAAGCACTCTTGGAGGTGGCGGGAATCGAATCCGCGGAGCGGGGTTGTCTTCGAGCTGCGACCGTCACAGAAACCGGCCTTGACCTGGGGAAGCGGTTGTCCGGTCTTGTCCGGCGGTGTCCGTGAGAGACCCCGATTTTGTGTCTTTTTCGTGTCCCGCGTGTCCTGTGCGTGTCCCGCACGGGGCCTCCGGTGCCGTTTTGGATCCGCCCACGGGGAGTGCTGATGGCCCGGGGCGACGACGATCGCGATGGCCGGGGCCATAACGCCTGCGGAGCTCCAAATCAGCGCTCGACCTCTTCGCCTGCACGCTCGATGAGAGCGCGAGCCCATTTCACGGCGTCGCGAGACTTGCGTGGGGAGACGACGATGACCCCATAGTGGGCCTCACCCTTGACGTCGAGCAGGCGGAGGAGTCGCGCGGCAAGGGCCTTCCCGTCCGGCACTGCCACAGCGAGGAGTTCCGCAGCGCCTCGGTGGTCGTCGCCACGATGGCGCCGACCGAGTCGGGCGCAGCAGATGCTGTCCGAGGCCGCGACGCCGGCCAGCACCGCGAGACCAGCGGCAACGCTGAGAAACTCGTCACGTTGCCGCTCGTCGAGAACCAGCTCGGCAACCTCCAGATAGGCGCGGCCGCTACGAAGGCGTTGACGTGCCTCTGCCCTGCCGCAGTTGGCCGTGCGCGCCGCGGCGGCCATTACTTCACCTTCGCCACCTTGCTCGCAACCGCAGCCAACGTCGCGGGCTGGAAGAGCACCACGGCATCCCGGTCGATCTCCTCGAGCAGTGCGGCGGAGGCTCGCCCGCGCTCGGCCCATTCGAAGGCGGACATGTCGACGACCTGGAGAGGGTTGCCGGTCCAGCTGCGGACCGCTGGATTGAGGTCGTCGACTTGGCGACGCCATCGGTCCGCGTCGCCTTGCGTAGTGGCTGGAAGCGTCAGGTCCAGCGCCGCGGCCCCCAGGACGTGTCTGAGGGTCGTCGATCGCCCATGACGCTTCTCGCCAGGAAAAGGCGGGTGCACGAGCAGCACATCAATGTCGCTCTCCGGGCCGCCGTCGCCTCTAGCCGCCGACCCGAGGACCTTCCACTTCCCGAGCACCTCTCGGAGCCGCCTCCAGAGCTCGAGGCGTAGCGCTGCCAGCGAGACGGCGATCGGTGCCGCTACATGGTCCCTGTTGAGCTCGTGAACACGGTTCCGGCCCATTTCGGTCGCTCGCACGATCCCTTGCTCAACGAGCCGACCAAGGCTGCGCCGCACCCCAATCTCCGACCCCCTCGCTGTTTGAGCGGCGATCTCGCCAACCGTCATCGCCCGACCGGCGGCGGCCAACACGGCCAATACCGGTCCGTCCAACGTCGGGGTGACGGCCCGCGTCGGATCGGTCAGGTCCACGATCACATAGTATAGCGTCCTATCGGATAAGATAGGTACCTATCAGATAGTACAGACCACCCACCGGAGCTCAGCGGAGAAGGCATCGACCGGCGCTTCGGCTCCTGTCGGAGGGCTAAGAACGAGGCCGAACGCTGCGCCGCAGGTCGGTGCTGGTGTCGACGGCGATCACCCGTCGCGGGCGTTCTCGTAGGCGAGGTGTTCGCGGATGACCTCGCGATGGCGCCGGCCGATGGGCTCGGTCGTGCCCGACGCGCCGATCCCGATGAAGCTCGGCTCCCGCCGCGGTTTGGAGATCTCGAGACGCTCCAGGTGACGAAGGTACCGGATCTAGCTGGCCCGATCGCGGGCTCTGGTTGCGGGCTCGTGACCAAGCCGACTTCACGTCAGATGACTGCCGCTGGGTGGCCTACCCCAGCGAAACCATGGACGGTCGATCCCGAACGGGCAAGGAGAAAGCCCCATCGACGGCCAGGCGTCCGTTACGTACCCTGCGCGACACAGCCAGTGGCACGGAAGGGCAAGAGGTTTCTCCGTCCGGGGGGTGGGAGCGATGGCGAATTGTCCGATCGGCGCGGTGATGGGCACGGAGAATGGTCAGTGTTCCTCGAACCGGGTCCCGCAACGATGACGTCCCGTTGGTTCAGACTCCGCGAGCCCACTCGACTGGTGTTCTGGATCCTCGCGGTCGTGCTGGTCATCGTGATAGCGGGGCGTATGGGGCGAGGCCCGGCGGCCTCTCGGCTTCACGCCACCACCGCGCGGCATCACCGATCGACCGTCCCGCCAACCTCAGAACCGACCGTCCCACCCAATGCGGTGTCGACCGTCGCACCTGGTGCCAAAGTGCCGGTGACGCCGGGCACAAATGAGGTGACGAGCAAAACGTCGACCACGCTGCAGGGCCTGGCGGGCGAGTTCTCGAAGGGCGATTGTGTCGACTTCGACCCTCGCGACCCCTCTGCTCACGGAAGCAAGGTCGGCTGTGGCCAGCTCCATGTTTTTGAGGTGACCGGTACGCATCACATGCCCGA
>VAXP01000103.1 GCA_005884125.1 Actinomycetota bacterium | reverse complement strand
TGCCGGCCAGGAAGGCGTCGGGGTCCTCCAACCATTGCGCGGCCAGGGCCAGGGCCTCGGGCCCGCTGCCCCGCTCGAGGAAGTCGTCGGACAGACCCCACATCTCGGCGAAGCGCCGGTTGAGGGAGACGAGCTGGCCCTGGGGCGAGAACACGAGCTGGCCCTCGAGGCCCGACTCGCTCTGGGTCTGCAGCAGCGCGGTCTGGAGGCGCAGGGCCTCGTGGGCGGCCAGACGCTCCTCCTCGATGGTGCGGCGCTCGACGAAGTAGCCGAGCTCGGTGCCCAAGAGGGCCAGGCGGGAGAAGAGCTCGGGGCTGGCTTCGCGGGGCTTGCGGCTGATGAGCTCGATGACGCCGAGGATGCGGCGCCCGGCCACCACCGGGAAGGCGAAGGCCGCCCGCAGGCCGGAGGACGCGGCCGCCTCCCGGCGGAGGAGGCTGGGCTCGGCGCCGAAGTCGGCGACCCACTCGGCCCGGCCCCGCTCCCACACCCGGCCGGGCAGGACCTCGCCCCGCCGGAATGTCCTGCGGCTGGCATCGACGAACGGGCCCGCCTCCACCCCCGGCGCCAGCCAGTGGCTGCGCAGGCGCAGCTCCTCACCGCTCTCGTCGACCATCCACAGCTGGACGACCTCCCAGTTGAGCGAGGCGCCCAGGGCTTCGAGAACCCGGGGGATGGCCTCGTCCAGCGTCCGTTCCTCGGCCACGGCGGCCAGCACCAGGTCGGGGACGAAGCCTGCCCCTTCCACCTCGACCCGATCGCTCACGTCCCTGACGTTGCCGATGACGACGCGCTCGCCCGACAGGGCGGCGCCCGTGAGCACCACCTCCACCGGGACCTCGGTGCCGTCCCTGCGCAGGGCCGGGACCTGCAGGGTCCGGGCTTCGCCGCCTTCGTCGACGAAGCGCTCGAAGGCGGCCAGGTGTCGTCTGCGGAAGCGCTCGGGAACCACGGCGGTCAGGGCCTGGCCGATCAGGCCGCCGCGCTCCCATCCCAGCAGGGCCTCGGCGGGCGGGTTGGCGTGGACGATGACGTCGTCGGCGCTGGCCGCGATGACGGCTTCGCCCAGGGTGTCCACCACGCGGGCCCAGTCGGCGAAGGCGACGGCCCCGGGCGTCTCGGCGCCGGCGCCGTCGTCGGCTGCGGGGAAGCTCTCGGACATCGCCACTGGCCTGTCAGGTGTTCTCGAGTACCCGCACCGCTCCGCCACGCTACTGGGATCGCCACTCCGTGACACGATCCTGGCCCGCCTACCTGGCGCTCAAGCAGACCGGGCCGTCGCCGACGCCCGCGTCGTCGTCGAGGTGGTCGCGGCGTGGCTCGGCGAGGAACCGTAGGCGGTCGCTCTCGCCGAGGTCCTAGGCCGAGGTGGATCCCGGGTCGGGAAGGATGGCCAGGGTCGTCCCGCAGCGCGTGCAGTACACGGCCATGACGGGAAGGCCGGGCTGGCCGGCGTCGCCCGCGGCCTCGATGCGCCGGTACCCGAGCGCTCCCTCCAGGTCCTTGGCCCGGTGGGAGCAGGGCGGGGGCTCGGTCCCGAAGACGCTCCCCCGGGGCGGGCGGATCTCGGCGGGGGCGCTGGGCTCTGGCGCCTCGCCGTGGCCCGGGATGAGCTCGAGCACGCTCTGGCGGACCCGGGCCAGGCCTCCGGCGCAGCCGGCCAGAACCTGGGCCCCGACCCCCTCGCCCTCCCGCACCAGGCCCAACAGGATGTGCTCGGTGCCTATGTAGTTGTGGCCGAGCTGCAGGGCCTCGCGTAGCGACAGCTCGAGGACCTTCTTGGCCCTGGGCGTGAAGGGCGGCGACCCCTCATAGCCCGACGCCGCGGGCCCGATGGTCTCCTTCACCTTCTCGCGGACGTCGTCGAGGGAGATCCCCAGCGAGGTGAGGGCCTTGGCCGCGAGGCCGTTCTCCTCCCGAATGACGCCCAGGAGGAGGTGCTCGGTGCCGATGAAGTTGTGGTTGAGAGCCCGGGCCTCGTCCTGGGACAGGACGAGGACCCGGCGGGCCCGGTCGGTGAAGCGTTCGAACACGACCAAAGGCTACGCGCCCGGCGGTCGAGCCGGAGCTCGACCGATGAGTCCCGAGCCCACGGGCAGTCGAACCTTCCGTAGCCGTGAGCGAGGAGCGATGCCCATGAGCCTGCCCGAGATCGTGGCGCCCCAGGAGTGGCGCGCCGCCCGCATCCAGCTGCTGGCCGAGGAGAAGGCCATGACCCGGGCCCGCGACGCCCTTTCCACCAAGCGGCGCCTGCTGCCCATGGTGCGGGTCGAGAAGGACTACCTGTTCGAGGGCCCGTCCGGACGGGCGAGCCTGACCGACCTCTTCGAAGGGCGCACCCAGCTCATCGTCCAGCACTTCATGTTCGATCCCAGCTGGGACGACGGGTGCCCGAGCTGCACCGCCGCCTCCGACGAGATCTCCGCGGGCCTGCTCGAGCACCTGTGGGCACGGGACACCACTCTCGCCGTCGTCTCGCGTGCGCCCCTCGCCAAGATCGAGCGCTACAAGGCGAAGAGGGGCTGGACGTTCCCGTGGTACTCGTCGCACGGCACCGACTTCAACTACGACTTCCACGTCACCCTGGACAAGACCATTGCTCCGGTCGAGTTCAACTTCCGCGACGAGGCCGAGCTCGAGCAGGCGGGCATGGGTTGGATGCTGGAAGGTTCTTCCGAGCAGCCCGGCTACAGCGTCTTCCTGCGCACCGAGGGCCGGGTCTTCCACACCTACTCCGTGTACGCCAGGGGCACGGAGTGGCTGGGCGGCGCCTACGCCTTCCTCGACCTGACCGCGCTGGGCCGCCAGGAGGACTGGGAGGAGCCCAAGGACCGGGCCCAGGCCGTCCGCGCCGCGGTCCCCAGCTTCTCGTCCTGACCCGACTGGTCAGGGCCGGGCCGCGGGCTGTTGGACCACGACGGTGGGCTCGACGTGGACCTCGGTGCGCAGCGAGTTGGCGATGTAGCACTCGCGGTGGGCCACCTCGGCCAGGTGCCTGACCCGGTCCTCGCTCACCCCGGCCGCCACCCGGATGGTGGGGCGCAACCAGATGGACGTGATGCGGGTCGGGGGGTCGTCGTCGGCCATGACGCCCTCGGCCTCGTCCTCGTAGGCCAGCACGTCTATACGGGCCCGTGCGGCTACGGCCAGAAAGCTCAGGAGCTGGCACGACGCCGCCGCCATCACCAGCAGCTGCTCGGGATTCAGGAGGTCGCGGTCACCCAGGAAGGCGGGATCGGCCGAGAGTGACAGGTTCGGGGAGGCGGGCGGAGCCGACGCCGTGTGCTCCCGGTCGTAGGCGTCGTAGCCGGGCCCGGTGGAGCCCGACCACTGGCAACGGACCTTGTAGACGTGGGTCCGGTGGCTCTCCTCGCGCCGGCGCACCGGGGCGAGGTTAACGGCCCGGGTCTCCGGGCCGTCCGACCGCGCCGTCCGACCGTGCCCGCCCGTCACCTGGCCCGGCTGGCCGGGGCGGGGGGCTCACCTCGGGTCGAGATGAGCGAAGGAGACGGGCCCAGGTAGTCCTCGAGCAGGGCGCTGTGGAGGCCCGAGGCGGCGAGCGAGCCCACCAGGGCCCGCAGGTCCCCGGCCAGACCCGGTCCCCAGTGCAGCAGGATGATGTCGCCCCGCTGCAGCGGCCCCCGAAGGGCCCGGCGCAGCTTGCCCTTCTGGACGACGGCGTCCCACAGCACGACGGCGCTCACCCCGCAGTCCCGGGCCGCAGAGACGGTCGTGCGGTCCAGGCTCCCGTAGGGGGGACGGAACAGCGTGGGGCGTCGACCGAAGAGACGCTGGTCGTCCTCGAGGGGCGGGCAGATCTCGGCCTTCTGCTCGGCCAAGGTCCGGTGGGCGAGGAAGGGGTGGGTCACGGTGTGGTCCTCGACCAGGCCCCCCTGGGACAGGAGAGCGTCCCAGTAGGGGGAGGTGCGCACCGCCACCTTGCCGATCAGGAAGGCCGTCACCTTTATGTCGTGGGCGGCCAGGAACGGCAGGACGGTCGGGTCCTTGGTCCAGCCGTCGTCGATGGTGACGAACACCACCGGGTCGGAGGTGGCGACCCTGCTGACGACGGGAGGAAGGCCGGCGCCGCCGACGTCAGGAGGCAGCGGCGCTGGTAGCCCCCCCTGGCCCGTGGCGCCGGTGGTACCCGAGTCCGCGGCCGGCGCCGCGGAGGGCGCCAGCCCGGCCGTTTGGCCGTTGGCCCCGTCCGCCGTCCGGGCCGCCCGGCGCGGGCCTCCTCCCCCGCAGCCAGCCGTCACGAGGAGGATCAGCCCGCACGATGCCGCGGCGGCCCGTCGACCGCGCCGCTCCCCCGCCCACCCTCGGCCCGGCGCGGAACGCCGCGGGCCGTCTCGGGAGGGACGGGAACCGAACACGATCAGCCATTACCCACTTGTCGGAGATCGAACCACGGAAGACGAACTGGAGAATGAGCTAAGGGCGACCGAGCAGGCCGGCCTCCAGCCCGCGCAGGCCTTCGCTGCGCCCGTCCCCCTGCCCCAGCAGGTGCTCTAGCCAGCGGTGCACCTCGTCGAGATCGAGGGCCGGCACCATGAGCAGCATCTGCTCGATGTCGAGCCAGTCCTTGGCCCGGTTGAAGACCACCTTGGCGACGAGCAGGTGCTCGGGGCCGAGCACAGGGATCTCGTCCTGGCCGAAAGGCACCGTGCGGGCTGCCCTGCGCATGGCGTCGTGCACCGCCGCTACTCCTCGGTCGTCACCCGGGACGGGTCGAGGCCCAGCAGCTCGACGGTGCTGCCTCCGTCCCGCAGCCGGTCGAAGAGCTCGACCTCCCGTGCCGCCCGGGCCCGGGCCCTCTCCGTCACCACGCCCAAATCGGCCTGGGCCACCACGGTCACGCCGTCGGCGTCGCCGACCACCCAGTCACCGGTGCGGACCTCGGCCTCGCCCATGCGGATGGCGCATCCGACCCGACCCCCCACCTCCTTCCCCGCGCCCCGGAGGGCGACCCCGGAGCTGAACACCGGGAAGCGGTGACGCTCCAGGGCGGCCACGTCCCGGACGCACCCGTCGATCACCAGTCCCGGGAGCCCCCGGGCCTCGGCCGCGGTCGTCAGGACCTCGCCCCAGTAGCCCCGCTCCGGCGTCCCCGCCACGGCCACCACCAGGGCCTGGCCCGCGGGGGCGGAGGCCACCGCCACGTGGATGGCCAGGTTGTCGCCCGGCGGGCACCAAACGGTGAAGGCGGGGGCGGCCAGGCCGGCTCCGGGCCAGACGGCACGGATGCGGGGCGGGAGGGCTCGACCCCCGGACTCGCCCAGGGTGGCCGCGCCGAGGGCGAGGAGCTCGCCTCGGGCTCCCTCCGCGTCCCGTCCCGTCAGAGCTTCACCTCCACGACGACGCCAAGGTCGCGTCCGAGGTGGGCGACCTCGTTGTCGTCCCCGACGTGGCGCCCCTGCACGTTCACCAGCTCGACGCGGTCGGCCAGGGCGAAGGGCCCCTCGTGCCACACGCCCAGGGCGAGGTTGATGCCGGCGGAGCCGTCCATGACGAAGGCCCGCAGCGTCTCGAGGTCACCCGCGGCGGCGAAGGTGGCCTCGGGCGGAGCCACCACGATCACCGCGGCCTTGCCGTTGAGGGGCACGAGGGCCTGCGTGGCCCGGTGGTGACGGTTGAGGTGGTCGACCAGGACGGGCCGGTGGCCGTAGGAGAGGACGTCCAGGTGGAACTCCTCCCCCTGGCGCAGCTCCATACGGCACTCGGCCTGGCCCACGACCTGACCGAAGGGGGCAAAGGCCGTCGCGGTCAGGGGCTGGGCCCGGACGGTGAAGGTCTTCCTCTCGCTCACGTCCGCTCTCCCTGGATGACCAGGACGCTAACAATGCCCGCACCGGGGCGTCGGCTACCTTCCACGAACAGAGGAGCCAGGAGGAGGACGGCGATGGACGTGCGGTCGATCCAGGACGTGGCGCCGGTCATCGAGCACAACGGGACCGTCCCCGTCTGGTGGCTCGTCCCGCCCCAGGAGATGCGCCAGATCACCGAAGGAGGGTTCCTCGAGCTGGTGAGCGAGTTCGAGGTGGCCGGCGGTGGCCTGGTCGACCCCCACTCCCATCCCACCCACGAGTTCTATTACGTCACCTCGGGTCGGGGGCTCATGACCGTCGGCGACGAGGAGCGGGAGATCGCCCAGGGTGACCTGGTCTACACGCCGCCCAACGTGGTCCACAGCCTGCGCCCCGTCAGCGACCACGCCCCCATACACGCCGTCGCCTTCGCCATCGGCGTCAAGGGGACGGACGCGGTGAACTACACGACGCACTGACGCCACGGCTGCGGCCGATGCCCAGTGCCACGGCAGCAACGGCAAAGGTAACGGCGACGGCACCGGCGGCGATGAGGGCCCGCCACCAGACGCCCGCGGAGCGTCAAGCCACGCCGTAGATCTCGTTCACGTTGGCACCGAGGACCCTGCGGCGGGCGTCGTGGCTCAGGGGCTCGACCAGACGGACCAGGGAGTCGACCCAGGTGCCCGGGTGGTCGGGATGCGGGTAGTCGGTCGCCCACATGAACCGGTCGGCGCCCACCTGCTCCATGATCAACGGGGCCGACGCCTCGTCGGGGTCGCCGGAGATGAAGCACTGCCGGCGGAAGTACGTGCTGGGCGGGAAGACCAGGTCGACGTAGTAGCCAACGTTGGTGTTGTAGGCCGCGTCCATGCGGTCGAGGAGGGAACCGATCCACCCCGACCCCGACTCCAGCACGCCCAGCTTCAGGTAGGGGAAGCGCTCGAGGGTCCCCAGGGCGAAGAAGGTGAGGAAGGCCTGCTGCACACCCTGGCGCACGAGCACATTCAGGTACCACTGGGCCTCACGGCTCCATCCGGTGAACGAGAACCGGGAGGGCAGGATGGCGTGGGGCTCGTAGGTGGGGTGGATGGCGATGGGCACGTCCAGCTCCGTGGCCTTGGCCCACAGGGCGTCATGGTCGGGGTGGCCGTGGGGCTTTCGGGTGTGGGTGAAGGGGGCGACGAACCCGCCCCGGCAGCCGTCGGCCACCGACCGCTCCAGCTCGGCCACGGCCGAGTCGACGTCGAGAAGGGAGAGGTGGGCGATGGGCACGAGCCGGCCTCCGCTGTCCCTGCAGAAGTCGGCGATCCAGCGGTTGTAGGCCCGCTGGTAGGCCACGGTGATCTCGGGATCGGTGACCTCGCACTCCCACAGCAGGCCGATGGTCGGATAGAGGAAGGCCCTCTCCAGGTGCTCCTTGTCGAGCAGGTCCAGGCGCTGCTTGGGGTCGCCCGCGCCGTAGGGGATGTTGTCCATGTAGCGCCGGTGGGGACTGGCGTGGACGTCGGGGTCGCCCATGGCCCCCATGAGCCCGAGCACTCCCTTCACGGTGCGCTCCGACGGGCGGCCGTCGATCTCCAGGTACTCCAGGCCCCGCTCGTCGCGGCGGATGCGCATGGCCCGGGGCGCGTAGCGCTGCTCGAGGTAGTCCTCCCACAGGGTGGCGGGCTCGAGCACGTGGCCGTCGGCGTCGACGGCTCCGTCGTACGGGAAGCGCACGATCTCATAGGTCAAGGCCCGGACCTCCCAACGTGGTACCCGGCACGGTATACGGGCGAGGCTCTTCCGCGCCGCCCGGTCAGGCGGCGGCGTCCACCGGGGCGAGGAAGGACCGGAAGGGCCCGGCCGTGCGCACGGCGTCGGGGCCCTCGATGAGCAGCCCCGCCACTCCAAGCCCCCGCAGCAGCTCGGCTCCCTCCCGGGCCCCGGCGACGAAGACGGCCTTGGTCAGGATCTCGGCCATCCACGCGTAGGGCGCGATGACCGTGGCCGCGTCCATGCCGTTGTCGATCGACTCGCCCGTCCTGGGATCCAAGAGGTGGTGCTTGGCCATCCCGCCCGTGGACCAGCGCCGGATGAGGCGGGAGCTGGTGGCGATGCCGTGGTCGGCGAGGACGGCCACCGCCAGGAGCTGGGACTCGTCGTAGGGGTTGCCTATCCCCACCCGCCATCCCCCTTCGGGGGGCTCGCCCGCCATGCGCCCGTCGCCGCCCAGGCTCACGCAGGCGCCCGCGGCGCCGTCCTGCAGCAGCTCCTCCAGCACCAGGTCGGCGGCCAGCCCCTTGCCGATGCCTCCGGGGTCGAACCCCACGCCCAGGGGAAGGGTGACCTTGCGGTGCCTGGAGTCCAGGACGATGCCCAGACAGCCGGGGGCGGGTTGGGCCTCGTCCCCGGCCGGCTGGACCTGGGCCACCTTCTCGAAGCTCCGGTCGTAGCCGGCCGCCTCCATGGCCCGCAGCACGCTGGGGTCGTAGCGACCCTGGGTCAGCCGCCACCCCTCCAGGGCCCGGTCGACCAGCAGATAACCGTCCACCGAAAGCTTCATCGCCTTGCCGGGACGGCGGTTGAGGCGGCTGATCTCGCTGTCCTCGCGGAAGCGGCTCCAGCGGGACTCCAGGTATTCGACCCTGCTCCTGGCCCGGGCCAGGAGAGCCTCGTCCCCGCCCACCAGCGCCACCTCGCAGGTGGAGCCCATGGCCGGGAACGTGTCGGTGAGGAGGCGGCTGCCCATGACGGAGCTCACGCCACCGTGCCCGTGGCCGATGCCGGCGCCGGGAGGTTGGTCGTCGACCCGTTGTCGTTGGTCACGTTGGACGTGATGTTGATGGTGTTGCCCGAGGCCTTGAAGGACGAGCCCGTCGTGACCATGACGGTGTCGGTCTTGCTGGCCTGGATGGTGACGCTGCAGTTGAAGACGCTGTCGGTGGTCGGCGACTGGATCTCCGTCGGCGAGCAGGACCAGTTGGACAGGGTGGTCTGGGTGCCGTCGCTGTTGACGTTGAGGAAGTTCGGGGGTGCGGTCGTGCCCTTGACCTCGACCCTGATGCTGAAGGTGCGCTGACTGGCCGAGCTGTTGTTGACGCTGAGGGCGAGGAGCATGGGCTTGGCGTTGACCAGCTGGGTGAACTGCTCGCTGACCGTCAGCGGGGACGACTGCACTGGTGGCGCGGTGGTCGTCGTGGTCGGGGCCGCGGTTGTCGTGGTGGGCTTGGCCGTGGTCGTGGTCGTCGGCTTGGCCGTCGTGGTGGTCGTCGGCTTGGCCGTGGTGGTGGTCGGGGCCGCGGTCGTCGTGGTCGTGGGCTTGGCCGTCGTCGTCGTGGGCGCGGCCGTCGTCGGGGCCGAGGACGCAGCGTTGGTCGACTGGGGGGCGGCCTTGGCCGTGGTCGTGGTGGAGGACGGCGCGTTGGCCGCGCTCGCCTGCGGGGGGGTCTTCTTGGGCTTCTTGCCGTGGTAGTCGGACTCGTGGTCGCCGGCCTCGTCGTCGCCACCATCGCCACTGCGGTGCTCGCTCATGGATTCGGACGACTTGGCGCTGGCGTTCACGATGTGCAGGGCGGGCGCGGCCACGGCAGCCAGGCCGAGCGCGGGGAGGACAGGGAGGACGAGCCTCCGCTTGCGGCGTGCCAACTTGGTTCTCCTTGCGCGAGGGACGGGTGGTCGCCCGACCGCCGGTCGGCTGGAGGGATGGAGAGCCGAGCGGCCCCGCCACCCCAGCAGACTCGAGGTCGAGCCCTCATCACATCGGCGCAGATCGCGCCCCCGGTTGATCCAGCGTTGGGTCAAGAAAGGCCAAGGAGCACCTCAGGGAGGCCTGGCGCCCGGCTCGGGGCACCGGAGATGGTGAAGCGCCACGGAACGCCGCGTCCCACCGGCATCTACGAGGACTCCTGGGCCGGCGTCAGCGCCGCTACTCCGTCTCGCTGACCCCACGGCGCCGGCGACGGTGGAAGGCCGGGCTCAGCACCGCTGCTGTCGCCACCACCGCGCAAGAGGCCAGCTCGAGCAGCCACATGGGCAGCCTGGACACGGGCGTGGTGGCAGCCGAGCGGCCCAGGGCCACGCCGGCGGTGGCGGGCGAGTCGCCTGAGGCCTCCACCCGGCTGCGGGCTTCCCCACCGCGGGGCGGGGCCTGGGCGGTGGGGTCGGCGACGCCGATGGCGACGGGCAGGACGGCCTGGCGCCCGCCCCCGGCGTCGGCTTCCACCCTGACCGCGTAGGTCCCCCGCCCGGCCGCGGCGGCCAGGGGCAGGGCCACCGGGCCCGGCTCAAGCAGGCCCAGGTCGGCCACGGTGGTGGCGCCACCGGGCGGCGTGGCCACCACCCGGACGAAGGCGGGGGCCGACAGCTGCAGGCCCAGGCGCACGGGCGCCCCCGGGGCCACCGTGGGGCCGGGCTCGACTGTGGTCAGGGCCAGGGCCGGGGGGCCGGTCTGGTCAGCGGGCGGCACCACCCGCACCGTCCCCCCCTTGGGGCCGGGCACCACGCTCCAGCTCCCGTGGGCGGCCACAGCCAGGACGTGGCCGGCCCCGTCGAGCAGGCGGAAGCGACCTCCGCCCACCACGGCCTCGGGCCGGCCCAGGTCGAGGGCGACCCGGATGCTGGAGGGCAGCTGGGCCGGAGGCAGGGTCACGGGCCGCAGGCCGCCGTAGTAGGAGGCGAGGATGTCGGCGGCCCGCATGCCCCGGAGGGCCTTGCCCATGGCGCCGTACTGGCTCATGCCCACGCCGTGCCCCCAGCCCCCGCCCTCGAGCACGACCGAGTTGCTGGGTCCGTCGACGACCACGGTGAAGCGGCCCGAGGGCACCGTCTCGGGCATCCCCGCGGGGGCCGCCTGCTGGGTGTCGAGCCTGACCCGGAAGTCGGCCACGGCCGAGGCCGAGGAACCCTGGCTGCCGTCGGGCTGCTGCCACGTCAGCACCACCGAGTCGCCCTGGCGGGACGCCCCGGTGACGGGGGCGGGGGTGGAGAAGATCCGGGACAGATCGGCGAACGGGATGCTCACCCGCCAGTGGTGCAGAGGGCTGGTGGCGTCATCGGGGTCCGCCACCGACGGGAGCCAGGGCACGCCGCCGGACACGCTCTGGCCCCCGTTGGACGAGGAGTACTCGGCGAAGATGACCCCGCCCCGATAGAGGAGGACCTGCCCGGAGGTGGCCGCCACCGCCGCGTTCCACGCGTCGGCGTTGCTGTCCTGCTCACGGGTCATGCCCCGGTAGACCTGGCACGAGTCGGTGGCGCAGATGTCGGCGCCCAGGGCGTGCACCGCGTTCTTGGTCCCCGACACCACCCCGTAGAGGGCGTAGGTGCGGGCCGCGATGACCTGGGCCTGGAGGGCCTCGGCCGGCCACGTCGTGGGGATCTCCGACAGACCGCGCAGGTACTCGTCCAGTCCCAGCTGGTCGATGACGGCCACTCCCCCGTCCGACGGCACCATCTGCAGGGCGCCGCGGTAGGACCCGAGGCCGTCCACCGAGAGCGGCACGGCCGCTCGCCCCGGCTCGGGGACGGGCTCGAAGCGGACGCGGTCGACCACCCACCCGGGCAGGGCGGGAGAAGCCTTGGAGCCCCGCCCTCCACTGGCCACGGCAGGAGCGCTGCTCGCAACTAGAAGGACGCAGCCCAGCAGGAGCGCAGCCGAGGCCCGCCGGGCCTGCTGTCGCATGGACCGACATGGTACGAAACTCTCCGTTCACAAGGCCAGTAACCCGCCCGGCGGAGGCACGGACAAGACTGCGGGTCGGCCACGCCGCTGGCGGTGCCGGTCCCGAAAGTCCACTTGGCGCGCTCCGGAGGGTCGAGATGCTCGGTGTGGTGTTCACGAAGATCCGTGAGGACAAGCTGGACGACCTGGCCCAGTGGATGGCCGAGCTCGAGTCCCGCCAGGAGGAGGTACGGGCCAGCTTCGAGCGGGAAGGGATGAGGCACGAGAAGGCCTACCTGCTCTCCACCTCGGACGGCCCCATCCTGGTCTACGCCATGGAGGCGGATGACGTCGAGGCCGCCCAGTCGAGGTACGTCTCCTCCCCGCTTCCGATCGACGCCGAGCACCAACGGGTACTGCTGGAGGTGTCCGAGGCCACGATCACGCCCGAGCTCCTCTTCGAAGCGCGCCGGATGGAACCCGGCGACCAACGATCCGAGCCCCGTGCGCCGGGCAGGGGCCCGAAGGAACCGCGATGAGGAAGGTGATCCTGATGATGTCCGTCTCCCTTGACGGCTTCATCGAGGGACCCGACCACGACCTCGGATGGCACATGGTCGACGACGAGCTCCACAGCCACTTCAACGAGCAGCTCAGGGGCATGGGCGCCTTCCTGGACGGACGCGTCACCTACGAGCTCATGGCCGGCTTCTGGCCCACGGCCGACGCCGACCCATCGAGCACCGGGCCCATGGTCGAGTTCGCCGCCATCTGGCGGGACATGCCCAAATTCGTGTTCTCCCGGACCATGGAGGGGGCGGGCTGGAACACGACCGTGGTCCGCCACGTCGTCCCCGAGGAGATAGAGGCTCTCAAGGCCCGGCCCGGCGGAGACATGGTCCTGGGCGGGGCCGACCTGGCCGCCTCCTTCATGCGCCACGACCTGATCGACGAGTACAGGCTCTACGTCCACCCCGTCGTCATAGGGCGGGGAAAGCCGCTGTTCCCGCCGGGGGCGGCCAAGGTCGTCCTCGGGCTGGCCGAGACCCGGACCTTCGGCAACGGGGTCGTGCTCCTCCGCTACGAGCGCCGATCACCCCAGCGGATGGACATGTAGGTTCCGGCCGTGGCCGAGCCCGACGACAGCTTCGACGTAGGCGCGGTCCTGACCGAGACCCTGGAGTTCCTCACGCTGCGCCCCGGTGTGGACGGCGGCACATGGGTCGGCAGGGCGCCGGGATGGTTCGGCGACTACCTCTTCGGCGGGTTCGTCATCGCCCAGGCGATCGTGGCCGCCACCCGGGACGCGCCCGAAGGCCGGCGCCTCCACTCGCTCCACGCCTACTTCCTACGACCGGTGCTCGTGGCCCACGAGATCCTCTACGGGGTACGGCCGGTGCGGGAGGGACGGACCTTCACCACCCGCCGCCTGGAGGCGAGCCAGGACGGCAAGGCCGTGCTCGACATGTCGTGCTCGTTCACGGCCGACACCGACGGCGGCTACGTCTACGACCTGCCGGCCCGGTCGGAGGTCCCGCCGCCGTCCGAGGTCGAGCTCGAGCCCGGGCCGGGGCCGTGGATAGCGGGCCACCTGGGGCCGACGCCGGCGGGGGCGGACGGCACCCGCGAGTCCACGCACCGGATGTGGTTCCGCGTGCCGGCCCAGCTCCCCGACGACGAGCACCTGCACGCTGCCCTGCTGGGCTTCGCCACCGACTGGACGGGCATCGGCGGGCGGCCCCTGCACCTGGAGGGAGACACCCAGGGAATGGTCAGCCTCGACCACGCCGCCTGGTTCCACCGCCAGGCCCGGGCCGACTCCTGGCTGTTCTACGACGTGCAATCCCTCGTCAACGCCGGGGGGCGCGGCCTGCTCCGAGGCACCATGCGGGACACCGAGGGGCGGGTGACCGTCTCGGTGGCCCAGGAGATGAGGCTGACGCCCGTCGACGCTACCTGAGGACGGCGCGCACACCATCAGGGCTTCCGGCGACGGGTCTCGTGCTGGGCTTCGATGGCGAGCTCAAGGGCTTCCGGCTCGCTCAGGCCGTTGCGAGCCTGTAGCCGGTCGAGCAGGTCGAGACCGAGGTGGCGCCGGACTGCTTCCTCGATGACCTCACTGTCGCCCTTACCCGTGCGAGCGGCCCGAACCTTCACTGCCCGGAGGACGTCCTCATCGAGGGTGACCGTGGTTCGGGTCTTCGGCACGAATACATCATGGCATCACGGTGCAGCGTCGCCCCGAGCCGGTGTGGCCGGCGGCCCGCGCCTCCCGCAGGAGGCACCCGCGGGCAGGTGAGAGCGGTCACGGGACCGATCGGTAGAAGAGCTCGCCGTTCTTCCGCGTCCAGGCGACGACACGGGAGACGGCGACCATGATCGGCTCCGAGAACGTCGATCTCCAGGCGTCGAAGCCGGGCACACTCGTCAGGGCCGAGTACTTCTCCTCGAAGGCAGGCAGCATCGACGCAACGGGCGGAGT
>VAXP01000102.1:498-22427 GCA_005884125.1 Actinomycetota bacterium | reverse complement strand
CGTGACGCTCTACCTCCTTGAGCGCGAGCTCGAGACCAGGCGACGATCTCGCTGACCGAACGCTCGATGTCCCGGCAAGGCTCGGCGCGTGGATCATCAATTGCTTCACCTCATACCGCTACAACGCGCGGCGATCACGGCCACGCCCGAGTCGGCGATCTCAGTGGCTCGGCGCGCACCTATTGTTCGCGCCGATTGTTCGTCTTGACCTTCTCGCTGGCGATACCGATCGGCGTCGGGGGCGCGTCAATGAACCTGATGGCCACTGACACGAGAGTGAGCAGGCAACCCCTGGACGCGGTCGACGTGGCTGATCAGGCCGGCCGTTCCGGTGAGCCGTCGATGAGGCTTACCATGTGCTCGATCCCCACGCGGTAGCCATCACGACGTTCCTCCGGAAGATCCGCGTCCAGAAGACGGGTCAGGGCTTGCTCGTACCAGTGGCGGGCCTCACCTGGGCGGGCCATCAAGAGTTCCGAGAAACCGACATTTGCGAGCACTGTCGGAACGAGAGTGGATGCCCGTGGGTCATCGGTCGCGGCGTCCGCTGCACGGAGCGACTCCTTGTTCCAATGAAGCTTCTCCTCCGGAATGTCAATTGTGACGACGACCATGTGAGCAGCCCAACATTGGGCGACCTCCGATTCGGCTCAGGCGTATGCCACCTCGAACTTCGCCCGCGCTGCTGCTCGCTGCTCGTTACCGCGAGCGAGTAGCTCCGCCACCTGATCGTCGGTCACCTCCACCACCCTAGGAGCGCCTCGGGGAGCGGCAAGCAAGCTCCTGACGCCCGGCCAACAGCTCCAACAATCTGGTAACAAGGGCCCGTGGGTGAGGATGTCCGCTTCGAAAGCATCGGGGGCTATCTCGCGGGCGGCGGGCCCGGCGCCGTGGTCGTTCTGCATGAGTGGCATGGGGTGGTCCCGCACATCCGCGACGTGACCGACCGGGTGGCAGCCGCCGGGTTCACCGCGGTTGCACTTGATCTGTACGACGGCGAGTCGGCTGCGAGAGGCGACGATGCCGAGGCAGCACGGCTCCAGCGCCAATCACGCGGGACCCAGACGCGGCTGCCGCGCGGATCGCGGGCGCGGTGGGCGAGCTGCGCCAGCGCGGCCACTCCAAGGTCGCCACCATGGGGTTCTGCACAGGAGCCTCTCTGTCGCTGCTGACGTCGGCCGTGTGCCCGATCGACGCCGCCGTGGCGTACTACGGAATCTTCGAGCAGCGAGCCGACCGCAAGATCACGAGCCCGGTTCTGGTGCACCTCGCCGACCACGAGGAGTACTACCCCTCCGCGGACCGGTTTCGCGCCTGGTTCGAGGGCGTGAGCAACGTGACGATTCACGTCTACCCGGGCACCCGGCATGCGTTCTTCAATGACACCGTGCCGAGTCACTACGATGCGGATGCGGCATCTCTTTCCTGGGACCGCACGATCTCGTTTCTGCGCCAACACCTCATGGAGTGACCCCGAGAGCGCGTCGTTACGCGGACATCTTCTCAACGTCGACAAGCTCATGTTCGGGCGGAGGAGCGGCACCACTGCTACCGCCTCCGCGTCGCACGCCGAGATCTGAGGCTTGCACTCCCGGACGGGCGGCTTGGTCCCTTGGGTGAAAGGACGGTCTCAGGCGCCCTCTCGGCGCTCACCAGCCCCCACGGGAGCTGAACAGCGGCATCGGTCCGAACGAAGGTGACACCAGCCGGGAGCCGTCGTCCTCGCAGCGGAGAAGCGTCGTGCTGATGCTCGAGGGTCGATACTCCCGTCCATGAGGATCCTCACCCAGACGGGGGGCGGCGTCGCCGAGGCCAGCCGGGCCGCGGCGCCGTCCGCGGAAGTATCGGTCGTGCCCCTGAGCGGGCCGGTCGACTCGGGGATGGCAGGCCAGGTGCTGGTCGCTTCGCACCGCGCCGACAACCTGGTGGAGCTGTGCGGAAGAGGCGTCGAGTGGGTTCACTTCTTCGGCACGGGTGTGGACGGGATGCCCGCGGAGGTCCTGGAGGGGCGGATCGTGACCTGTTCGCGGGGTGCCGGAAGCGTGCCCATCTCCGAATGGGCGCTTGCCGTGATGCTGGCGTTCGAGAAGCACCTGCCCGACACGTTCGTCAGAGAGCCCCCGCAGCGCTGGTCCTGGGCGGAGCTGGGCGGCCTCTCGGGCCGTACGCTCGGACTGGTCGGCCTCGGGGGCATCGGGTCCGCCATCGCCGCCCGCGCTCTCGCCTTCGGGATGGACGTCCGGGCGCTGCGACGGACCGAGGCGGCGAGTCCCGTGGCAGGCGTGCAGGTTGTCTCGTCGGTGACGGAGCTCTTGCCCGCGTCTGACCACCTCGTGCTCGCAGCGCCGGCGACGCAAAGGACGAGGCACCTCCTCGACGACGCGGCGTTCGGGCTGGTCAAGCCCGGGGTCCACCTCGTCAACATCGCCCGGGGAGCGCTTCTCGATCAGGACGCGCTCCGAAGGTCGCTCGACGACGGGCGGGTGGCAAGGGCAAGTCTCGACGTCTGCGAGCCCGAACCCCTACCCGAAGGGCACTGGTTGTACTCGCATCCGCGTGTCCGCCTGAGCCCGCACATCTCGTGGAGCAGCCCCGAGCTGGGCGGGCGCATCGTGGAGCTCTTGGTCGACAACGTGCGCCGTTTCGTGGCCGGTCAGCCCTTGGAGGGCATCGTCGACCCCGTCGAGGGGTACTGAGCACCCCCACCGCTGGGCGGGAGACTCGGCTCGGTCCCATCGGACGCGCCGAATCCTGCGTCCTGAGGACGAGGAAAGCACGGAGAGCGGCGCTTCACGAACGCCTCCCTGCCAGCCTTCCTTCGGCCGCAGGGGGCTGCGAGCTAGCCGAACCGCTCCTTACTCAGGCCTTTTAGGGGTGGGCGTTGGTGTCGACAACTGTCTCCACCTGATCGAGGAACGCCGCGATCCCCGCTTCGTCGGCTGACGCCAGCTGGCTCGGGCGCACTCGGAGTGCGCTCTGTATCAGGGAGGGTTCCCGCCAGCGCCGAGCTGCCCATGATGCCCCGTCGGCCTTCGATGTGAGAACGCCTTCCTCGGCGTAGCGCCACGCCCTGCACGCGTTGAGAACCGAGTTGGAGTCGAGACTCCTATGCGCACGGTGCCAGGCGATCGACCCGCTGAGCGCCTCTATCAGCCAGGCCGGGGGTATCGGGGCGAACAGCTCCGAGGGGGGCGGCCCCGTGATCCTCACCCCGCGCTCATGGGCTATCGCCCGGTCGATGACGAACCAGAACCACGGCTCCTGGTCGGGGTCGAAGCCGACGTGGTTCGGGATCCCCGGACCGGTGTCGAGGTTGACCTCGAAGGCGGCCTCCTTGGCGGCGAGCTCCACCAGACTGCGGAGGTAGATCACCAACTCCAGGCCGCGGGCGGGGCACAAGAGATGGGGATGAGAGAGCGCGCCTACCACCTCGGTCTTCTCGTCCCTGGACAAGACTCTGGCCGACACCGCGGCGATGTCGATGTCGCTTCGCCCACGGACGTAGTCACCCAGGGCCACAGATCCCACGAAATAGGCACCGACGAGCGACGGCCCGAGGATGGACGCCAGCCGCCGCGCCGCCTCCTCCCCGAAACGGAGAACCTCGTCGTCGGGCACGACCCGATTATGCATCGCGCCGGTGGAGCTCGGAGACCTGGCGCCACGCTCGGATCCCGGCGCTCGGAGCCGCTCGCCGGGCATCGGGTTCGCCCAGGCGTCGAAGGGTGACACTGATCGAGCGCCAGCCCCGGGCGGCGGGTGTCAGCATTCGGAGAAGGCCAAGAGGACGGCGTCGGCCAGCTGGGCGAACATCGCGCCCGCACCATCGCTCCGCTCAGCGACGATGGGAGAACCCGACGCCGAGGACTGCCGTATCTCGGGGCTCCAGGGCACCCGGGCCAGACGCGGCACGCCCAGTGCCCAGACGGTGCGCTCCTCGGGCGTCGCTGCGAACAGGTCGATCGTGGTGCCACAGCACGGACATGCCAGCGATGCCATGTTCTCGACGCCGCCGATCACCGGCACGTTGCCTCGCTCGAACATGTCGCAGACCTTCTTGGCGTCCAGATGGGCCACGTCCTGGGGCGTGACCACCAACAGGGCCCCGTCGAGGCCCAACTGGGTGACCAGCTGCTGCTGGATGTCAGCCGTGCCCGGGGGTAGATCGACTATGAGCCAATCCAGCTCCCCCCAGTCGACGGCGCCGAACGAGCGCGCCAACAACAGCCCGGCCAGCCCGGCGGGGAAGGAGAGCGCCTGGCCCTCGCCCACCAGGAATTGCGCCGACCACACCTCGAGCCCATAGCGCTCGATGGGACGCGGGCGCCTGCCGAAACCGGGCCTGGTCCACACGGTCAACGACTTGGCGTCGGCGGTACGGGTCAGGCCCATCATGCGGGGGATGTCGGGCCCGTACAGGTCGGCATCGAGCAGTCCCACCCTGAAGCCCATCCTGGAGAAGGCGAGCGCCAGGGCCACGGCGATAGTTGACTTGCCGACCCCGCCCTTGCCGCTGGCGACTGCCAGCACACGCCTCCCCATCGCCGAATAGTGCCACCCCCGTGAGCAGCACCTGACCCGACCTCGAGGCGCCCCATCGGACGCTCCACCCCGAGGTGACGGCAGAGTGAGGTTGTGGAGGCCATCCCGAGCACACCGGGGCGGTCGTGCCGGTCGGTGCTCGGGCGCGCAGGGTCGCGGCCCTAGATGCCCTCCAAGCCGTGCATCTCGCCGTCCGGTGGTTCCGGCTGGGAGTAGCTCTCGGCCCGCAAGTAGCCTGCAGGGTGGGAGGTCAAGCCGATGGAAGAGGTGAAGTTCCACTTCGATCCGCGTTGCCCATGGTGCTATCAGACGTCACGATGGGCGAAGCGCTTGGAGGAGCTGGGGGAGATCGCCCTCGATTGGGAGGTCTTCTCGCTCGAGGTCGTGAACCTCGAGGAGGGCAAGGACCCGAAGGAGTTCGAACCGACCGGGAGCCCGGCGCTGCGCACTGCGGTGGTGATCGCAGAGAACCACGGCTCGAAGGCGATCGGCCCGTTCTACACCGCCCTCGGGAAGCGCACCTTCGAACAGGTGCCGCCCCCAATCGATCGGGGCGAAATGGTCGCGGCCGTACGCGAGTCCCTCCAGGAGGCCGACCTCGACGAGGGTCTCTGCGACAAGGCCCTCTCGGACCCGGCCACCTGGGACAAGGTAATCGCCGAGACGCAGGCCATGGTCGAGCGGATCGGCAAGCTCGGGGTGCCGACGATTGTGCTCGACGGTGGCGCCGGCGCCGCCATCTTCGGCCCGGTCATCTCCGATATGCCCACGGACGAGGATGCCGTCGAGCTATGGCGGCACACCGCCTGGCTCGCCCGTTATGGCAACTTCGCCGAGCTGAAGCGCAAGCGCGCCCACATCACCGAGCTGCCCGTCATGGAGTGGTACAAGGAGCAGCGGGCCAAGGCTGCAGCCAGAGAGCGTCAGACGTAGGTCGTCTCCCTCGACCAGGGGCCTCCTTGACTGCCAGCAGGTGCCTTGTTGCCGCCTGCGCCAAACCCATGAACACCCCCGGGGGCTGCGCCAGGTTCCGCAAATCGGCCGTCCATGACGCTCTTCGCCCACCGGAGAATCAGGCGAAGGAGGTCTTGGTGTCCTCGAAGCGGAATCGACGTCGCGATGATGACGAATCCGACGCTGAAGGCGACGAGAACTGCGATGGGCTCCACTCCTGCCAGCGGCCCTCCATGGTGGAGGATGACCTGGCGAAAGCCGCGCATGGCCCAGTAGGTGGGAGTCATCGGAGCGAGCACCCGGGCCCATCCCGGCAGTGCACTTGCGGGGGCGAGCGATCCACCGACGCCGGCGAGCACCATGCCGCCGAGGTTTGCGAAGGCGTTGAGCTGCATGACGGTCCTGCTGACAGCCAGTAGGGCGTGGCCCATGCTGATGAGGCATATGCAGAATGCGGCCGCGACGAGCACGAGGGCGATGAGCGACCCGCGCACGTGAAGCCCAAGCAGCACGCCCCCCACGCCGAAGAGCACACCGAGCTGTAGGGCCGACTGGAGCATCGGGACCAGGGTCTTTCCAACCATGATCTCGGCGGGGCTGGCCCAGCTGGCGCGCACACGCTCCCAGGTGCCCCAGCCGTACTCGCGGAAGAAGCCGAAGCCGACGCTGCCGACAAGGAACATCGAGAACATCACGGTCACGCCGGGAACGGCCTGCTCCGACCCGTTCACGCCGCTGATGTTAGGAGCGACCATGTAGCGAAACACCGGCTTGATGAAGGCCATGACGATGAGCGGCATGAATATGAAGGTCAGCAGGTAGACGGGATCGCGTCGGATGAGGCGCAGTTCGTGGCGGGCCACGGCTGCGCTACGAGACGGCGACACGCTCGCCATCCCGATGGACCGGCTCTTCGGGCCTGCTGCCGTCTTGGTCGTCGTAGCGCCGGCCCGTGAGCGAGAGGAACACAGCTTCTAGGCTCGGCGTCACGACGTCGATCGAGCGGAGTCGCCCGGCGTGACTACCCAACGCAGCCAGCACACCGGCTGCCTCCATCGCCGGTTGCTCTGCATAGACCCGGATCCGACCGTCGCGTGTCTCGCCGTGTAGCTTGGCGACGACCTCGGTGGGAGGCAGTGGACCCTCGAAGGTGAGCTCGAGTGCGGCGTGGCCATGAGAGCGGACGAGCTCCTGGACGGGGCCCCGGGCGATGAGTTCCCCCCGCTCCAAGATGGCCACGGATGCGCCGAGCGCCTCGACCTCGGGCAGGTAGTGCGTGGAGTAACACACCGCGGCGCCGTCGGCGGCCAGTCCTCGGACCACCTCAATCAGGTGAGCCCGGGTCTGCACGTCGACGCCAGTTGTCGGCTCGTCGAGCAACAGCAGCGACGGGCGGTGAACCATGGCGATGGCGGTGTGCACCCGCCGCTTCTCACCGCCTGACAGGAACCGAGCCTGCCGATCCAGGAACTGGACGATGTCGAGGGCCTCGGCCACCTCGGCGATGCGTTGGCGCAACGCCCGGCTCCGAAGCCCGGCCACCTCGGCGAAGAAGCGGAGGTTCTCCTCGCGACGGTGAGGATCGGGTACATGCCCAGTTCCTGGGGGGCCAGGCCGAGACACCGACGGGCCCCACTCGGGTCGACGGCGACATCGACATCGCAGACCCGCACAGTCCCTGCGTCGGCACGCCTCAGGCCTGCGACGATAGAGACCAGCGTGGTCTTTCCCGCTCCGTTGGGCCCTAGGAGCCCCAAGATCTCGCCCGGCTCGATCGCGACGGTGACGGCAGACAGCGCGGTGTTGTCCCCGTAGCGTTTGGTGAGCCCCAGCACCTCCAGCATGCGGTAGTTGTACGGCCGGCGCCGCCCAGGCGCAAACCGGATTGCTCCACGGTGACAATCCTCACCGGAGCGGCCTCCGGGCGCCCGACTCGACGACCCGTCGTTAACAGCGACAACCACAGCTAGCTCTCGAACGGCGCCACCGAATTGCTCCGGACAAAGCGGTCGCGCCGGTCATCTGTGGAGGAGCCAACGAGGGGAGCGTGCGGCGAGGTGCTGGCCGCGGGTGCCTCGTCGGCACCCGCCGGTGTCTGGCACGCTCGCGGTCGCCGAGCCGTCTTCGCGACGGCGTCACCAGGAGGAGCCGTGGCCCGGACTGGATTCATCGACCACATCGGCATCGGCGTTCCCGATCTCGCCGCCGCCAAGCGGTACTACGACGAACTGATGCCAATCCTCGGACTTCGAGCATGGTTCGCAACGACAGAAGCCGGAGAGTTCAACTACGGCCCCGATGGCGGTCTCGGCCCGCAGATCTTCTTCTACCAAGCACTCGAACCCGACCCACACTCACGTCATGCCACGGGCCTGCAGCACCTCTCCTTCATGGTGCCGAGTCCTGCCATCGTTCGCGAGGCGCACGAGTGGGCGATGCGCCAGAACACCGAGGTGGTCCACGCACCGCGCCAGTTTCCGGAGTACGGCCAGCATTACGCCACCTACTTCCTCGATCCCCACGGGTTCATGCTCGAGGTCGTGTGCCATAGCCCGGGCGAGAACTGACGCCCAGCGCAAGGAGATCCTGGGTGCCGAGCGGCGTCGTACTTCTTCCTCTCCGAGTTCGGACACGTTCCCGGCCGATCCAGACGAGGAGCGCCGTGTTGGAGGACGCCCGTCAGGTGCCGTTCGCCCGCGCCTCGCGAGCGGCCCATCAGCTGGCGCATAGCGGCCACTCGGCTCAGTCCGCCCTCGCGAAGGGCTTGCCGCGGATGAGTGAGTCAGGTGTCCACACGACGGGCGATCGATGAGATCGTTACGCTTCGTGCCGTGGACGGAGTGCACGACCTCGGAGGTATGCACGGCTTCGGTGCTGTGCCGATCGAGACGGGTGAGCCGCTGTTCCACGCGCCTTGGGAAGGTCGGGTGTGGGCCCTCCTGGGCGCGGTGATGCCAGCTACGACCATAGACCGGTTCCGATGGACCATTGAGCAGATGCCGCCCGCTGAGTACCTGACCTCTGGCTACTATGCCCGGTGGCTGTGGGCCATCGAGCGACTGGCCAACGAGCAGGGCCTGCTGACCGGCTCCGCCGAACCTGCGCCGATCGCTCGACCCAAGCCTTCGTCACGACCGGCGACGGCTCGCTGGCAGCGAGGCGAACGGGTGCGGGTGCTCAACCGGGTTTCCGCCGGCCACACACGAGTGCCTCGCTACCTGCGCCGTCACGTCGGCACGGTGGAGCGCGCCGCATTCTCCTGGCCCCCGCCGGCCGAGTCGGCCGCTACCGGCCGCTACGGGAATGCAGAGGTCGTGTACACCGTCGCCTTCGCCGCTGCTGACGTCTTCGGCCCGGACCATGATCACACCCTCACCGCCGATCTCGGCGAAAGCGATCTGGAGGACAGCGTCACGTGAACCTGACGCCCGAGGAGCGCGTGGAGATCCTGGAACGCCAGCTGCACGACCAAGGCCACGTCGATCCGGACACCATCGATGCCCACATCACTGCCATCGAAGAGGCGACCGAGGACGGCACCGGGCCCAGCACCGCGCTTGGCGCCAAGGTCGTCGCTCGGGCCTGGAACGACCCGCAGTTCAGGGCCCGACTCCTTGACGACGCGGTCGCCGCAGTGGCCGAGTACGCCTCCCAGGCGGTCCCTCTCGCGGTGCTGGCCGACACCGAAGCCGTGCACCACGTCATCGTCTGCACGCTCTGCTCGTGCTACCCGAGCGGCCTTCTGGGCAACCCACCGGCCTGGTACAAGTCCTTCGAGTACCGCAGCAGGGTGGTCCGAGAGCCTCGGGCCGTCTTGGCCGAGTTCGGCATGGAGCTGCCCGAGGACATGGCATTGCACGTGCACGACTCGACCGCTGAGCAGCGCTACCTCGTGCTCCCGATGCGACCGGCCGGCACCCAAGGTTGGTCGGAGGAGCGACTCGCCGCCCTCGTCACCCGCGACTCCATGGTGGGCACCGGATGGCCGTTGTCACACTGAGGTGGCGGCGAGCCGGGGCTCGTGACCGCGTCGGGCTTCCTCCGCGAGAACCCAATAGCACTGGAGGAAGCCCGAGCGCACACAAAGACCACCGCCTCGGCGTTGATCCACAAGGGCCTTTCGCGGTTACGAGAGGCCAGAGCGCCACACCTCACGCCGAGGCGGTCGCTGCCGGCACCCTGCAGCGCCAGCTGTCAGGTCGTGTCCCGTACCGTCTCAAGGCCGTCGAGGATCAAGTCGAGCCCGAACTCGTACTCGTTGCTGTAGTCGTAGCCCGGCTTGAGGACGTGCTCGACCGTGAGCTCAGTGAGGTGGGGGTACGCGTCCACCGGGAACCGGGCCATGATCGTCTGAGCCAGCTCGGCCGTCTCCTGCCCGGTCTCGAAGGGCAGGCTCGCCTCGTGGAGCGCGAAGCCGTACATGTAGCTGTCGAGGACGGAGAAGGCGTGGGCGGCCATCTCGATCGAGAACCCCGCTTCCCGAAGCCTGCGGATGACGGCGTCATGGTGCCGCAGGGTCGCGGGGCCAGGTGAGGTCCTCGACTCCATGAGACCGATCGCCCAAGGATGGCGCGAGAGAGCCCGGCGGGCCGAGACCGCCCGTTGACGCATGGCCATCTTCCAATCGGCTCCGCCCTGGGGAAGGTCGATCTCACTGAAGACGAGGTCGACCATGCCGTCGAGGAGTTCGCTCTTGTTGGCCACGTGGTTGTACAACGACATGGCCTCGACGCCGAGGGCGTCGCCAAGCTTGCGCATGCTGAGCGGCCCGATCCCGCTCTCGTCGGCGAAGGCTACGGCCGTCAGCAGCACCCGTTCACGGCTCAGGGGGATGCGGGGCTCGATCGCCCGTTTGGTCGGCGGCGCCATCTCCGTCGCCTCCTGTCCCGGGCTTGACGGACTTACGTCGTAAGGCTACCGTAACTTACGACGTAAGGCCGTTCCCTGGAGCAGCCCTGATGCAAGGAGACAGCCGTGGCCATATCCGCGCCGTACCCCCTCCAGCTGGACTTCCAAGCCGACACCCACATCACCCGCTGGCGCCCTCTGGTGCAGTGGCTGCTGGCCGTGCCCCAGCTCATGATCGCCAACGCGCTCCGATCGCTGCGCCAGGTGCTGACGCTGATCAGCCTGTTCACGGTGCTCTTCACCGAGCAGATCCCCCGCGCCCTCTTCGACGTGATCGCCATGACGTACCGCTACGAGTGGCGAGCGATGAGCTATGCGCTGTTCCTCCACGAGGACTACCCGCCCTTCGACTTCCAGCCCTCAGCCACCGATGACGGCGTCGAGGTCCACTCCACTTTGAACCTCACCTACCCGGAGCACCTCGAGAGGTGGAAGCCGCTGTACAAGTGGCTGCTCGCCATCCCCCACTACCTCGTGCTCGTGGTCCTCGCCATCGGCGCGGTGTTTGCGGTCCTATTCGGGTTCTTCGCGGTGGTGTTCACCGGCGAGTACCCCGAGGGGGCGCGGGACTTCCTCGTGAAGGCGTACCGCTACGCCCTCCGGGTTGAGGCGTACGCCGGGTTGCTCACCGACCGGTACCCGCCTTTCAGCCTCGCAGCCTGAGATGCGCCGGCCGGCGTCGCAGACGCCGGCCGGGGCCGATCTCGGAGGTCATCGGCGTGCTTGCCGACGGGCTCGAGGTTCGGGTCGTCGGGGAGGGGAACGGTCGCCATGCGGCCTCGTTCTCTCCCGGCCTGGACGACCGGCGTCTATGACGGTTGGTCCAGGAGCGCAGATCGACTTGGTGTCGAGCTGGTCTCCCGGGCCCGAAGGGTTGGAGATCGCCCAGCGTGACCCCCCCCGGGCCGTCGGGGCGATCGCAGCCTGTAGCGTGTCATCTGGTGCGAATCGCGTTCCACGTGCCGAGAGCCGAGTACCTGGGTGAGGGCACCTCGGGTGACTACGTCATGGTCCGCAACATGATGTCCGGCCTCGAAGAGCGCGGGCACGACGTCCGCATCGTGTCGACCCTGAGCGCCCGAGCCTTCTGGCAAGGTCAGGTCCCGGCGCGCCGGCTCGTGGGCGAGGCGATCCGGGTCCGAAAGCAGACGAAGCTGTTCGCTCCCGACGCCTGGTTGGTGTACGGGAGCGCGCCGAGAAATCCAGATCTCTTCGGATGGTGGCAGCGTCCGACCCGATACGTGCTCATGCAGGCGAGCGCCTCGAAGGCGCACGACGTGGCCTGGCCCTGGCGCAAGCTCTTCAACTTTGCGCAACGCAGGGCGTTGTCCCGGGCAGACAAGATCACGGTGATGGGTCCGAAGGTGGTTGACGAACTGAAAGGGCTCGGCGCCGATCCCGCCAAGCTGTCCGTCCTGACTGTGGCCACCGAGGTCTGGGACGAGGTGCCCCAGCAGGAAGCGCGCCGTCGGCTCGACCTGCCGCAGGACACGCCGATCGTCCTCTGCCTCAGCCGCCTTACGGGACCACGACGGGATGGCCGGCCGTACAAGACGGAGTACGTATTGGCGCTCATCGAGGCCTTCGGCCGAGCCCAGCTTCCCAGAGAGACGCTCCTCATCGTGGTCGGTGACGGCAAGGGCCGCGCGACCGTCGAGGGCAAGGTCAGCGAGCTTGGCCTCGAGTCTCGTGTCCGCCTCACGGGAAGCGTCCCCCATGGCGACGTGAGGTGGTACTACAGCGCCTGCGACTTCCTGGCATATCCCATCCTGAGAGACCAGCCCTACATAGCGTTCCTGGAGGCACAGGCATGCGGACGTCCGGTCCTGACGACCCTCCGTCGCTCCTCCGCCGAGCTCGTGCAGGACGGTCGCACCGGGTATCTGGCCCGCAACCTCGACGAGTTCACGGCACAGCTCGCGAAGCTCGCCGGGGACCGAAGGCTCTGCTCGGAGATGGGGAGAGCAGGGCGTGACTACGTGCTCGCATCTCATTCCATAGACGTCCGCGTGCGCCAGTACGAGGACCTGGTGGTGACGTAGGCCGGCACATCGTGCTGGGAGCCGGACGCGCCCCAGTCCGGTGGGCGGCGCGGACGTGACCGCGACGTACGCGACGGCGGGACACCCCACGGCCAACCCGGCCCGACCGCAGGTAACCAGTCAGCGGGAGACGGTGCGAACCCGTCCCATCCGAACGGTCTGCTGACTGGCGGCAGTGCCGGTGCACATGGTCCTGGATTATGCCGATGAGGCCAGTGCGAGACAATGCGATCCGGGTCGCGCGGACTGGGGCTTCTACGCCGCTTCCTGGGACGTCAACCCACGCGGGACGGATCATGTCGCGCCAGGCACGACCGGTGGTGCGTCCCTCCCGCCAATGATTCTGAGGGAACTCTCAGCTGCGCCGAAGCCGGAGCCGGGACGATGGCACGCCATGGCGCCCGATCAGCTCCCAGTCACGAGAGCCCACGAGCTGACGCGCCTCGCCCGTAGGTTTGCCGAAACTTTGTGATCGGGAGCAGTTCGGATGATCCCCGGATTGACACGTTCGCTGGAGTGACAAGGGTCGAGGGCACTAGCTCTGAGACCGTCGCCCGATCTCTTGTCGCGACGCCCGCCCGCGAGCCAAGTGCGGGCCAGCCGACCGGAAGGCAGCCAGACCTCGCCAGTGCACCGACGGGTCCGGCCCAGGCGCGACGCCCGAGGCCGTTGCGTCCGTCGGGATGGACATATGCGCGTCATTCGCGACCGTTGCCCCCCGAGGACGCGGGACCAGCCGATGAGAGCCTCGGCCAGCTCGGCGCGCCCCCGCATCGAATACCGGCACTGGAGAACCGTCACTGGAGCTATCGGGCCATCGTCTGGTCCTTCCGGGCTCTGCTGTTGGTCCCATTCATTCTCATGGGCCCCGAGATCATCTCGGCGGTGTCGGGGCGGCCCCGCGGGTTCGCCAACCTGGGATCCTCGGTGGCCGACGTGCTGGGCACGTCGATCTTCGTCATCTTCATCATGATGCTCGCCGTCACGCCCGTACAGACGATGACCGGTTGGCGCTGGCATGTTGTGCTCCGTCGCGACTACGGGGTCGGCATGTTCGTCGTCGCGGCCACCGATCTGACCATCGCGGCCATAACCACCGGTGACACGTTCCCGGGCGGCTTCTTCTCGCGAGTCGGCGGCCACGCGTTCTTGTTCGCGGGCACCCTCTCCACCCTGCTGGCCCTGCCCCTGGCCGTCACCGCCAACCGCCGTGCGAGGCGGTGGCTCGGCAGGTACTGGAAGTGGCTGCACCGGCTCACCTACGTGTTGTGGGTTAGCATCCTCATCCACCTTCTCCTCCTGTTCGGCCTCCGGGCCTTGTTCCTCGATGCCGCCCTCGTCAGCCTGCCCCTCGCTGTCCTACGTCTCCCAGCACTGCGGCGATGGTGGGAGTCGTCGAGGCGGGCGAAGACCCACTTCGTCGCGAGGTGGATCGCCGCGGTCGCGCTGGTGAGCGTCTTCGTGGCCGGCTACGCGCCCTTCGCACGGGAGCTGGCGAAAAAGGGTGTTCCCGCCTTCACCCAACGCCCCTCCCATGACTGACCGCCGGTTCGCCGCCCCCGCTCCCGCCGCACCCGGCGTCCCTCGATCCACGACCGTCTCGGCGCCAACGGCGGCCACGACACGACGTCAACCACAACCCCCAACGGTCGGCTCGCCCGTCGGGAACGCAGCGCCATCCCACACTCGCGCCCGTCCCAGCGCCCAAACCGGCGGGGCGCCGACCAGAGGGCCACAACCGACGACGACACCGGCTCAAGGCACAGGACCGGCCACCCACGAGGTGTCGTCCCACCGCGCAGAGGATCTCCCCCTCCCGGCGCTCGCCGCGCCGTCGCATGCGAACGACCTTGGAGTGCGCCATCGCAAGGCCAGACACACGATGATCGCGGTGACGGCGGTCTGCGCTTCTCTGGCCTCGGTGCCGGCGATCGAGCAGCTTTTCAGCCGCGGCCTGACGTCGTTCGTCACCCGACCGGCGGGCGTCGGCGCGTCCAAATCGGTGGTGGCACCGAGCACCGCGGGCAAGGCGGATACGACGCCGACGACGGCCTCGCCTCCTAGGACGCCCCCGCGAGTCCGACAACCGTGCCTGCGTCTCAGTCCACCCTGCCCCCGCCGACCGGTTGAGTAACCGGTAAGACCCGTCCGGTCCAGATCCCCGGGCTCCTCCTGGCGCGGGCGCCGGAGGGCGCACCGACCGCCGTCGCCGCTTGGCGCCGAAATCGAAATAGAGCCGAAACAGACGTGGGCTAGTCTCGGGGACCGGAGGTAACGGCGCGTGGCGGGAGGTGCACGACGATGACGCCTGACCCGGCCACGAGCGTCGAGACGAGCCTGTATGCACGGCGTTGGTGGACCCTCGCTGTGCTGTGCCTGAGCCTGCTGATCGTGTTCGTCGGCAATTCGAGCCTGAACGTCACCATCCCGACCCTCTCACGGGTTCTCGGCGCTACGACGGCGCAACTGCAGTGGGTGATCGCCGCTTATTCGCTCGTCTTCGCGGGTCTGCTGTTCTCGACGGGTGCGATCGGCGACCGCTACGGCCGCAAGGGCGCCCTGCAGTTCGGGCTGCTCCTTTATCTGCTCGGCTGCGTGCTGGCGACCGCCTCGGACTCCATGTGGCAGCTGATCGCCTGCCGGGCGGTGATGGGCGTCGGCGCCGCCTTCATCATGCCTTCGACGCTCTCGATCCTGGTCAACGTCTTCCCGCCCGAGGAGCGGACCAAAGCCATCGCCATCTGGGCCAGCGTCACCGGAGCCGCGGGCGCCATCGGGCCCGTGGCCAGCGGGTGGCTGTTGGGCCACTACTGGTACGGGTCGGTGTTCCTGGTCAACGTGCCGATCCTGCTCACCGCCTTGGTCGCGGGCTGGTTCCTGGTCCCCAAGTCACGCGATCCCGAGCAGGGGGAGCTGGATCCGATGGGCGCAGTGCTCTCGACCGTGGGGATCGTAGCCGTCGTGTACGGCCTCATTGAGGCCCCTCAGGTCGGCTGGCGCAGCCCTTCCACGCTCATCGCCTTCTCGGTCGGTGTGGTGGTCCTCGCCCTGTTCGCGAGCTGGGAGCTGCGGGTGGGCGAGCCCATGCTCGACATCCGATTGTTCCGTAACCCGGCCTTCAGCACCGGGACGAGCGGCATGATCCTGATCTTCCTGTCCATGTTCGGGGTGATGTTCCTCATCACGCAGTACTTCCAGTTGATCCTCAGATACACACCGCTGAGCGCTGCCCTGCGCCTCTTGCCGATGGCGCCGATCATGGTCGCGGTGTCACCGATGACACCGAGGCTCAGCGCCCGCTTCGGCGCCAACAGGGTCGTCTCCATGGGCATGGGCGGGGTCACCGTGGGCCTGCTCATGTTCCGTGGGCTCACACCCCACACGCACTACTGGTACGTCCTGCTGTCGATCGTTCCCCTCGTCACCGGGATGGCGTTGTCGATGTCGCCCATGACCGCCTCCATCATGTCTGCGGTGCCGCCGCGAAGGGCCGGGGCGGGATCGGCCATGAACGACGCCACCCGCGAGCTCGGCGCCGCACTCGGGATCGCCTTGATGGGCAGTCTCGCCGCCTCGCGTTACGCCTCGAGCCTGGCCCCCGTGACCAGACACCTACCGGCCGACGTCGCCCACCAGGCTCGAACATCTCTGGCCGACGCCGTGTCAGCCGGGGCCAGATTGGGCGGACCAGCCGGGCGAGCCCTGACGGGCGCGGCGCAGCACGCGTTCATCGGTGGCATCCGACTTGCCGTCACTGCCGGCGCCGCGCTTTCGGCTGCTGCCGCCGTCGTCGTGTCCCGCCGGCTCCCCCGCCAGGCGGCGCACGGCACCGCCCTCACTGGTGCGGTCGAAGCGATAGAGGCGACCGCCGAGCTCGGACTCGCCGGTGTCGAGCCTGCCTTTGTCGGGGGTCCCGAGAAGACCTGACGCTCGTGGACACACGGCCGCCTTCCCCGTGGCGCGTCATGACCTGCGGGGCCGAGCCTCATCCAGCCGATCCACGGCTCGTGCAGGACACCAGCGCCTCCAGGGGCATGAGATGCAGCGGTCGGGCGCCGATCTTCCGGGGTGGCACGGGATCGACGTTAACGTCCTGGCGATGAGAATCGCCGTGCTCGGGGCCGGATCCTGGGGCACGACGGTCGCGGCCCTCACCACCAAGCGCAACTCGGTCGTTCTCTGGGCCCGTCGCCCCGAAGTGGCGCTCGAGGTCAACGAACACGGGACGAACCACGCCTTCCTCCCCGGTTTCTCACTCCCGGAGGAACTCCGGGCCACCTCCGACATGGAGGAGGCGGTGGCCGACGCCGATCTCCTCGTGGTCGGCGTCCCCACCGCCGGCTTCCGGGGCGCGGTCGTCGATGCGTCCAAGCACGTCCGGCCCTGGATCCCAGTTGTCAGCCTGGCCAAGGGGTTCGAGGAAGGGACCCTGCTCCGGATGACCGAGGTGATCAAGGAGGTGCTCCCGGGCCATCCCGCCGCGACACTCACCGGCCCCAACATCGCGCGTGAGATCGTGGCCGGCAACGCCGCGGCCGGCGTCATCGCCACCGACGACCTGGCCGTAGCGGCTGCGTTGCAGGCCGTGCTGGCCCGAGGGTTGTTCCGGGTCTACACGAACCATGACGTCATCGGGTGCGAAACCGGGGGCGCGCTCAAGAACGTCATCGCCATCGCCACCGGAATGGCCCAGGGTCTGAGCGTCGGAGACAACACCCGGGCCGCCGTCATGTCCCGGGGCCTGGCCGAGATCACCCGCATCGGGGTGGCCCTGGGCGGGGAGGAGCGGACCTTCGCGGGCCTGGCCGGCATGGGTGACCTGATCGTGACCTGCATCAGCCCCCACAGTCGCAACCGCTACGTGGGCGAGGAGCTGGGCAGGGGGCGGCCCATCGAGGACATCCTGGCGGGGATGACGATGGTGGCGGAGGGCGTGAAGACGTCCCGCACCGTCATCACCCTGGCCGAGAGATACGGGATCGCGGCGCCGATATGCGAGGCCGTGCACGCGGTCGTCACCGGTGCGAGCAGCGGGGTCGACGCCTATGCCGGTCTGCTGCCCCGTCCCGGCCACGAGCACGAGCCGGGGTAGGTAGGGATGGGCCAGCTCGAGGGCATGGTCGTGTTGGTGACGGACGCATCGAGCGGCATCGGTCGCACCCACCCACCTCGCCCAGGAGGGCGCCACCACCGTTGTGCTGGCCCGTCGCGAGGAGAGCCCCGACGCGGCCGCCATCCCCGCCGGCGACCGGGCCGTGCCCATCCCCACCGACGTCGGGGACCCTCAGGCAGTCAACGCCGCCTCCGAGCGGGTGGCCGAGCGGTTCGGTGTGTTTCACGCGCCGGTGAACGGGGCCGGGATGGGTCGCTGCGCCTCATCGAGGAGGCGAGCGACGAGGACATCTCCGAGAGTCAGACGATGTCGACCGGCTCGAGCATGCAGAGCTGCTCGTCGGTCGGATCCGTGATGGTTACCACCCGCGACGCCTGGCGGGTGATCGTGGCTTCGAACAGGTTGCGCGCCAGCCGTCCGTTCCCGAATCCCTTGTCACGCGACTGATCGGCGAACCAGGCCAGCACCCTCTGCTCGGTGGCAGTTCGAAGCGTGTAAGAATTGCGTTCACAAAGCGAAGCGAAGATGGCCACCAGCTCCTCATTGCTGTAGTCGGCGAAGTGGATCGTCTTCGGGAACCGTGACGACAGGCCTGGGTTCGATTCGATGAGCTCGGTCATCTCCATCGGGTACCCGGCGACGATCACGACCAGGTCTTCTCGGTGATCCTCGATCAGCTTCACCAGGGTGTCGACCGCCTCACGCCCGAAGTCGTTCTCGCCTCCGCGGGCCAGCGCGTAGGCCTCGTCCACGAGCAACACACCGCCAAGGGCCTGGGTGAAGACCTCGGTCGTCTTGGCCGCGGTCTGGCCCACGTAGCCCGCGACCAGCCGGGCCCGGTCGGTCTCGACCAGATGGCCGTGCGACACCACGCCGAGCGTGCGATAGATCTGGGCCAGGAGGCGAGCCACAGTGGTCTTGCCGGTGCCCGGGTTGCCCGTGAACACCAGGTGCCGGCTCTGGTCGACCACAGGGAGCCGGTGGGCACGCCGGAGGTTCTGCACGGCGATCAGATTGGCCACCTGGCGGATTTCGGTCTTGACCTCGCCCAGGCCGACGAGGCCATCGAGCTCGGCGAGCAGGTCTTCTAGAGGGCGGGCAGCCTCGACGGCATCGGCGGGATTGCTGGCCGCGGCGGCGGCCCTGGGCGCGGGGTCGGCGGCCGCAGTCTCGGCCGGGGGAGTGGCCGTGCGCACGGGCACGCCGGTGATGGGATGGCTGACGCGGCAACGCTCGAGCGTGCCCAGCATCATGGCGCGAAAGCGGTCGAGGGCCTGAAGCTCCGAGCTCGAGGGCTGTTCGTCGACGGCGCATATGGCATAGGCCAGGGCCATGGCGTTCTCGTAGTAGCGCCAGCCGTCGCCCGTGGAGAACTTCCCGTCGGCCGAGGCGATGAGGTCGAAGACCTCCGACGGCGTTTCGATCCAGGCTCGCTGGCCGGCGACGAAACCCCGACGACGGAGATCATCCGGCGCGGTCAGACCAGACAGGCCGCTGTACCGACCGGCAAACGCGGCCAGCAGCGCCCAGAGCTCCTCGTCGGTGTGATTCCCATCCGCGTCGACGAACGCGGTGGCCAAGGCGAAGGCCTCCGAGACGGCGTCCTGACCGAGCGTGGCCTTCCGCCCGACGGAGGCTCGTCGAGCCAGGTCGTTCAGGGCCGCCGTCGTGTCGTTGACGAACGCATCCACAGCGTCGTCGAGCGGGGGCGACACCACGGCCCTACGGTAGAGCGCCAGACCGACGGAATTGACGCCGATGGCGGCGCGTCGATCAAACCCGAGACCGGTCCGATGTGGGGATGGTGGCGCGATGGGCGACGGGAGCATCATGGGGAGGCTCGTCGGCTTTCTCCACCACACCGACGCCGACTCCGCGGTCGATGCCTTCAGGCGAGCGGGCGCGGTGGTATTCGATCTCCATGACTCGCTCGAGGAGGCTCGGCTCGAGGCACTGGTCGCCCACGAGGACCCGTGGGAGTACCCGGGTGCACTTCAGAGCGCTCTGCTCTGTGGCTGGAACGCCTTGTGCCTCCAGATCTGTGCCGACACATTCTCGCAGCCCCCCTCGGAGCGTTCCGGGGAGCTCGAAGCGCAGGTGGCAGAGCAGGCCATGATCCTCTATGGCCAGGTCCCGCGGTGGGTGAGCCGGGCGCAGCAGGCGCTCCAGAACCCGTCGTTTCGACTCGACGTTGCCGTACCGGCGTCGCTCCCTGACTGGCCCGCCGGCGGCGCCACTGAGACCTACGTGCGAGCCCTCCTCGACTGCTTGGGCCGCGTGGCCTCGGAGGTCGAACCGGCGCTGGCCAGCCAGGCCGCCCTCTTCGGGCACATACAGGGGAAACGGGCCGCCGAGAGAATGCGCCAGGTCGCCGCAGAAGCCGATGCCGCGGCGAGCTATGCAAGGGGGTTGTGGGAGCCCGGCGCAGTTGTCGAGGAGGCGGTGAGCCAGGCCCGGGTCAGCCTTGAGCGCTGGTACACCCTTGGACAGCTCGTCGCCACGCCCGCGCTTGCGCTCGGTGCCCTTCCACCCGTCAAGGCTTCTGCCCGCCGGCCGGGCATGCCACCACCGCTTCCTGCGCCCGGGCAGGAGGGCTTCGACGCCTGGTGTCTGACGGATCACCGCGCCCTTCACCATCTGCGGCGCAGCGCCAAGGCGCGTCGGGCCATTCACCTGCTCTGGCAGCACGATCCCGACCCGGTCCGCACCCTCGCCATCAAGCGGGAGCTCGACGGCGCCCTCGTCCGTGGTGACGTCGCCCTGGATGCCGGCCACCACGCCGCCTGCCCGTGGCCGCCCGTCTATCTGGCCAAGAGGCCGGTCAAGGTGGCGGGCAGAACGATCCAGCCCTTGCAGGAGTTCACTCTCGACATCGCCCTGGTCCCCGGATGGCGCCGTCCCCACTTCCGCAGACGAGTGCTCATCGGTCCGTTCTTACCCGACTAGTTGCGTTCCGGCTGGCACCGCGCTCAGTGCCGCACCACCGTCATGCTGCGCGGGTCAGCTGGGTAGCCAGGCCCCCGATGCGGACTGTGGCCCGTGCGGGCTGGGTGAGACGCGCCATCAGCGTCGCGGGTGGGCCCCCGCGGGTGTGCTGGGATGAGGGGGTGCGGAGCCGTTGGCGGGTCAAGCCGGGCGAGCGGGTGCGGCTGGCGGACATCGACCCCGGGTCGACGGCGGGGGCTCCAGGGGGCAGGACGGAAACAAGTGCAGCCCTGCCCGCCCTCCACGTGGCCCTAGCCGACCTGCAAGACCGCTTGTGGGCCGAGAGCCGGCGGTCGCTGCTCGTGGTGTTGCAGGCCATGGACGCGGGAGGCAAGGACGGCACCATCAAGCACGTTTTCCAGGGCGTCAACCCCCAAGCGACCCGGGTCACCTCGTTCAAGCAGCCCGATGCCGAAGAGCTGAAGCACGATTTTCTCTGGAGGGTGCACCGGGCCGCGCCGGCGGCGGGCGAGATCGGGATCTTCAACCGTTCGCACTACGAGGACGTGCTCGCCGTGCGGGTTCACCACCTGGTCCCTGATCGCGTGTGGAAGGCGCGCTTCGAGCTCATCGAATGGTTCGAGAGGCAGCTGGTCCACGGCGGGACCACCTTGGTAAAGCTCTTCCTGCACATCTCCCGCGAGGAGCAGCGACGCCGGCTGGAGGAGCGGCTCACCCGCCCCGACAAGCGCTGGAAGTTCCGCCACTCCGACGTCGAGGAGCGCTCCCACTGGGACCAGTACCGCGTGGCCTACGAGGATGCTCTCACCCGCACCTCGGCGGCCCACGCCCCCTGGTACGTGGTCCCGGCCGACCACAAGTGGTACCGCAACTGGGTGGTCAGCCGGATCCTCGTCAAGACCCTGGGCAGGATGGACCCCAAGTACCCCCAGCCGATGGAGGACCTTCCGGCCACGATCGAGTAGGGCGATCGTGCGCGCCCCACCACTACGCGACTGCGTGAGGCTGATCTGCCCGCACCGGCGCTAGGCTAGGACAAAGCGGCGAGGCGGTCCCGCCGCGCCAGGCGGGAGGCGCCGATGGTGGAGAAGTCGACGGTCGACAAGAAGCAGCCGGAGCTCTATCCCAAGCTGAAGCGGGTCGACCCCAGGATCCTGAAGCGAGCGAACCGGATCGACCCCGACGTCGAGGCCGCCGACCGGGCACGGCTGGACGCGTTGGCGGAGCTCGGGCCGGGGCCAGCAGTCCTCAGCATCTACGTCAACCTCGACCCCGGCCAGTTCCCCACCCCCCGCCAGCGCGAGTCGGAGGTCGTCTCCCTTGTGGACCAGGCGGCGAGCCGGGTCGAGCAGGAGGATGAGCCGGACCGCAAGGAGCTGCGCAAGGACGTCCAGAAGCTGCGCGCCTGGCTCCTCGAGCATTCG
>VAXP01000102.1:0-484 GCA_005884125.1 Actinomycetota bacterium | reverse complement strand
GCCATCTTCGTCTCCAACGCCCGGGACCTCTTCGAGATCCTGAAGCTTGCCGTGCCGGTGGCGTCGCTCGTCGCCGTCGAGGCCACGGCCTACGTCGAGCCGCTGACGGCGGTGGCCCCCAGCCGGGCCGTCTGCGTGGCCCTCATCGACCGGGCGAGAACGAGGATCTTCTGCGGGAACGAGGAGGGTCTTGAGGAGATCATCCATGAGCGGGACGACGATGTCCCGGGCCGCCACGACCAGGGTGGCTGGTCGCAGCCCCGCTACCAGCGCCACATCGAGGACCACGTCGACCGCCACCTCGACGACGTCGCCGCGAAGCTCCTCGAGCTCTACAAGGAGGGTCGGGTCGGGCGCCTGGTGATCGGAGCCACCGAGGAGACGCTGCCGAGGATCCTCGACCACCTCCACGCCTATCTCCGGGAGCGCTTCGCCGGGCGGATCGATGTCGACGTCAACACCGCCAGCGCGGACCAGGTACGGA
>VAXP01000101.1:23553-27979 GCA_005884125.1 Actinomycetota bacterium | reverse complement strand
TTCACCGCCCCGACATCCTGTTCCTCGACGAGCCCACCATCGGGCTCGACCTGCTGGCGAAGGCCCGGTTCAGGGAGCTGCTCGTCCGGCTCAACGAGGAACGGGGCACGACGATATTCCTCACCTCCCACGACGTGGCCGACATCGAGCACGTCGCCCAGCGCGCCGTAGTCATCAATCACGGGTCGGTGATCTATGACGACGCGGTGGCCACGATGCGCCGGAGGCTGCTATCCACCAAGCTCATCGACGCCACCCTGGAGCGGGCCGCCGAGCCGCCCCGACTGCCGGGGGTGACCTTCGCCGAGGTCACCGACACGACGCTGCAGGCCGCGGTCGACACGTCGGTCACGCCGATCAAGGCCGTGCTCGACGCGCTCCTAATAGCTCTTCCGGTCGCCGACATCTCCGTCACAGACCCGCCGCTGGAGCAGGTCATCGCCGAGATCTACGCCATGCCCGCCCAATGAGGGAGCCGTGGCCGCTGGTGGCGCTCCGCTCGTCGGCGATGCGCGCCCTCCGCGACCCGGGGCCGCTCGCGGTGTCGCTGGGCTTCTACGCCATCGTCGCCACCGTGCTCGCCACGCTGTGGCGCATCGCGGCGACTGCCCACGGTGGCGCCATAGTCGGCTACTCGAGCGCACAGTTCGTGTGGTACATCTACACCTCGGAGGCCGCGGTCAGCGCCCTCAACCCACGCCAGATCGAACTGACAGGCGACGACATCGCCAGCGGCGCGGTCGCCGTCGAGTTGCTCCGCCCAGCTTCGGTGGTGGGGATGCGTATCGCCTCCGAGCTGGGTAGGAGCCTGCCGCGGCTGTTCGCCTGCATCGCCACCGGAGCCGTGCTGGCGACGTTGTCCGCAGGCGCAGCGCCCCGGCCGGCCGCGGCGCTGCTGGCCGTGCCCTCGCTCGTGCTCGCGGTCGCCTGCAACCTTGCGGCCCAGCACGCCTTCGCGGGGGCGGCCTTCTGGATCCGCGACGCGCGCTCGACCTGGTTCCTTTACCAGAAGCTGGTGTTCATTCTCGGCGGCATGCTCATGCCGCTGCAGGTCCTCCCCGGCTGGCTCCACGCGCTCGCCGGAGCGCTCCCGTTCATGGCCATGGCCTACGCGCCTGCTCGCCTCGCCTCCGGCCACCTCGACCCGCAGCTGCTGGTCGTCCAGTTGGCCTGGCTCGCGGTTCTCGCCGGGGCAGCCGCGGCGGTCTTCGGGGCCGGCGAGCGCCGCCTGCAGGTGGTCGGCGGGTGAGGCCGATGCCGACGGTGCTGCGGACGGCGGCGGCCGAAGCGCGGGCCAACCAGGGTGCGTTCTGGACGCAGGTGGCGGCCATGGCCATCAACGACATCGTCTGGGTGATCTTCTGGGTGCTGTTCTTCCACCGCGTCGGCACCCTGCGGGGCTGGGACCGTTCCCGCGTCCTGCTGCTGTTCGCGGTGCTGACGACGGGCGGCGGCCTCGTGCTCGGGGTGACCGCCAACGCCCGCCGCATCGGCCAGCTCATTACCGACGGCGGCATCGACGCCGCCCTGGCGCTGCCCGTCTCCCCGCTGCCCTACCTGCTTGCCCGGCGTGTCGACGCCGTGAACCTCGGCGATTTCGTGTTCGGGCTCGGGCTCTTCGCCCTGGCGGGGGGGCCCACGCCGGAGCGGACGCTGGTCTATGTGATCGGCTCGCTGGCCGCGGCGGTCGTGCTGGGCAGCTTCTTGGTGATCGTCGGCTCGCTCAGCTTCCTCGCGGGGCGGAGCGAGGCGGGCGACCTCGGCTTCCACGCCATCATCCTGCTGTCGTCTTACCCCGTGGACATCTTCGGCGGCGTCACCAAGCTGGTGCTGTACACCGCGGTGCCCGCCGCCTTTGTGGCCGCCGTCCCCGCCCGACTGGTCAACCACTTCGATCCCCTGCTCGCGCTGGCGCTACTGACCGTGGCAGCGACGTTCGGGATGGGGGCGTGGACGGTGTTCACGCTCGGGCTGCGGCGGTACACCTCGAGCGCCATCTGGACGCGCGCATAAGACAGCAGGTGGGATGCGCCGACGAGATGCCCACAGAGTCCCGCCTGCGCGTGGCCCCTGTGCTTGTCTGACTCCTCCGCGATGTGGCGCCCCAGAATGTCATCGCGCAATCACGGGCGAGGAGGCCTCCCAGGCGCGCCTGATCAGGCGCATCTCGTGTGCCCGGGGCTGGCTCCAAGGACGGAAGGTCCCCTCCCCATGGCGCCTGCGGGGGTGTCTCCTCGACACGAGGGGGCCTTCTGGCGCTGACTAGAGGAGGACGGACGACGGGCTGGGGGCGCCGCCTAGCTAGGCTGCCCCGTGTGATCGTCGACAGGCTTGACAACGGGGCGGAGGAGTTCCAGCAGGCCACCGGCTGGGAGATCAAACTCGAGGGGGCCTGTAAGGCCGACGTATGCGTGCCACTCGCCGACGGAGACTTCGACCTGCTGGCGATCGCCGAGCGCCTGGGCATGGCTGTCGTGTCCGAGCCCGACCTTGGCCTGTGGGCTCTGGGGCCGGAGACCCTCGGAGGCAGGGCGCTGACGACGGCCGACGCTTCGGACCTCCGCCTGCCCGACCTGGACGGCGAGGATTTTCACATCACCTCGCTGCGGGGCCAGAAGGTCCTAGTCGTCGCCTGGGCCCCCTACTGAGGCTGTCGCTGGGACTTGCCCGGGTGGCAAGCGCTGCGAGAGGAGCTGCATACCGGGGGATTCGAGGTCGTCGACGTCTGCCTGGAGATGGCCGGGCCCGAGGTGGCCCGACCGTTCGTGGAGGCGGCCGCATCGACTCACCCGTCGCTCATCGACCAGACCCACTACATGGACGCCCGCTTCGGCGTGACCAACATCCCGCAGGTCATCTGGATCGACGAGAACAGCACGATCGTCCGGCCTCCCGAGCCGGCCAGTCCCATTCCCGTCGGCGAAGCCGCCCTGCAGATGGTGCAGCTGGTCGGGCGAACGGAGGAGCGGGAGCGTTACGTGGCCATGGTCAAGGACTGGGTGGAGAAGGGCCCGGATAGCCGCTACACGTGGTCCCCGGAGGAGGTGGTGGCCCGGTCGAAGGCTCGCTCCCCAGCCACATCCAAGGCGGCCGCTCACTTCGAGCTGGCGCAGCACTTGTGGCGTCAGGAGGGCTTCTCGCCGCGTGCGATCACCCACTTCAACGCCGCCCACAAGCTGCAGCCGGACAACATCACTTACAAGCGCCAGGCCTACTCGGCGCTGGCCGTGTCCCGCTCCGGGGGCGACGACCCCGACGGCTGGACCCGCTTCCGGCAGACCCCCCAGGAGGGTGAGAACTGGCCGTTCGTCTCGGACTTCAACAAGGACATGGTGCGCTTCCAGCCTGAGCTGGCCGCCCGGCTCAAGCTTCCCGGCGCTGGGAGCAGCTAGTCAGCACTCGGATTCACGGGAACCGAGCTGCGCAGGCGCAGGCGGCACAGGCCGGGCCCCTGGCCCAGGCCAAGGCTTCCCAAGAGGTGATCGCTGCGGAGACTGAGCGTGCTCAGCTCGAGGCGAAGCTCACAGCCAAGAGACTCGAGTCGACCGTCAACGCCCAAGCCGACGCTGAGGCGTACAAGACGCGGACGATCGCCCAAGCCGACAGTGACGCCATGAGCTTGCGCGCCAAGGGGCTGGAGGCCGGCAACCAGGCGCTTCTGGCGGCCAACAAGATCGTTGAACAACTCCCCGATCTCGTCGCGGCCGCGGCCAGCGGGCTCCGGGACTCCAACCTTGTCGTCCTGAACGGCACGGACGGGATCAACGAGGTACTCACGGGTGCAATCACATCGTTGGGTGTGGAGCAGAGCGCGAATGGAGCAACGCTTGGCCGAATACGACGGCACGGTGTTCGTGTGTGGCATAGCGCTGAATATCGACCAGTTCCTGGGCATCTTCGAACGGATCTTCCTGATACAGATCGATGCTGCGACGCAGGAAGCGCGTTTGATGGCGGACGACGCGGCAAACCCGCCGGGCCGTGGGGTGGCCGGCCGACAGGAGATCCGCGACGGCCGTACCGTCTTCGAGAGCGAGATGCTGCGGTTGGGCGCCGTCGCCATCGACGGCAGGTCACCAACGGCCGTCGTCGTAGACGAGATCCTCGCGGTGGTCGCGGCGATTTGAGCGGGAAGCAGTCCTCTCCAAGCGAACTCAAAAGGGTTGGCGGCTATCGCGCGTTCCGATCATCCCGACCACGCTGATAGCCAACCACGCCTATCGGCGGATCGCGCGGCGCTGACGTTCCGGACGGCTGATGGCGCTGGCGCCGCCGACCGCAAGCGGAACGTGTCGAGCGGTACGACGACTGAGTCAACAAGCAAGGCGGCTACGGGATGGACCTGGCTGATCACTGCAGTTCGGGTGAGGTAGGGTCCACCGGTGCTCTGGGACGATGCCATGGAGGCGGCGCGGCCGAAGCTGCG
>VAXP01000101.1:0-23512 GCA_005884125.1 Actinomycetota bacterium | reverse complement strand
CGGCCCGCCGTCGGATCGCGCCAAGGACCGGACCATCGCGGGCCCGGCGGGGCCCCTTCGGCTGCGCACATTCGTTCCCGACAAGGTCGCCGGCGTGATGCTGCACATCCACGGCGGGGGCTGGGTCGCCGGTTCGCCCGAAATGACCGACCTTCTGCACGAGATCCTCATGGACACGTGCAACATCGCCGTGGTCAGCGTCGACTACCGACTGGCGCCTGAGCATCCCTACCCCGCGGGTCCCGACGACTGCGAAGCGGCGGCGTGCTGGCTGCTCGAGCACGCGGCTGCCGAGTTCGGGTCGGATCGGCTGCTGATCGGCGGTGAGTCAGCCGGCGCCCACCTGTCCGCAGTCACGCTCCTGCGGATGAAGACCAAGTACCACGCCGTCGACCGCTTCCGGGGCGCCAACCTCGTGTTCGGCGCGTACGACCTGTCGCAGACGCCAAGCCAGCGCGGTGTCGGGCTCGAGCCCGGCAACGACCTGCTCGACGCCCTCGAGGGCTCCCATTCCCCGCTCGACCTGTTCCTGCCGGGCCTGCCGCTCGAGGCGCGCCGCGACCCCGACGTGTCGCCGCTCTACGCGGACGTACGTGGGATGCCACCCGCACTGTTCTCAGTCGGCACGTACGACCACCTACTCGACGACACGCTGTTCATGGCGTCCCGGTGGAGAGCCGCCGGGAATCGAACCGAGTTGCTGGTCTACCCGGACACCCCTCACGGCTGTATCGCCCTTCCGACGGTCGCCGGTCACTTCTTCCCGCGGCTGTTCGAATTCCTCAAGGGCTCTCTCGAGAACTCCGCCGTAACTCGCCGGACTGATACATCGTTGGCTGACGCCACGATCTGACGGCGTCGCGACCGCCGCGGTTCGACGCGGACTGCTCCTCGAGCAATCGACTACCGGCCGTCGCCAGGCCTGGCCTGCCCGGAAAACCTCGGGCGCGCAGCCGGCGTTCTTGGCAGGCTCCGGGCGTGGCTTCCATCGTATGGGGACGGGAGGTAGCCGAGGCCTACGACGCCGCCTCGGCGTCGATGTTCGACCCCACCGTCCTGGACCCGACCGTCGACCTTTTGGCCGAGCTGGCTCGGGGTGGGCCCGCCCTGGAGCTCGCCGTCGGAACCGGCCGGGTGGCGCTGCCCCTGAGCGCCCGAGGGGTGGCAGTGTTCGGGATCGAGCTCTCACCCCACATGGCCGACCAGCTCCGGGCCAAGGCCGGCTCCGAAGCGGTGGCCGTCACGATTGGCGACATGACGACCACGCGGGTAGACGCCCCCTTCAAGCTCGTCTACCTGGTGTGGAACGCCATCATGAACGTGACCACCCAGCAGGAGCAGGTGGCCGTGTTCAGAAACGCCGCCGGCCACCTGGAGCCGGGAGGGCGCTTCGTGGTGGAGGTGGGCGTCCCCGAGCCGCACCGTCGCCCGCCCGCCGAGCTGGGCCGCGTCTTCAGCCTGGAGGATGACCACGTGGGCATCGACACCTACGACGACCCGGTCGGGCAGATCCTGTCCTCCCACCACTGGATGGAGGTCAACGGCCACCTGGTCCGCCACTCGGCGCCTTACCGCTACGTCTGGCCCTCCGAGCTGGAGCTGATGGGGCAGCTGGCCGGGCTGGGCCTGGCCCAGCGCTGGGCGGGATGGCGGAAGGAGCCGTTCAGGGCCGACAGCACCAGCCAGGTGGCGGTGTTCGAGAAGCCCGCTTAGCGCGACCCATCGCCCGTCCGATATCACGGCCAGGCACCCGTGCGAAGGCTCGGATATCGGCGTTGTTTGGGCGATGTATGAGATGCCGGGTCGGAGCTGCCGTCATGGTCTTGACCTTGACCTATGGGCAGGGTTCATGCTCCAAGGGTGGATCTGCTCCTCTCGATCGGGGAGTTCTCGGAACGATGCGGGCTCTCCCCCAAGGTGTTGCGCACCTACGCGTCGGCGGGTGTGCTCACTCCAGCGGCCGTTGACAGCGCGTCGGGCTACCGCTTTTACTCGCCAGGACAGGTTCACCAGGCGAAAGTCATCGCTGCTCTGCGCCAGGCTGGAGTGCCAGTCGCCGACATCCGCTGGTTCCTGGAGCACCCGAGCACAGAGTGGCTGGATAGCTGGCGGCGTGAGCTGGTATCCGAACTGGAGGCCCGGCAGCGGTCTTTGGCCGAGGCGCGAGCTCTACTCGCCCTCGACCCGGCCGAGCACGCAGCTCGTCAACTTCAACATCGCGATCCAGGAGGTGCCAACGTGACCAAGCTGGNNTCAGCCATGACCGACATCGGGCGGGTCAGGCTCATGAATGAGGACGCGGTGCTCGCCGACAAGGACCTGGTCGCCGTTGCAGATGGGATGGGCGGCCACCCGGGCGGTGAGGTAGCGGCCCGAACCGCCATCGACGCGCTTCGCCACGCCTTCGTCGGGGGCACCGTCGAGAGGTTGCGAGAGGCGGTGATCACCGCCAATCGGGCGGTGTGGGAGCGTGCGGGTACCGACGGGGGTCTTGAGGGTATGGGCACCACCTTGTGCGTTGCCGCGGTCGTCGAGGCGGACGACGAGACGGGTGTCGGTGTGGCGCACGTTGGCGACAGCCGGGCGTACCTGCTGCGGGACGGACAGCTGCGTCAGTTGACCGACGACCACAGTGTCGTCAGCGACCTCATCCGGGCAGGGGAGATAACCGAACAGGACGCCCTCCATCATCCTCACCGCCATGTGCTAACCCGAGTCCTGGGCATGGGCCCTGATCTTGAACCCGACTCTACGGTCCTGTCCGTCCACCGCGGCGACCGTGTCCTCCTGTGTACCGACGGCCTTGTCAACGAGCTTGACGACCATCAGATCATTGCAGTCCTGCTGTCGGTGCCGCAGGCCAGTTCCGCCGCCGAGCAATTGCTTGCACAAGCCGTGGCCGCCGGAGGCCGCGACAACGTCTCCGTTGCCGTGATCGATGTCATTTCCACGTCCGATTGACTCGTCGCCAGAATTTGGTTGCCACCAGGCAGCGCGTTTGAAAGCATCCGTCGCCATGACCCCCGATGCGCGTAGCTGCGTGATCGTGACGGGCATGCCCGGTGCTGGGAAGTCGACTGTCGCCGGTCTCGCGGCGAGGTTGCTACCGAAGGCAGCCCAGGTGCGGGGCGACGACATGAACCAGATGATCAAGTCTGGCTACGTTGGATGGATGGGAAAGCCCGCCGACGAGGCGCTTCGACAGGACGAGCTGTGCAACCGCAACATGTGCTCCCTCGCCAACAACTTCATCGACTTCGGGTTCACGGTGCTGATGGACACGGTCCTCGCCGACAGGGCGGAGCTGGACTTCTTCCTGGCCCTGCTGTCACCAAGACCGGTGAGGCTTGTCGTCCTCGCCCCCGGATCCGACGTCTGTAGGCACCGGAACGCAACGCGGGACCCGGACGATCGTTTTGACTTCGATGAATACGAGCAGCTGGAAGCTGACATGAACCGCGAGTTCGGCGACGCCGGTTGGTGGTTCGACACATCCGCGCTGAAGCCCGACGAGACAGCCGAAAGACTCGTGGCTGAGGTGCCGGATCGCACTACCCCTCTCGCTGCCGGCTGGCACACATGGCTGAGGCGCCTACACGACGTCGAGCCCGAATCGGCGATCTCAGGGGCTCGGCGCGCACCTTTTGTTCGCGCCGACTGTTCGCCTTGACCTTCTCGCTGGCGATACGGATCGGCGCGTAGGCGTACAGCTGCTCGACTCGCGTTGTTGAACAGCGGCTGAGAAAGCCTGACAAGACGCGTCACGGGTTGAGTCCATGATGGCCGGAGCTGAGGGGGTGCCCCGTGCGCTACGGCGTGATCGTCATCAACTTCTGGCGGCTGGGCGAGCCGGCCATGATCCGGCGGCTCGCCCGCACCGCCGAGGCCGCGGGCTGGGACGGACTGTTCGTATGGGACCACGTCTCGGCCACCTGGGAGGCCGGGGTTGAGATCTTCGACCCATGGACCATCCTGGCCGGCGCCGCCTGCGCGACCGAGCGGATCCTGGTGGGCACGAACGTGACCCCGGTCCCGCGCCGGCGCCCGCACGTACTGGCCATGCAGGTGGCGACCCTCGACCACCTCAGCAACGGCCGGGCCGTGCTCGGGGTCGGTCTGGGCGGTGAGGAAGCCGACTACACCCGATTCGGCGAAAGCTTCGATGCCCAGCTAAGGGCCGAGAAGCTCGACGAGGCGCTCGAGGTGATCACGGCCCTATGGTCGGGCGAGGAAGTGAGCCACCGCGGCTGCCACTACACCGTCGACGGCATCCGCAACCTCCTCCGCCCCGTGGGACGGCCACGATGCCCGATCTGGGTCGGCGGCGACAGCCGGCCGGCCCTTCGGCGCGCCGCCCGCTGGGATGGGTGGACGACCGCCATCCACAGTGATCCGACTGGTCGGGTGACCGTCAGTCCCGAACAGCTCGACGAACGCATCCGCTACGTGCTCGACCATCGCACCGACGGCAGCCAGTTCGATGTCGTGGTCGAGGGCTGCTCCGAGGCCGGGGGCACCGGCATCGAGCTCGCCGCGGCGTACGAGGCCGTCGGGGCGACCTGGTGGTGTGAGGCGATCTATGGCTTGCGGGCGCCGGTCGACGAACTGCTGGCTCGGGTGGCCGCCGGACCACCTCGTCGATGACGGGCGTACCCGTCCGGACAGCGGGCCCGATTCGACCCCAGCAAGGGGCCCAGTCCCGACTGTCCCACCGCGAGCATCTGCGACGCCCTTACAGGCCGGACGCGCGACAGAGAGTCGTGGGCGTGCGAGCAGAACGCCGACCCGGGCGCGTCGTGAGGTCCGCTCTCCGAGTGAGACCGCACCCAACAGACCACCTTGGGGCCGTGGCTAACGTCGCGCCCGTCCGACGCTGCGGTGGGAGCCACCGACCTCCGTGGTGCCCGGAGCCCCTTGCGTCGCTGCCATGCGAGGTTCCCTCGACACACTGTCCGGAGCGGAGGCGCCATGACTGAACGAATCTCGTTGGATGGAAAGGTCGCGGTGGTGACAGGGGCAGGCCGCGGGCTGGGGCGGGCGTACGTCGAACTTCTCGCCGATCGCGGCGCCCGGGTCGTGGTGAACGACCTGGGGACTGACGTATCGGGGTTCGGGAAGGACTCCAGGCTCGCGGAACAGGTGGCCGACCTCATTCGGACGCGTGGAGGCGAGGCAATCGCGAATGACAGCGACGTGTCCACGCCCGAGGGTGGCAGTGACCTGATCGCGACGACCATCGAGCACTTCGGGAGAATCGACCTGCTCGTGAACAACGCTGGTATCTGCGGAAGCCAGCCATTCGAGGACGCCACCCTTGACGATTTCGATCACTATTGGCGCGTCCACCTCGGCGGGTCCGTCAACACCGTGAAGGCCGTCTGGCCGCATATGGTCGCCCAGCGCTACGGGAAGATCATCCTCACGACCTCAGTCAGCGGCCTGTTCGGACTACGGGGCCAAGCCACCTATGCAGCGGCAAAGTGCGCCGTAGTCGGATTGATGCGCATCCTTGCAATAGAAGGAGCTGAGCACGGGATACTCGTTAACACCATTTCGCCCGCCGCGTACACGAGGATGCACCCGGCCGCGGGATCCCGCACGCCTGAAGCAGAAGGAAGACGCATCATGCCGGTTGACGCTGTCGCGCCAGCGATCGTCTGGCTGGCAAGCGATGGCTGCTCGGAGACGAACCGCATCTACAACGTGGAAGCGGGAGCGATCCAACGCATCGCCATCGTCATGGGACCTGGCTTCTACGATCCACATCTGACCCCCGAGAGCATCGCTGAGAACTACGCAGAGGTCGAATCGATCGAGGGCTTGTCCGAACCGGGTCCGTTCGAGCCCGGTACGTAGTACAGCTACCTGCAACTGGCTGGCCGCACCGCTGTGGCGCGGTTCGCGGCAAACGGCCAAGCTCCAGGGACCATATCGACGGGTCTTCGTCCGAGAACCGCGCCGAGGACAGCGGCCTATCGCCGGAACCGAATGCTCGGCTTGACGGAAGCCCGGGGCACCCGTTCAGCACTTCGGCGGCGTGAGGGCCCCTGGAACGCCGACCTTGTCCACGAACTGGTCGGACAGGAACCCGGTGGTGCCGCCGAACACGATCTTCTCCCAAGTTGAGTCCGGGCCCGCTGGGCCGTTGACAGTCTCGCCCGTGGCTATGCACTGAACCTGCAGCTTGGTGCCGCCGGGCACGACGCCGACCGCCGTCGCAGATATGGAGGGTGAGGCACGCAACTTGACGTTCGTACTGGTGACGTAGCAGGTAGGCGCGGGAGTGTTGGACGCGAGGGTCGTCGAGGTGTTCGGCGGGACGGTCGCGGTCGTGCTCGTCCCCGCGGTGGTGGAGGTGTGCTGCAGGGTGGTCGTGGCGGTGCGCGCCCGGGCGGTCGTGGAGGTGGCCGGCGACGTTGCGCACGCCGAGACAGCGGTCGCGCTCGAGGACGTCGGCGCCGAGGTCGTGGAGCCGGAGGCCGGCGCCGGCACGCTTGCTGCCGACCGGACGGGGTTGCGGCTGGACTTGCACGCCCCTACGAGACTCACGGCGGCGATGAACGCAACGAGCCGAGCGAGTAGGCGCACGCCGCCGATTCTGTCACCTCCTGCCCACCAGAGGTCCTCGGACTCGGGTAGTTGGTGTGGTCGGCGCCGCGACATCGCTCCGGTTCGAGCAGCGCCATCACGATCACACGAGCAATTCCGGTGGGACCGCCGGCCGACGCGGTCCCAGCGCACTTCGGCTGGCCACTGCGGCTGGCCTGGCTCCCAACGGACGTTCAGACCGGCCGTCATCTGCGGGCCCGGGAGCGTTCACCAGACGGTGCCCGCGGGCTGCTTGGTCGCGGCGTTGCTCCGATTGAACAGGTTGGTCGTGGAGATCCAAAGGACCAGGCCGGCCAGCTGCTTCTCGTCGAAGTGCTGCGCCGCCTCGCCCCACACCGCGTCGGGGACGGGGTCTGCCCGGTCGGACAGGCGGGTCATCGACTCGGCCAGGGCCAGGGCGGCCCGCTCGGCGTCGGAGAAGAGGTCCGTCTCGCGCCAGGCCGCGACCGCAAACAGCCGCTCGTCGCTCTCACCTGCCTTCTTGGCGCTGATCGCCCCGCTGTAGACGCAAGGGCTGCAGCCGTTGATCTGGCTCGCCCGTAGGTGGGCGAGCTCCATGGTGGCCTGGGGCACTCCCGTGCTGTGGGCCGCCTTGATGAGGGACTGGATACCCTTCATCGAGTCGGGAAGGAAGCTGGCTGGGTTGTTCATTCTCGCTGTCATGGCCCTCCTGACGCGCCCTGCCCCTGATGTGTGACCGGACTTCAGGGATCCGGCCCGGGGGAGGCGCTCCGGGCCCTGTCACATCCAGGCCCGTCGGCGCGTCAATGTGGCCGAATGGACCAGGACCTCGCCGCCCAGTTCGAGGCCAGCCGGCCGCGGCTTCAATCGGTGGCCTACCGGATGCTCGGGTCCCTCACCGAGGCAGAGGACGCCGTTCAGGAAACATGGATCCGGCTCAGCCGGTCGGACGCCGACGGCATCGACAACCTGGCCGGGTGGCTGACCACGGTCCTGTCCCGGGTCTGCCTGGGGGTTCTGCGGTCCCGCCGGACCCGGCCAGAGCAGCCGCTGGAGCCCGACGAGCCGGAGCCGGACGGCACCTCGCCAGAGGACGAGGCGCTTCTGGCCGACGCATTGGGCCCAGCCCTGCTCCTGGTGCTCGACACGCTGGGTCCCTCCGAGCGGCTCGCCTTCGTCCTGCATGACCTCTTCGCCGTACCGTTCGAGGACGTCGCGCCGATCGTCGGGCGCTCCCCGGCGGCCGCCCGCCAGCTCGCCAGCCGGGCCCGGCGGCGGATACAGGGCAGCGACGAGGTGCGCTCGGCGAGCCGACGTCGCCAGCAGGAGGTCGTGGCCGCGTTCTTGGCCGCCTCCCGCAAAGGGGACTTCGAGGCGCTGGTCGCCCTGCTCGACCCCGACGCAGTGCTCCGGGCCGACCGCGCCGCCGTGGAGTCGGCCGCGGCCAACCGCGATCAGGGAGCGCCGCTATTGGCACCCGCGGTGCGGGGGGCCGAAGCCGTGGCGATGGCCCTGTCGGGGCGGGCCACCGCGGCCAAGCTGGCGCTCATCGACAGCACCCCCGGAGCGGTGTGGGCCCCGGCCGGGCGGCCTCGGGCCGTGTTCGCCTTCCACGTCGTCGGGAACACGATCGCCGAGATCGAGATCGTCACCGAACCCGCCGTCGTGGCGGCGCTGCGCGTTGAGATCCTCTGAGCTGCTTGCCGGCACTCGGCGTCGAAGCCCGTGAGAGCATCTTCTAACTGAGGAGGACTGATGAAGACGATGACATGCAAAGAGCTGGGTGGACCCTGTGACTTTCCTCACCGTGGAAGCACGGCTGACGACGTCATAAAGGCGCAGGACAAGCACTTGAAGGAAGTGGTCGCTGGGGGTGACCACACCCATGAAGACGTAGGTTTGCTGAGCTTCCGCAAGACTGATCCATTCGACGCCGGAGTCGGCGGCCGAGGCCATGGCCGCCATCACCCGGGCTCCTTTGCCCGTCCCGTTCAACCGGCGGCGGGACCAGCGGCTACTGGGCGCCGACGACGCTGAAGGCGTTGCTGACGAAGACGTGGTGCGGCCAGTTGACCCCGATCATGTGCACGTTGTAGGTGCCGCCGGTGAGCAGCACAACACGGTTGACGGTGCCTCCCGGGTAGGCGGCCAGGGCAACTGCCTTGGCCCTATCCGCCGCCGTTCCGGTGACGATCGTGCCTGACCCGGGAGCAAAGCCCGCCGGGATCTGACCGACCTGCTGGGATAGGCCAGGTTGACTTTTTTGGAACGGGACAACCTTTCCCACCGCCGCGGTCGCGCTACCTGCCACGCGCTTGGTCGAGCCCGAGTTCGCGACTGCGTAGCCTCCCACTCCAAGCGTGATGGCCGTGACGCCGGCAGCGATCGACGCGCCAACCTTGCGCCTGCTCGGAAACCTCTGCTTGATGGCCATGATGGCTGACTCCTTGCACTGTGTCTCGGTGTTTGATTCCAATGTGCGGTCAGGTCCTCACAGAGGCCTCTGATGGACCAAAGAGTTGCCTTGGACTCTCCAGCAGGCGCCGAGCCCATCGCCGAAGCTCACCGACACGAGGACGCGGCAAGCGTCGGCCGAGCGGGCTCCCGCGCCCACGGTGGCGGGAAGGGTGGATACTCAGGGGCATGGACCAGGCCACCGTGGCGCTGTACGAACGGCACGCCCCGGAGTGGTCGCGGCGCCGGGGCACCGCCACCGACGGGCTCGGGCGGCTCTTCCGGGAGCGGGTTGGAACCGGCCTGGTGGTCGACATGGGATGCGGGAGCGGTCGCTATCTGCCCGAGCTCGGCGCACCCGTGGTGGGGGCGGACGTGACCGCGGCCATGCTCTGCCTGGCCCGGGCCCAGGGCTTCCCCCTCGTCCGCTGCGACATCGAGGCCCTGCCCTTCGCCGACGGAGTCCTTGCCGGCGCCTTCGCCCGCCACTCGTACCTTCACCTCGTCAAAGACCGCGCGGCCCGGGCCCTGCTCGACGTCAGGAGGGCGCTACGGCCCGGCGGGCTGCTCCTGATCACCCTGATCGAGGGTCACTACCAGGGCCACGACCTGCCTGGTGACGACTTCCCGGGCCGGCTCTTCTCGTGCTGGACGAAAGAGGAGCTCACCGCGGTCCTGGCCGACGCAGGCTTCGAGGACATCCACGTCGAGCACGTCGAACGTCGATACGGCGGGGCCGACCTGCACGCCGCGGCTCACTCTCGGCGGGCTCGGAGGGAGTAGGCCAGAGGGAAGCGCCACATCCCCTCGGAAAACCGGCAGAGCCCGTTCTTCTCCCCGCTCCAGCCAGGGCGTCGGTGAGGGCGTCACGTCGAACTCGTGGAACAGCTCCACCCGCAACCCCGACTCGAGCACGGCGGACAGCACCTCCCCGAGCGAGTGCAGCCTCTCCCAGGCCTTGTTCCGGGTGAAGGCCTTGTCCGGCCGGCTGGGAGAAGTCGAGGCCCACGACACGGGCGCCCCGCCGGGCCAGCGCGACGGTGTCTGTCCCGATGTGGCACTGCAGGTGGACGACGTCGAGGCCCTCGAGCGAGCCCAGCTCGGCGTCCTCCCAGGGGCGGAGGTCGTCTCGACCCGCGACCACGGCGTCGAGGTCGTAGAACGCGCTCGCCGCGTGGGCCGGCACCCGTTCGTCCCATCTCGCCCGGTTGGTGGACCGCCAGTCGCTGTCCCCAGACCCGGATGTCATCTCCCGACCGTACGAGAACGGTACGCGGACCGGGGTCGGATATGTCCGAGAGGCAGGGTCTGGCAGCTGCGCCGCAGACGGTGAACGGGGGGTGTTCCCGTGGGCTGCGGCGGGAGCGTAAGGTCGGCCAGCCATGGAGCCGAGGAACGGGCCTCGGCGCGATCGAGGAGGTTGGTCATGACCCGCGGTACAGACCCGGGTGCCACTCTGCGCACCCCTCGCAGGCCCAGCAGCATCTGTCCCTGGTCCGCGCCGGTCCGGAACTACGACTGGGTCGCGGCGCGCATCGCCTTCGGGTAGGGGGTGGCTGCCACACGACCGGTGGTTGACGGGTCCCACGACGGCAGAGCCGTCGCCGTGCCCCCCGCCCGCCGGTACCTCCGGGTCCGCGACCTGACCGAGGCGCTCGCCGCGCCCCTGTCGGCCGAGGACCAGACCGTCCAGTCCATGCCCGACGTCAGCCCCACGAAGTGGCACCGGGCCCACACGACGTGGTTCTTCGAGACCTTTCTCCTCGGGCCGCAGCTCCGGGGATACCGGGAGTTCCACCCTGAGTTCGCCTACCTCTTCAACTCCTACTACGAGACCCTGGGAGCCAGGCACCCCCGACCGCAGCGCGGCCTGCTGTCGCGGCCCGGGGTAGCCGAGATCGGCCGCTACCGCCAGCACGCCGACGCGGCCATGCTCGACCTGCTCGACGCCGACCTCACCGACGACGTGGCCTGGCTCGTCGACCTCGGCCTTCACCACGAGCAGCAGCACCAGGAGCTGCTGCTGATGGACATCAAACACGTCCTGTCCCTCAACTCCCTACGGCCCGCCTACCGGTCGTCTCGTCCGAGGGCGGGCCCCGCCGACGCGGTGCCAGCCCGATGGGTCGAGCACGGCGGCGGGCTGTGCGGGATCGGCCACGAGGGCGGGGGCTTCGCCTTCGACAACGAGTCCCCTCGCCACGACGTCCATCTGGCACCCTTCGCGCTGGCCGACCGCCCCGTCACGTGTGGGGAATGGCTGGCGTTCATGGACGATGGCGGCTACAGGAGGCCCGAGCTGTGGCTTTCCGACGGTTGGGGATCGGTGTTGGCGAGCGCGTGGGAGGCGCCGCTGTACTGGTCCCGGGCTCGGGACGGCGACGGTTGGGAGATCTTCACGCTGGCCGGGGCCCGTCCGATCGATCCGGCCGAGCCCGTCTCCCACGTGAGCTACTACGAAGCCGACGCCTTCGCCCGCTGGTGCGACGCCAGGCTCCCGACCGAAGCCGAGTGGGAGGTGGTGGCGACCGACCAACCCGGTCGCACCGGCCCGGACGGGGCCGCCCGCTTCCTGGATCTCGACTTCCTCCATCCCCTTCCCGCGTCGGGACCGACGTGGTTCGGGGACGTGTGGCAGTGGACGTCGTCGGCCTACTTGCCCTACCCGGGGTTCCGGCCCGCGCCCGGCGCGGTGGGTGAGTACAACGGGAAGTTCATGGTCAACCAGCACGTCCTGCGGGGCGGATGCTGCGCGACCCCGCCCGGGCACGTCCGGGCGACGTACCGGAACTTCTTCCCGCCCGGCGCCCGGTGGCCCTTCACCGGGGTGCGACTCGCTCGCGACGCCGGCGCCTGATCCAAGGGAACCGGAGACCACCCTGATGACGCCTTCAATGACTGTCGACGTCCACGTGACCGCAGAGGCGCGAAGGGCGGCCCTTGAGGCCGATGTGCGGACCGGACTCTCACGCCATCCCAAGTCGCTGCCGCCCACCTGGTTCTACGACGACCGGGGGAGCGAGCTGTTCGACGAGATCACCCGGCTGCCCGAGTACTACCTGACCCGGGCCGAGCGCTCGATCCTGGACGCTCACGCCGCCGATATCGCCGCCGCCAGCGGGGCGGACACCCTGGTCGAGCTGGGCTCGGGCACGTCGGAGAAGACCCGCCTGCTTCTCGACGCCATGTCGGCGTCGGGGCGGTTGCGGACCTTCGTCCCGTTCGACGTGAGCGAGGAGACCCTGCGGCGGGCGGCCGAGGACATCACGGGCGCCTATGGCATCGAGGTACGGGCCGTGGTCGGGGACTTCCATCGCCACCTCTCCGAGCTGCCGGTGGACGGACACAAGATGGTTGCCTTCCTGGGCAGCACCATCGGCAACCTCGCTCCGGGGGAGAGGCGGCGCTTCCTGGACGATCTCGGTGCAACCATGACTCCGGAGGACCACCTCCTCCTGGGCACCGACCTGGTCAAGGATGGGGGGCGGCTTCTGGCCGCCTACGACGACTCGGCCGGGGTCACGGCCGAATTCAACCGCAACGTCCTGTCGGTGCTGAACCACGAGCTGGGCGCCCACTTCCAGCCCGAGGACTTCGACCACGTCGCCCTGTGGGACGAGGAGGCCCGGTGGATCGAGATGCGGCTGCGTTCGAGGCTCCCCCAGATCGTGGAGATCGAGGACCTGGCCATGCAGGTCGGCTTCGAGGCGGGCGAGGATCTGCGCACAGAGATCTCGGCCAAGTTCACGCCCGAGCAGGTCGCCCGGGAGCTCAGGGGGGGAGGCTTCACCGTCGATGCGAGCTGGATGGACCCAGCCCGTGACTTCCTGCTGAGCCTGGCTCGTCCCGACCCCTGAGGCCACGGCCGCCGGGACCGGGGCCGCCGCCGGGCCCGTGGCCGCTGCCCCGTCCTAAGCGGCGGCGAAGAGCCGGGCCATCCTCTCGACGAGCTGCCGAGGTGCGACGGTCTTCTCCATGGCGTCGTCGGCGCCCAGGCGGACCGCGGTCAGCCGGGCCGCCCCGGTCAGGTAGGCCGAGAAGAGCACGATGGCGACGCGGGGGAACTGCTTGCGGATGAGAGGGAGGGACTCCAGCCCGTGCATCTGGGGCATGTGGAGGTCGAGGACAACGGCGTCGGCGCCGGAGGCGGTCAGGACGTCCAGGGCCTCCCGGCCGTTGCTGGCCTCCCCGGCCACCTCGAAGCGCGGGTCGAGCTCGAAGGACAGACGGACGAGCAGCCGGGCGTCGGCCTCGTCGTCGGCGATGACGACCCTGATCAGGCCCCCGTTCCCTTTCGGCACCGGATGGATCATGCGCTTCGGGCTCGGGGGGCGCCATGGCCCGCAGCGGGCGGTGACGTCACCGTCACGAAGAGACCACCCGGCGGGCGCGCGCATCGCGCGCGAGCATGAGCTTGCGGGGCAGGACCGCCCAGTCCAACACGGGCCCAGCGGTCGGCACCCGGCCAGCTCGAGAGCCGGTGGGCATGAGGCAACAGTGCAGCGTTCTGGTGGTCGACGACGAGGCCGACATCCGGCTTCTCACCCGCATGCAGCTGGAGGTGGACGACCACTTCACGGTGATCGGGGAGGCGGCCGACGGGCTCCACGCCGTGCGCCTGGCCGGCGAACTGCAACCCGACGCCATCCTCCTCGACCTGCTCATGCCCAACATGTCGGGAATGGAGGCTCTGCCCCTCATCCTCGACGCCGCCCCCGACGCCGTGGTGGTGGTCGTGTCCGCCCTCCCGGCCGAGGTGCACGAGGACGGGGCCTCCTTCCTGGGGGCCGCCGCCTACATCACCAAGGAGCGCCTGGCCGACGCGGCCGCCGTGCTCAGGCCCCTCTGCTGCACCCCCTGAGCCATTCGCGCCAATTAGGTTCTCCGGGCGATGGACGTGGTCGAGGCGCGGACGCGCCGCGCCGGATGGGCTGACGCCGACCTAGTCGAGCCACCGAGCCCCCGGCGCGCCCCCCGCGTCAGGGTCGAGGTGGTCGTGGTGGCCACCGTCGTCGCCATCGGGGTCGGGTTGCGATTCTTCGCCCGCTCCGACCTCTGGCTGGACGAGGCCCTGACCGTCAACGTGGCCCGGCTACCCCTGTCCCGGCTGCCTGAGGCCCTGCGCCATGACGGCGCCCCTCCTCTCTACTACGTGCTGCTGCACGGGTGGATTCGGGTGCTCGGGACGGGCGACTTCGCGGTGCGCTCGCTCTCGAGCGTCTGCTCGGTGGCTTCCCTGCCGCTGGCGTGGATGGCCGGTCGCCGGGTGGGGGGGCGGACGGCAGCTGCGGGGACGCTCGTGGTAGTCGCCTCCTCGCCCTTCGCCATCCGTTACGCGACCGAGGCGCGCATGTACTCCCTCGTGGGGCTCCTGGTCCTGGCCGGGTTCCTGGCCCTGTCGAAGGCCCTGCAGAAGCCGACCGCCGGTCGCCTCGTCGCCATCGGCCTGGTGACGGCCGCCCTGCTCCTCAGCCACTACTGGGCCGTGTACCTGCTGGCGGCGACGGGGCTGGCCCTGGTGCCGCTGGCCCGCCGCGGACCCCGCAGGGAAGCGGCCCGCCGCGTCCTGGTGGCCATGGCCGGGGGAGGGGTGGTCTTCGCGCCCTGGCTGCCCGTCTTCGTCTACCAGGCCCGCCACACGGGAACGCCATGGGCCTACCCGCCCAACCCGGTGTCGATCATCGACACGCTCAGCGACTACGCCGGCGGGCATCGCTGGTTGGCACCCTTCCTGCTGCTGATGCTGCTGGGCCTGACGGCGCTGGGCGTCTTCGGGCGCTCGATCGACGGCCACCACGTCGAGCTCGACCTGCGCACCCGACCTCGGGCCCGGCCCCTGGCCGTCGCCGCCTTCGGCACCATGGGCCTGGCCGTGGTCGCGGGCATGGTCACCCACGCCGGCTTCGTCACCCGCTACACGGCGGTGGTCTTTCCCCTGGTGGCCCTCCTTGCCGGCCTCGGCACCACCGTGCTCCTCGACGACCGGGTTCGAACCGCGGTCCTGGCCGTGGCCGGCGTGATCGGGCTGTCGGTCGCGGGACAGCTGGCCACCTACAACCGCACCCAGGCCCGGGACGTGGCCCGGGCCATCGCCCGGGACGCCCACCCCGGCGACCTGGTGGCCTACTGCCCCGATCAGCTGGGCCCGGGTGTGAGCCGCGTCCTCGACGCCCCCGTCCAGCAGGTCACCTACCCGAGGTGGGGCTCGCCTCGCTTCGTCGACTGGGTCGACTACGCCCGGGCCAACACGCAGGCCGACCCCGTCGCCTTCGCCCACCGCCTGGTGGCGGCGGCAGGGCCCCGGCAGATCTTCCTGGTGTGGGCCCGGGGCTACCGCACCCTGAAGGGCCGCTGCACCCTGCTGGCGGCCCAGCTCTCGGCCCTGCGGCCCGGGCAGGAGACCGAGGTGGTGGCCCGCAACGACCGCTTCGAACGCGAGACCCTCTACCGGTATCCGCCTCCGTGAGCCGGCTCGGGGGTCCCATGAGCGTGCCTGGCACATCCAGGGCGACGGCCGCCACCACCCTGCCGGCGAGGACCGAGGCGCCGACCGCCCCGCCCCCCGTCCCCACCACCGGGCCCCGGCGACGGCCTGGGCGGTGGAGGCAGGACCTGGCCGCGGCCGCGCCGGGCTGGGTGGTGGCCCACGTCGTCGTCATCGCCACGGTGCTGCTGGCCCGCTTCCTCGTGGGCCACCTCCACCTGGCGGCCCACCAGGCCCACGTCCGCTCCCACCAGGGGCTCCTGGCCTGGGACGCCGACTGGTACCGCCGCATCGCCCTGCACGGCTACGCCCACGTGCCTCCCCGGTCGCTGCGCTTCTTCCCCGCCTTCCCCCTGCTGGCCTGGCCCGGCGTGGTCGCCGGCAGCGCCGGGGTCAGCACCCTCCTGCTCCTGCTGGCCAACGGCGGCGCCCTGGTGCTGGGCGGGCTCGTGCACCGGGTGGCGTTGGAGGAGACGGGGGACGAGGCCCTGGCCCGCAGGGCGGCGTGGCTGGTGGCCCTCATGCCCCCGGCCTTCGTCATGGTCATGGGCTACGCCGAGCCCCTGGCCGTCTCCCTGGCCGTGGTGGCCCTGCTGTCCGCCCGCCGGGGAAGGTGGTGGTGGGCCGGTGCGGCCGCGCTCCTGTACGGCGCCATGCGTCCCATCGGCCTGCTCATGGCGGTGCCGATCGGTGTCGAGGCCCTGCGCCACGTGCGGGCCCTCGACCGCCGGGCCCTGCTGACCCGGACCGCGGCCGTTCTCGCCGCTCCCGCCGGCGCCTGGCTCTACCTGGGCTGGGTCGGCCTGCGCTTCGGGGACGCCCTGCTGCCCTACCGGGCCCAGCAGATCAAGGGCCTGCGCGGGCCCACCGAGAATCCCCTGGTCGTGCTGGGGCACGTGGTCCGGCGGCTGAGCGTGGGGGACCTGGGCAAGCAGCTCCACTACCCGTGGGTGGTGCTGGCGGTCATCGCCCTGGTGGCGATGGCCCGCCGGTGGCCGCTGTCCTACTCCGCGTTCGCCCTGGCGACCCTGGCTGCGGCTCTGGCCTCGTACAACCTCAACTCCATCGAGCGCTACCTGTGGGGTTGCTTCCCGTTCGTCCTCGTGCTCGCGGAAGCCACGGGGAGTGGCCGGGCCCAGGCACGCGTGGTCATGGTCGTGTCCACCCTGCTATTGGCGGCGTACGGGCTGGCCGCCTTCCTGGGCAGCTACGTGCCCTGACTGGCATCGCCCCTCGTCCACGGGCGACGATGGAGGCGACCACCGCTGGGGCAGCTCCATCACCGACGAGGGCCGCCCCGCACCGCCCCGCCTTGCCCCCCAAGAGGAGCCCGCGGTCCCCATGGAGATGGCCAGAGCCGATCGCACGGCGACGACCGAGGACAACCAGCCCGGCAACAACATCGTCATCGTCGGCGCAGGACCAGCGGGCCTCACCGCGGCTTACTGCCTCGGACGCCGGGGCCGCCGGGCCACCGTGCTCGAGGCCGACTCCGTCGTGGGCGGCATCAGCCGGACGGTCCAGCGCGACGGGTGGCGCTTCGACATCGGCGGTCACCGCTTCTTCACCAAGGTGCCCGATGTGGAGGCCCTGTGGCACGAGATCCTTCCCGACGAGGACTTCCTGCTCCGGCCCCGATCCAGCCGCATCTACTACCGGGGAAAGTTCATCGACTACCCGATACGGCCCCTCAACGCCCTGCGCAGCCTCGGATTCCTGGAGGCGTTGCGGTGCGTGGCGTCGTTCCTCTGGGTGCGTGTCCGTCCCCCCGCCGACCAGAAGTCCCTGGAGGGCTACATAGCGGCCAACTATGGCTGGCGCCTCTACGAGCACTTCTTCAAGACGTACAACGAGAAGGTCTGGGCCGTGCCCGCTTCGGAGATCTCGGCCGACTGGGGTGCCCAGCGCATCAAGGGGATGTCGCTGTGGACCGCGGTGTGGGAACCCCTCCGGACCCGCATCCTGGGCCGGCGCGGCAACGGCTCCAAGCAGGTGACCAGCCTCATCGAGGAGTTCCAGTACCCGAAGCACGGCCCCGGGATGATGTGGGAGCGCTGCCGGGAGCTGGTCGAGGCGTCGGGATCAGAGATCGTCATGGAGTCGCCCGTGATCCGCATCTGCCACGCCGGCGGCAGGGCGGTGGGCGTATGGACCCGTAGCCCCGGCGCCGGGGCGCGGGAGCACCCGGCCGACCACGTCATCTCCTCCATGCCCCTGCCCGAGCTGATCCGGGTGATGGACCCTCCCGTGCCGCCGGAGGTGCGTCGGGCCGCCGACGGCCTGGAGTTCCGTGACTTCCTGACCGTGGCTCTGGTCGTGCCCGCCGAGAAGGTCTCATGGACGGACAACTGGATCTACATCCACGCCCCCGAGGTCAAGACCATGCGGGTCCAGAACTTCGGATCCTGGTCGCCGTTCATGGTGACGGACCGGCGCAACGTCCTGGGCCTCGAGTACACAGTGTCGGAGGGCGACGAGTGGTGGACGGCGAACGACGACGACCTCGTACGCCGGGGGATCGCCGAGCTGGAGGCTCTCGGCCTCATGGACAGCGCCGACGTCGAGCGGGGCTACGTCGTGCGCATGCCCAAGGCCTATCCCGTCTACGACGAGCACTACCGCGACAACGTGGAGGTGCTCCGGGCCTGGCTGGCGGCCAGCGCACCCAACGTCCACCCCGTCGGGCGCAACGGGATGCACAAGTACAACAACCAGGACCACTCCATGTACACGGCGCTTCTGACCGTGGAGAACATCCTGGGTGCCGACCACGACGTGTGGACCGTCAACGTGGAGGCCGACTACCACGAGGAGGGCCGGGCCCCCAGGCCCAGCCCGACAGGCGGGACGGGCCGGGACGCGCCGGTCCTGCCTCGCGCCGCCGTGGCCGCGGCCCGCGCCGCCCGGGCGGCCGCCTCGTCCGACGCCGAACCGGCCGCCTGAGGCCGAACCCGCCACCTGAGGCCGAACCCGCGGGCCGACCAGGCGGCCGGCAGCAGGATTCCCGCCTGAGCTCGGCGAATTGAGGCTTAGGAGACCTTGCTCCCGAGGCTCGTGACCAGGAGGAATTCGCCCGTGCGCCGACCGTCCCGCCGACGCGTCGCCCTTACCACTCTCGCCGGCTTGGCTCTGGCAGTCTCGACCGGGGCCACGATTCCCGCTTCAGCGGGGCCGAAGCCGCCAGCGCCGAGCGCCCCGGCCAGCTCCGCCCCGACGGTGACGGCAGGCAACTTCAGCTTCGGCCAGCTCAACTGGGGCCCTAGCTGCGGCAGCAACCAGGACGGCGAGCCCGCGCTGCGGGTCGGATCCGATGGCAACGTGGCTGTGTCCTCCGAGCGGGGGGTCGGTGGGGGTAGCGACGCGTGGCACGGTGTGGCACCCGGTGGCTCAAGCGCGTCACCTTGCAGCCTCAGCTATAGCGGCCAGCCCAATGCCGTGTCAGGTCTCGGCGCGTCCGGTGGCGATACCGACATCGCCATCGCGTCCAGCCCTGTGAGCCCGGGTGGCCCCGACCGGATCTACGTAGCCAGCCTGAACGTCGGGTCGGTCTCCGTGGCCCACTCCGACGACGGCGGCAAGACCTATCTGAACGTGCCCGTACAGAGCGGCCTCCCTGGCGATGACCGAGAGTGGATCGCCGCCTACGGCTCGAGCACATCGTTGCTGACGTTCCACGATATCGCCACGAACAACATAAACGTCCTTCGATCCGACAACGGCGGGTTCGCCTACACGCAGATCGGCGAGGCGCTCAACCCGAGCAGCCAGGCCGGGGTCAATGGCCTGCTTGCGAATCAGCACGGAAACCTTGCCATCGACCGGGTAACGACCTCCGGAACCCAGGCTCTAGGGCCCCTTCCCGGATTTTGGGCCTACCAGTCCTACGCGGCGCCCTCCACGGACAACACCACCACCGGCAACTTCAACGAGGCCTACGTGGCGGTGTCGAGCGATGGCGGCTTCAACTGGACGGACCGAGAGGTGCCGTGCAGCAAGGCCTCTCCCACGCTCAACCTCGGCAACCAGTTCCCGAACGTGTCCGTCGATCCATCGGGCAAGGTCTGGCTGACATGGTCTGCCGGTGCCCTCGACGCTGCCGGCAACGTGAGTTCGGCCACCGTCTATGCCGCGGTCTCTAGCGACCATGGCGCCACCTGGAGCTGCTCGGGCGCGATTGGAGGTGGCTCCTCGCCTGCGGTGATGCCCTGGATCGCCGCCGCCTCGACCGGGGCCGATCTCGTCTTCTACCAGGCCAGCGGCGGAGCCAAAGGGACGTGGTCGGTGGCATTCGTTCAGAACACGACAGGCTCGCCGACTGGCTGGGGAACTGTTCAGTCCGTCACCGCGGTCCACTCGGGCGCTGTCTGCGAGTTGGGCTTCACCTGTCAGGGCGGCCGACAGCTCTTCGACGACTTCGGAGTGGCGACGGACTCCTCGGGATGGGCCCACATCGCCTATTCGCACGACGCCCCAGACCTCGGGGGATCGGGCACCTACACGGGATACGCAGTCCAGGTCTCCGGTGCGACGGTGGGCCAGCAGAACTGATCGCGCTGGTCGCGCCACTGCTCGCGGTGGGATAATGGACTGACGGGTTCTGATTGAATTAATTGATTAGAGCGGTCACCGGCTGGGGATGAGGAGTCCACCAACTCTCCGGTGAGGTACAAAGGTGACTCGAGGTGCGGGCAGGGCAGGCGGCGGGCGGCTGGTGGCCATCGGGACAGGGCTGGCGCTGGCAGCGACTCTGCTGCTCCCCCAGCCCGCGGCTAGCGCGTCGGGGTCCGCCCGTCTCGCGATCCTGAACGTCACCGGGTGGAAAGTGCAGACGGTGCCCGCGGCCTCGGGCCCGCCCACTCCCAACGGGGCCGACGGCATAGGGCCGGGCTCGTACCTGCTGATCCATCGCAACGATGACAACGGCCAGGCGGCGACCTTCATCTGCACGGCCAACTTCGTCTGGCAGGCGGGCGGCACCCAGTACCTGGGCGCGGCCGGGCACTGCTTCCTGACCTCCCACGAGAACTCGCTCAAGGACGGCAACACCGTCTCCAAGGTCGAGGTCTGCGTGACCAACTGCTTCTTCGGTGGCCAGCTCGGCGCCGTGCTCAACGGCACCTTCGCCACCCTGGGTGCGGTGGCCTACGCCCGCCAGAACGATCCATCGGCGGCCGACCCCAAGGACATCGGCCACGACTTCGGGCTGGTGGCCATCCCGGGCGGGATGGGCCCCATACGCCGGACGGTGCCGGTGTGGGGAGGGCCCAACGGCAAGAGCAACGTGGCCGCCGGAACCCCGGTGTGCGTCTACGGCAACGGCGTGGTGGTCGGTGAGACCTTCCCGACCCGGGCCCGGGCCGGGGTGGGGGAGGACCGGCAGGCCGGAGCCTGGTACGCCGAGATCCCCTCGGCTCCGGGCGACTCGGGGTCGGCCATCGTGGACTGCTCGACGGGAGCGGCCCTGGGGCTTCTGACCCACCTCGTGGTCGGCGTCCCCGGTGTGGTCGCCGGGACCACGGTGGACCAGGCCATCTCCATGGCGTCCTCGGACGGGGGTCTGAGCATCAGCATGGCCTGACAGGGGGCCCCTCGCCACCAGTCCCTAGACTCCGGCCCCCATGGGGCGCCGGGGTGAAGACCGCATCCTGACGCTCCCCAACGCCATATCCGTGGTCCGCCTCCTGCTGGTCCCGGTCTTCCTGTGGCTCCTCTTCGGGCGCGACAACCGGGAGGCGGCCGCCTTTCTCCTGGGGGGCCTGGGCGTCACCGACTGGGTCGACGGCTACGCGGCCCGGCACCTGGGCCAGGTGTCGACGCTGGGAAAGGTGCTCGACCCCACCGCCGACCGGGTCATGTTGGGCGCGGCGGTGATCGCCGTCCTGGTCGACGGGTCCATTCCTCTGTGGGTCGGCGTGGCCGTGATCGTCAGGGAGGCCCTGGTGTCGGCCGCGGCGGTGGCCCTGGCCGCGCTCGGGGCCAGGCGCATCGACGTGCAGTGGGCGGGCAAGGCGGGGACATTCGCCCTCATGGCCGCGGTGCCCCTGTTCCTGGCCGGGCACTCGACGGCGTCCTGGCGCCACCCGGCCATCGCCCTGGGCTGGATCTCGGCCATTCCCGGGCTGGCCCTGGCCTGGTACGCGGCCGTGACCTACGTGCCCGTGGCCCGGGAGGCGCTCCTGGAGACCAGGGCGGCCGACCCGGATCGGGCGGGGGCGTTGGGGGGCCGGCGGTAGGCTCGCGTCCGTGGACGCCACCGGCGGCGCGCCGTGAAGGCGGTGATCATGGCGGGAGGCGAGGGGAGTCGCCTGCGCCCCCTGACCTCCAACCAGCAGAAGGCCATGCTCCCCATGGCCAACCGCCCGATGATGGAGCACATCGTGCGCCTGCTACGGCAGCACGGCTTCGACGACCTGGTCGTGACGGTGGCCTTCATGGCCAACCACGTGCGCACCTACTTCGGCGACGGCTCGGAGTTCGGGGTGCGCATGGTGTACGCCACCGAGGAGACACCCCTGGGCACTGCGGGCTCGGTGCGCAATGCCAGGGCCGAGCTCGACGAGCGGTTCCTCGTCATCGCCGGCGACGTGCTCACCGACATGGACATCTCGGCCGTGGTGCGCTTCCACGAGGAGCGCGGCGCGCTGGCGACCATCACCCTCAAGGCCATGGAGAACCCCCTCGAGTTCGGGATCGTGATCACCCGCGAGGACGGGTCCATCGAACGGTTCCTGGAGAAGCCGACCTGGGGGCAGGTCTTCAGCGACACCATCAACACCGGCATCTACGTGCTCGAGCCCGAGATCTTCGACCACATCCCGGAGGGTGTGGTCGACTTCTCCGGAGACGTGTTCCCGGCCCTGCTGGACAAGGGCAAGCCCCTCTACGGGTCCATGGCCGAAGGCTACTGGGAGGACGTGGGCACCCTGGAGGCCTACTCCGGGTCCCACCAGGACATCCTCGACGGCAAGGTCGGCGTCGAGGTTTCCGGCTTCCGGCTCCGGGAGGGCGTGTGGCTGGGGGAGGGGGCCGAGATCGATCCCGACGCCATCGTGGACGGCCCCGCCATCCTGGGCGACAACTGCCGGATCGACGCCGGCGCCCACATCGCCGAGTACACCGTCCTGGGGGCCAACGTGCGGGTGGGGGTGGACGCCTACCTCCAGCGCGCCGTCGTGCACGACAACTCCTACCTCGGGCCCGCGGTCCGGGTGAGGGGCGCCGTCCTGGGCCGGTCCACCGACCTGAGACGCGGGGCCCGCTGCGAGGAGGGCGTGGTGCTGGGGGACGAGTGCTTCGTGGGCGAGCACGCCGTCATCAACCCCGGGGTGAAGGTCTACCCCTTCAAGACGGTGGAGCCGGGTGCCATCATCAACTCCTCGATCGTCTGGGAGTCCCGCGGCGCCCGCAACCTGTTCGGTCGGCTGGGCGTGGCCGGCCTGGCCAACGTCGACATCTCCCCGGAGCTGGCCGTGCGGGTGGCCATGGCCTACGCCACCACGCTGAAGCGGGGGGCGACGGTGACCTGCTCCCGGGACTCGAGTCGGGCCGCCCGCGCCCTCAAGAGGGCGGTGATGGTCGGTCTGAACTCGGCCGGGCTCAACGCCGACGACCTGGAGGCGGCGACCATTCCCGTCACCCGCTTCCAGGTGCGCACGGCCCACAGCCAGGGTGGGATCACCGTGCGCCTGGCGGCCAACGACCCCCAGTCCGTGGTCATCCGCTTCTTCGACCACCAGGGCATCGACATCGACGAGGCCAGCCAGCGCAAGATCGAGCGCCTCTTCTACCGGGAGGACTTCCGCAGAGCCATGGCGGCCGAGATCGGCGACATCGGCTTTCCGCCCCGGGCCCTGGAGTACTACACCGCGGCCCTGACCGCGAGCGTGGACGTGGAGACTGTGCGCTCGGCCGGCTTCAAGCTGGTGCTGGACTACGCCTTCGGGACCAGCAGCTTCGTGATGCCCAACGTCCTGGCCAAGCTGGGGGCCGATGTCCTGGCCGTGA